>DAOWIZ010000037.1 GCA_030640585.1 Thermoplasmata archaeon
GGCAGCACAACAAATTTTTATCATGTCAAATGAATATTTTCAGATTTTGGTTGACTTGCTGGTTGGTGGATGCGGTGAATATTCAACACGGAATCGACGCTTGTATCTCATGAATATTTTAATTGTTTTTTCACCAAGAATCAATAAAAATATTGCGTTGCCAATTGCATGTAGGGTATCAAACCATACACTGCTTAACATAGAAAATCCCAAGGTATAGATAGTATGGGGGTAAATATAAAGTGTCCAGTACCATAAATTCATGATCCAGCCAAACAAATAACCCCAGATAACTCCAAAAACAACTAGCCCAAACTGTTTAACTCTTAGTTTTTGTAAAAATGATGCAGTAGTTCCAATCATGCCCCATGCAAACATTTGAAAAATTGTCCATGGACCCTGACCTAAGAACATGTTTGAAACAAGTGCGGTTGTGGCACCAACCATGAAACCTGCAACAGGGCCAAATACATACCCAGTGCATATTATGATATATGTACATGGTTGAACACTTGGTATTGCTGCAAATGGAACTCGTGAAATAGCTGAAGCACCGCTTAGTACTGCAATGAGTGATATTTCTTTTGATGTTATTTTTCCTTTTTCAAACTGGTAAAACATTACTCCTAAAGTCAATATCATCATAAGAAGGGTGCCTATGCCCCATATATCATAAACCCCGTTTCTGCTAATTGTGATAAGTATTATAATGAAAGTAATTGAAACTGTTAGTCCTATAATATGAATTTTTTCCATTTAAAAACCCTGCATGATTTCTTCAACTGTTAATATATCTGAAGGAACCCCATATTTGTCAAATGGTTGTATAAGCCTGTTAATCTGTGGTGAGAAATGAAGTGAGTTTGCAAGGATTTGATGTTTATCCCCATCTGCTACAATTTTTCCTTCACCCATGAGAATCACGCGTTCACCGAACTCAGCGATAATCTCAATATCATGACTTATAAGAATAACAGTTCCACCATTTTTTTGATATCTGGTTATATAGTTCATAAGGTTCTTTTTTAGCCCGTAATCAAGGCCACGAGTGGGTTCATCTAGTATTAAGAGTTGTGGTCTTGCAGCAAGAACAGATGCCAGTGCAACTCTTTGCTTTTCCCCGGTGCTCAGGGAACGAGGATACATATGCCGGCAGTAATCTAGGTTGAACTGTTTTAACATTATTTCAAGTGATTTTTTGATAGCATTACTAGAAAATCCTAGGTTATTCATCATAAATGTGATTTCTTCTTCCACAGTATCTGCAAAAAGGTGCACGTTAGGATCTTGGAATACATATCCAACATATTTTGAGAGGTTTTCAACTGTTGTACTTTTTGTGTTTAACCCATTTATTTCTACTTTTCCCTTTAAGGGTTTTAAAAGCCCATTTAATAGTTTTGCAAAAGTGGTTTTCCCAGCAGCATTTCTTCCAATAAGGGCAACAAATTCTCCTTTGAAAATATTGATATTTACATCCCTGAGAACAGTTGGTCCATCTTGATATTTATACCATAGTTTACTAGTCTTTACAATGCATTTGTCATAATTATTATTTGTATTAACACGTGGTTTGGTAGAGTTCTTCCATGAATTTTTTTTAAAAACAGGTGAAAAAAACTGCCTTCCTTCTTTTATTGTAAGTGGAATTTTTGTATCAATGTTTTTTTGTTTTAGTTTTACACTTAAACGAGATATTGGCGGCATTCCGATGCTGAGCAGTTTATCTCCATCTGCATTTATCCAATCCCTAGGTTTACCATCATATGTTATTGCCCCTTTGTCCATGATAATTAGACGATCCACTGCTTGTAAAACTCTATCTATCCTATGTTCAACAAGTACAACTGTTAATCCCAGTTCTTCATTTAGCCTTCTAACCAGTTGAATTACTTCCTCAGCTCCTTTTGGATCAAGTTCAGATGTTGGCTCATCCAATACCAAGACTTCTGGATGTAATACTAAAACAGATGCTATCGCTGTTTTTTGTTTTTCTCCACCGGAAAGACTTGATATCTGACGATAGCGGAGATGATCAATACCAACGGTATCTAAGACTTCTTCGATTCTTTTTGCCATTAGGTTTTTTGACATTCCTAGGTTTTCAAGCCCGAAAGCAATTTCTCTTTCTACATCTGTTGCAACAAGTTGATTTTCTGGGTCTTGAAATACCATTCCCACTTTTTTTACCATGTCTTTTGTTGGTGTATGAAGTGAATCAGTATTTTGTACATTGACTGACCCATATATTTCTCCGCCATAAAACGATGGAATTAACCCGTTTAAACATCTGCAAAGTGTTGATTTCCCACAACCTGATGGACCGGTTATTAGAACAAATTCTGAGTCTTCAATGTATAATGATACGTTATTCAATGATATGTTTTTGTCATCTGAATATTTGAATGTTAAATCTTTTATGTTAATCAAGATCAATCACCTTCTTCAACGGTGAAAAAATAGCTGGGGCCGTTATCAGTATAATCAGGAACATGCCCATAGCAATATAAGAAAAAGTAAAGATGATGGGTGTAAGATTTGGATAGTACTCATATGTACCAATTTTTAATATCCACATTGCTACAAATACTACAAATAGTAACAGGGATAAAAAAATAAAAAAATAATCTGTTTGCGTTGTTTGAACTGTTTTGTAAAATGTTTTTTTTCCTTTAGATCCAAATCCTCTAGATTCCATTGCTTCTGCAGATTGAATAGATCGTTCAAGGGAATTGGAAAGCAATGGCAAAATAAGAGACGCACGTTTTGTAATTCTTGATATAATTTTTCCTCCATCCATTTTATATCCACGTGTTTTAAGAGAGTTTTGCAGCGTATCAATATCTTTTAACAGACAGGGGATAAAACGAGTAGCAATAGATGTTGTAAACACAGTTTTATATGGAATTTTTAACAATAGAATAGTCTGAAGTAGATCATCTGGGTTAACTGTTAATGTTAGTATAGCAAATGCAGAAATGGTTGCTAAAAGACGTAATGACATTCCCAGACTAAAAAGTATAGCTTCTAGGGTAATGCTAATAGTTCCCAGGATAGGTAATCCTTGGATGCTGTAAAGAATAGTTGATCCGTGTTGACTTGCTAAAACATTTATTATTATGATAAAAATTGAGAGGTATAAAGCAAGTTTAACAAATGACCACCACTCACGTAGGATTTTTCCAATTATTGCAAAAGCAATAGTGGATAAAAATAATAGTAATAGTAAAATTGGGTCATCGATAAGCATACTTCCCAGCACTATTGCTAAAACCCATATGATTTTACAAACTGGGTGGAGTCTATGTACTGGTGTTTTTTTATCTTGATACGCAAATTTCAACTAAGGCACCTTGTAAATTTTTTCATTAAAAATTACTATACTTGCAGTGTTTTTTATCTCATGGTTATTGTTTATGAGGACTTTTGCAGCATTTGTTACATCTTCAATTGTTATACCTGTTATTATCCATACAACATTTTCACCATTCCAGTTACCACGAAGGTTCCATGGGTTTTGTGTTGCAAGAATTACCCCCCCATGATCAAAAACCTGATCCTCTTCCCCTGCAGCATCAAAGGTTTTTATATGATTGTTTTTGATTTTTATGAAAAAACCTAGGCTTTTAGCATTGTTATTAAGTTCACCAATCAGGCTATTTTCATAGGTATCAATGAGTATGAGGTTATGATTTGTTTTTTCATTATCTGAAAGTTCTTCAAAACTTTTGATATTTGATGTTATATGATGTTGTTTTAGTGATTTTTGTAATGCAACAGATGCATAGTAAAATTCATCTGAATAAACAATTGTTGTGTCCTGGCGTATTCCATTGATGCCATGTAAAAAAGGCTCAGGATAATCACTGATGATTGCTGTGGTTATTCTATCTGATCCCCAGTTATGAAAATCCCATCTTTCAATATCACCAGGATATAAAAAAATATCTGTGGCACCATTAGGTGGTAACATTCCGTTAACGTAGAAAAACCAGTCATTTTCATCTCCAAGACTTCCTGAAAAAGTTGATTTTATCCCATTTATTGACTCAACAAACCCTCCACCATAGTTAAATGTTACATCTGCCACCTGTTTTAAACCATCAAGAACGTTTTCTCCAGGTTCAACATTGACATATTCATCTAGGATGATTTCTTCACCATAATTTTGTGTAACGATGACTTGTACTGGAAATGGACCTGCGTCATCCAAGTATTTAGTTGTAATACTGCTGCTTTGATAGTTTGATACAAAATATAGAACGCCTATTAAACATATAAAAACAACAAATACTCCGGTTATTTTTACTATGTCTCTTTTCTCACCGGTCTTTTTATAGAGAGACAATTTTGTTTTTCACCACCATTTTATGTATAGTTAATAACAGATATAGCATCAATATCAGCACCATTATCCATATCAATTGCATCATAAATCGGGTTCCCATTGCTGTCAAGGTTTGATCCATCACCAACGATATCTATTAGTCGGATATATCTGATATTTTGTAAATCAACAACACCTGATTGTACCATTGGATGATCCAAAAGATCAGATAGATCAAATGCATCACCACCAGCTGTATCTGGGTTAAAAGGATCAATATCGTTTTCATCTATATGTGCATAGACAGGGTTTACACCAGCAAGATTAGTTACATCATCAGGATAAATCATCCCCGGACCCAGTGTATTTGAAATCGATGGGAATCTTGCAAAGTTAACGCCATCAGTACTAACTTCAACATACATTAGTTCAGCATATATCTGATCTTGTTGAGCGCTGAGATGAAACGGGTTTTCAAAAACAATGAAATCCATACCCTGCTTATCAGTTATTGTTACATCAAATCCAAGTGTAATATTTCCATTCTTACCAAGAGATAATACATTAAGAGAACCTATTAACTCTCCTTTCCCATGTGGCCCACCAAGTACCATATTTGGATCAATATAACCAGCATGATGATCCTCCCCAAAGTTAAGTTCAACAACAGTAGTTGCAAATCTGTTTGGCTCAGTTCCTCCAACTTCTACAGTAAAAGACCTTGTTGCTGGCGAAGTATCAATATTACCTGCTCCGTCCTTAGCTTTTACCTTAAATGTATATGATCCATCTGCAAGGTTATTGTATGTTTTTGATGTAGAAGAAGTCCAACCTGACCAGATTGGATCTTTTCCGACTAGTTTGTAAGAATACTTTAAAGATCCTGTAGGAGTTGCATCATCAGATCCAGTCCAAGTAAACGTTACATCATCATAGTTGATGGTCCCAATTGGCCCTGTTAATATTTTTGTATCTGGTGGATTGTCCTCTGTATCTTCCAACTCTGGTTTGTAATATTCATATGATATAGACAGATCAAAATCGTTACCTTTATCCAATAATCTTCTAATTATTCCTATTTCCCCAATTTCAATAGTTATCTCTATCTGAATAGGCTCATCTTTCCAATTAGAGTTATAATAATTAAAGAGTTGTTTAAGAGCATCATATTCATCCTCAGATGTTATATTGTTAACTGATGGTTTAGGGTTAATATCGTCTTTTGTATATTTCATATTGCCTTTACCTGTAGTTTTTTCATTGTATATTTCCACCCCATCAGGGTTTTTAATAGTAAATGTTAATGTGTCTTTTCCAAAATGTAAAAACGATGCTGTATAATCATCATCCCAGGTTAACTCAAAGGTTATACTTTTGATGTTGTCCCGGGAGATTTTTATTGTCTGAGTAAAAGGCGCATCTTTTGTTATAACGGTTGGTTTTTCAAAAGATAACTCTTCGTTTACGGTTCCCCAATATACATTAAATATGGTAGTCTCTGTTTTTTCATCAAGTTCAATTTTCGATTCCGGTTGTAATTCTTCTGCTATTTCATCAGCAGGTGTTTCTTGGTTTTGACCAAGTGGGTTTTGTATAATGTTATCTTCTTTGTTTTCAACAGGTGTTACATTTAGAAAGTCATATCCAAGTATTGATATAGATAATAATGAAATTATTAGAAAGGGGATTATTTTTTTCAATTTTTTATCAATTAACACAACTCCACCTTATTTTCTAGATAATAGTAATATGTACAGGAGGATAAGTTCCGACATCTATTGGATCAGTTGTTTCTTGGGTTCCTAACACAGCATTAAAAATTCGAATTCCCGACATGCCTGGTGTTCGATCTGCAAGAAGAATCATTCCACGATTAGATATGGTCATATCTGCGAGTTGATATCCATTGGTTGAATACACTTTATCAACTGTTTTTTCATTTGAGTCAAAGGCAACTAGTGATGTATTAAATGAAAGATCGCTTATCAATGCATGATTATACCTATCAAACAATGAGATTCCAAAGTACTGTTCTATAACTGATAGGATTAAACCAGGTATCCTCGTGTATCTTGGATATATTTCAAAGTCTAAGATATTTCCACCTAGTTCTGACTCCGTCATAATAAATCCATCTGTTTCTCCCGTTAAGATATTTATACGCTCGATACCGCCATCCAGAGCAAACCAGCTACCTGCTTCACCAACTAATAGATGAATCCCATCAAGTACAAGGTCTGTGAAAGGGTTTACACCTGTAAGAGTAATTGCTTTTGTAACCTGATTGGTTCTACCATTTATTTCCAATATATAACTAGTGTCAGTAGGAGCATACCGAGCAGTTCTGTTTAGTCTTTGTATTGATACATAAACTCTTGTTATTCCAAAAACGTTGAAAACCGTCATTTTATCCATTTCAGGAAATCCATCTTCATCTGCATATTCTGAGAGATCTATTGTGCCAAGATGTTCACCGGTTGTTGGGTTTACAATTAAAAGGTCTGTACTATCATAACATGTTACATATGCTTTGTTTTTTGATATAAATGCAATATCATGTGGATTAGTTTCGACCCCTGTTGAAAACTCAAAAACTTTGTCAAAATTGTTATCAGCATCAAAAACTTCAATGCAATCATATCCAAATCTGTTCATAACATAGACTTTTCCATCATAGTATCGTACTTGGTCATCTCCATGTGTTCCTGCAATGTCTTCTTCTACGTTTTCAGACTCTAGATCTATAACTGAAAAAGAGCTATTCATATAGTTTGTTGTCAGTATAAATGCTTTTGAGTTGAAATTTGATATGGGTTGTTTCTTTAGTGTGTTTATAGGTGTTGCACCTGCTACTATTACACTTAGTAATAATGTCATTATTATGATTGCGCCAGCTTTTTTTAGTGTTAATATCTGATTTTTTCTTTTGTTCATGTTTTATTTTCCCCTGTTTTTTTCTAAAAAGTGATTTTTTATCAGTAAGCAGAATAATAATATATAAATATTACTTTACAAAAAACAAGTAAATTTGTAAAATCGTAAAGGATTTAAACACAACTACATTACAACAACAGCATGAAACTACTAAGAAACAAATCACTATCCACACAAATATTAATACTATATGAACTCTACACAAAACACTACTCAAAACTTTCACCAATCGCAGAAAAAATAGGAATCACACAACAAGCAATATCTGAATACACAAAAAAAATGAAAAAACAAGGGCTTATCCACAAAGTAAACAATGAATACAAACCAACAATAAAAGGAACGCAACTACTGCAAACAGAACTAACAAATCTAAAGAAATTTGTAGATGATAAAATACAAAAAGTGCCATTAGTGGAAGACTGCTATGCACTTGCAAAAACACCCATAAAAAAAGGAGAAAACGTTGGTCTTTTCATGGAAAACGGCTGGCTTGTCGCAAATGCAAACAAAAAATCTCCATCCATAGGAATTGCAACTACTAATGCAGAAATAGATGACTGCATAACAATAAAAAATTTACAAGGAATCATTGATCACAACATTGGAAAAATATACTTCCTTGAACTTAAACCAGATGATAATAAGGTAAATATTAAACAGTTGAAAAAAAAGATACAGAGTTTAAATATAGACAAAATCGGCATATTAGACGTACTTTCTAAATCCACATGTTATAAAATAGGAATTAAACCTGACTTTGAATTTGGCGTAACAGATACAGCAATTGATGCAGCAATCAGAGGATTAAACACCATAATATTAGGTAATAGTAAACAACTTAAAGAATCGTTTAAATTATTTGAAGAGATACATGAAAAATTAAACGAAAAGATAAAATTTGAACTGTTTTCACTATAGAATGACACAGTATTTTGAAAAGATTTATATCATAAAACCATATAAGGGTAAAAAAGGAGGAAAATTATGGCTATAGGTTTCGTGCTAATAAGTGCAGCGCCTGCACATGAACATGAAGTATATAATAAGTTATCTAAAGTGCCACAAATTGTTGAACTACATCCGCTTTTTGGAGAATATGACCTTATAGCTAAAATTGAGGCTGAGGATTTTGAGAAACTTGGAAACATAGTCGTAAATAAGATTAGGGCAATAGAGGGAGTAATTGATACTAAAACCCTAACAGGAACAAAATTTTAAGGAGGAAAAAGAATGGAAGAATTACTTGGTTATTTCCTAGGCATGTTGACGCTAGTATTTGCCGTTGCAAGTATAATCGCAGGAATATTTACTGCGTATTTTGGATCTGGTAAAAGTAGAATGGTAGGTATGATATTGGTCCTTATTGGATTAATTGTATTTTTTGTGTTCCTATGTGGAGCTGGATTACTTAATTTTATACCATCTCTGGATTTTGCTGGAACTGTTGTTAATGGCATAGTAGCAATCATTGGTGCTATTATAGGAGCATTAGTTGCTCTTGGAATTTTCCTATTAGCAATAATGAAAGTATAAGGATTTAACTATTAAATTAAATCCTAGTTTTTCTTTTTTTTAATTTTTAGTTTCTTTAATCATTTTTAAAAAATACTCATGAACTCTGAGATCATCTGTAAGTTCAGGGTGAAATGAAAGAGCCAAGATGTTTTCTTGTCTAACCATTACTATTTTCTCATCTATTTCTGCAAGAACCCTGCATTTGCCCCATACTTTAATGATTGCTGGTGCGCGTATAAAAACAGCGTTATATGGCATGGCGAAACCTTTGATTTGTATGTTTTGTTCGAAGGATTCCTTTTGCCGTCCAAATGCATTTCGTTCAACTTGCATATCCATTGTTTTAAGAAGTTTTACATCTTTAGCGGTATCGATTATTTCTTTTGCAAGTAGTATACAACCAGCACAGGTTCCCATTGTTGGCAGGTTTTCTTCAGTTATTCTTTCAAGAATTGTATCATGAAGTCCTGTTTTGTATAAAACCCTTGAAATAGTTGTACTCTCCCCTCCAGGTAGTACTAATGCATCTATTTCTTTTATCTTTTCTTTATGTCGTATAACAAAAACATTACCAGGAGTATTAGTTTTTTTCAAAGCGTTTTTTATGGTTGTTACATGCTCAGATATTGCACCTTGTATCCCAATTACTCCAATGGATAGTCCGTTTACCATCCTCTCTCCTGAAGACGTTGTTCTGGTGGTATAGTTTCAATTTCTATTCCATCCATTGCATCTCCAAGATTTTTACTAACTTTTGCAATTATCGCAGGTTCATCATAGTGTGTTACTGCTTCTACTATTGCTTTTGCTCGTTCACGAGGGTTTTGTGATTTAAAAATACCTGATCCTACAAATACTCCATCGCTTCCCATCTGCATCATCATCGCTGCATCTGCTGGTGTTGCAATTCCACCTGCTGCAAAGTTTACAACAGGGAATCTTTGAATTTTTTTGATTTCTTCCAGTACTTCAAATATTCCTTGTTTAATCTGTTCATATGTATATTCTTCAAAAACTATTGTAGAATCATCTACTTTTCTACCGGTAAGTATCTCTGTGGATTTTTTATAACTATTCGAGTATTCTTCTGTTAGATTATGCATCTCGTTTTTATCCAGTTCACCTAGTTTTCTGGTCATGGTTGTTACCATTCTTTGATGACGAACAGCTTCAACTATATTACCTGTACCTGCTTCTCCTTTGGTACGCATCATAGCTGCGCCTTCCCAGATACGACGTACAGCTTCACCAAGGTTTCTGCAGCCACATACGAAAGGAATTGTAAATTTATGTTTATCTATGTGATAAAATGGGTCAGCTGGTGTTAATACCTCTGATTCATCGACCATATCCACGCCAAGGAACTCTAATGTTTGTGCCTCTGTAAAATGACCGATTCTGGCCTTAGCCATAACAGGTATGCTAACTGTATCCATTATTTCTTGTATAATAGATAGATCTGCCATTCTGGCAACACCGCCATCTGCACGTATGTCAGCTGGTACACGCTCAAGAGCCATTACTGCAACAGCACCACTATCTTCTGCTATTTTTGCCTGCTCAGCGGTTGTAACATCCATTACAACGCCACCTTTTTGCATTTTAGCAAATCCTTTCTTTAGTTTTTCTGTACCTACTTTTAGTTTTGGAACCTCTGGTCTTTTCATAACACTAAGCCTCCCAGACATTACTATAAATTTAAATCCGATATATATAACTCCTTATTTAAGAGCTTATGGTAAAAGACTACATAACTTACATAAAAAAACTAATAACTTTTTATCTACGTCTATTGACTTCTTCCATCATTTCCCGGCCAAACGTTGTAAGGCCGTAGAGCCTAATATTTTTACCACCGCTTTTTTCTTCAACAATATTAAGATTTAGAAGGGATTCTTCTTCCCTATAACGTGATTCCATCCCACGTAGTGCACCAATAACATTAGTAGGCGTGGTTTTAACATTATAAGCTATTTCAGAAGTATAACTGCAACTGGGGCTTATCTCAAACAAATATTCAGCGATTTTCTTCCTAACATTACTTCTCCTAAGAGCTCTAATAATAAGTGGTCTTATAACATCTGGAGAACTACCACTAGTGCCTTCGCTATTTATCCCATCCACATGCATCCAAGAAGTAAATAACGTTCCTCATTTATAAAATACACGGCTCATGTATATTTACATACATATACACATACATATCTAATAGTAAAAAAACCATGTTTTTTATGTAAAATATGGATAAGTTTTTATAAAGAATTTGACGTTAAGGGCCGCTTGGGTGAATATTTATGATAACTGAATGTAATTTCAAATCAAAAATACGACACAGAGATAAACCAGGGTGCAATCTTACACCTACCCAGATCGTTTGCCCTGGTGAAGACAACTGTATTCTTTACCTATCTTATAAGAATAGTAGTAAAAAAACAAGTAAAACAAAAAAGAAATAAAATGTGTATTTTACATTATTCTTTCTATCATCTCTAGTACAAAACCATCGCTATCAATTGTATATCTGGCTATACCAATTTTTTTTGCATAGTTTCTCATTTTTTTAACAGCAAGAAATCGTTCAAAAGTAGATCCTTTCTGAAGTACTTCTAGCTCCAGTACACAATCTGCTATTCCTTCCATTTTTCTTTCAAATGTTTCTCCATGTATGCCTTTGGTCATTATGATAAAAAGCGCTCCTTTGCTTTTAAGGTTGCTAATTTTTGCTGCATGAAGTGTCCGAATTACTTCATCCTGGGAATATTGACTTAGGAAAAAGTCAAGTGAGTCAATTATTATCTTTTTGGAATCAGAAGATTTAATTTTATTTGAGAGAATGGCTAAGAAATCTTCACTACTCTTAGCAACTGGCGGCATACCAGAGGACCCGATTTCAATTAGTTCTTTGAGTTTAATTTTTGATCTTTGTTGATAAACACTTACTCTTTTCTGTTCACCTGAAAGTACTGTTTCTGAGTATTTTTTTGCTATATCAACAAACTCTATGTTTTTCTTATTCCACCCAAAACGACCTATGGTTTCGGTTACTTCTTCTTCTGTTTCTTCTGTTGTAATATAGATTACTTTACCTGTTGTAGCTAGTTGTTTACTAAGTATTTCTATGCTGCTACCAGGTGTTCCAAGTATAAGTATTGTAAAACCTTTTGGTGTGCCTCCTTCTAGGAGATTGTCAAGTTTTTCTATTCCAGTTGTAATAAATTCTTCTTTTGTCATTTTTTACACGGTATTTCTTGTAAAATTTGTTTTTATTCGTTCGCATTCCATTCCATCATCATCTGTCGTGTTTGGTTATGTCATCCAAACTGCACGGCTCCAGGATCCCATTTTTTAAAATGACTCCAGCATAATTTGCTAGGCCTCATCATATTATCATTTTCAAATAAATGAGTCTCGGACTTTGAGAATTTTATCATTTAGATATATTAGTTTATTTAGATATTTGTCCATCCCTTCTTCTTCTATTGCAATGGAAATTGTATGTATGTTCCTTGCTCTTGTTCGATTGATTAAATGATAGAAAAACTCAGTGATAATATCTGGGTCGTTATAAATTATTAAGTTACTAAGCGAATCTAAAACCAGGTATTTATCTGTGTTTTCATCTACTTCTTTGAAGATATTCATTATCTCCAA
>DAOWIZ010000089.1 GCA_030640585.1 Thermoplasmata archaeon
AGATCCGCCCATTGGTCCTTGGCAAATCTAATGGTATGTATTGTCTTGCTTCTGAGACTCGTGTTTTTAAGAAGATACATTTCGAATATGTCAAGGATATTCCTGGTGGTTCAGTTGTAATAATCGACTCAGATGGTAATATTTTTGAAAAACAAGTTGTCAAAAAAACGGAAACACCATGTATGTTTGAATATGTATATTTTGCAAAACCTGATTCACGTATAAATACCCGCTCTGTTCATAATGTTCGTTATGAATTGGGCCGTCTACTAGCAAAAAACCATCCTGTTGATGCCGATATAGTTGTGCCTGTTCCCGAATCTGGACGTCATTATGCTACAGGATATTCGCTAGAATCTGGTATACCTTTGGATGAAGGACTAATGAAGGATAAAGATGAACGATCTTTTATTCATCAGACTCAAGAAGATAGGGATAAAGTTGTTAAAGAGGGATTATCATTTTTACGTTCCGTTCTTAAAAACAAACGTGTCGTGTTAGTTGATGACTCTATAGTGAGAGGTACTAACATTCGAAAGTTGGTGGGAGGTATAAAAGAAGCTGGTGCAAAAGAAGTTCATATACGAATAGGTTGCCCTCCACTTATCGCTCCATGTTATCTCGGTATTGATATGCGTAGTAAAAAAGAGTTCATAGCATTAGATAATAATGATAAGATTAAAACTTTTAACAAAATTGCAGAAGAAGTTGATGCTGATTCTCTTGCATACACAAGTATAGATAGTTTGAAAAAAACAATAGGATCAGATATCTGCAAGGGATGTATTGATTTCCCTGACGGTTATCCTGGTGAACTAAAAAAAGATGTAGTGAAACTTTCTAAAAGTGATGAAGATGGCATGCGTGCATATGGTACTATGTGTTAACCATAGTTTTTAATGTGTTAGTTTTATGATTGAAATCACAACTGGAACTCTTGAAGAACGAATCATAAGATTTTTACAGAAAACTTATCCTGTAACCATATATGATGTTAAAAATAAACTACATGTTTCAGAGAAAATGGTTGAGCGGGTTTTGCATAAATTCCAGGTGAAAGGCATAGTTCAATTAGAGCCACTTTCAGATAGAACATATATAAGATTACTGAGAAATGATTTTAGATTTATCGGAAAAAAACAACATCAACGTAAAGCAATCAAACCCAATATCGGTCAAGAATCTGATGGGTATGATGATATTATGTATTCCTAGCAAAATGATTCAACTACGTTTACCCATATTATAGAAATTTCTTCTGGTGGTTGTTTCTTTTTAGATTTCTTTGCCACATTTCTCACTAATATAGCTTTTTGGTTTTAATATTATATAAATGTTCTGTGATATTTTGACAGATTAATTATTTTTTTGTCATACTAAAAAAGCGTATAATGCTATTATTGCTGGAGGGGAAATCTAACATTACCCTATTACTTGTATAGCTTGATTGTTTACAATTAGAAATTCTACCAGTTCACCGGATTTCTTAAGATTTTTCAAAAGTTCGTAGTCTAAAACATGTTCATATTTAGATAGTACCCTGCTGCCACTAGGTGACCAACTACCTATTTCAACGTTATGAGTATCAAATTCTTTTATGCTACCTAGTATTGTAAATGATTCTGCCCTTATTTTAAAATCACAATGAGTACATTCAATAATTGTGTCATATGGGATATATGCATTGTAAGCATCATTAATTGGTTCAACCTGAATCAGAACCATTTTACCCCCACATTCTGGGCATTTCATAGAGTTACTGCCGGTTTTATCCCAAATCCCTGCTAAAATTTCCATGTCTTTTTTATTGTACCCTTTATTCACAAAAATCCTCTTCCACATAATATATGCATACTTCTAACTTAAATACTTTTTTGAAAAAATACCCAAAAACCATGAAATATTTGTCAATGTTAAATACTAGTAATGATATTTTGAATTCCTGAGGAGAAAAAATTTGATGAAAATAATTACATTTCTTTCTGATTTTGGAACAAAAAACAGTTATGTTTCACAGATGAAAGGAGTAGCATCAACTATTACAGATGCTAGACTTGTTGATATAACTCACAATATATTGCCACATAATATACGTGAAGGAGCATTTACCCTTCTTACGGCTGTAAATTATTTTCCTACAGGAACAGTACATGTAGCTGTTGTAGATCCCGGTGTTGGAACAGATAGAAAAGGAATAATAGTTACAACTCGTAGTCAAATACTCATAGGTCCAGATAACGGCCTGCTAATACCTTCCGCACGCATCCTAGGAGATTACACGGTTTATGAGATTACAAACACTAAATATGTGCTAAGCAGTGTTTCTGACACTTTTCACGGTCGTGATATTTTTACACCTGTTGCAGCACATATAACAAACGGTGTTCCTTTTGGAGAAATAGGCACGCTAACAGATAGTTATATTGATCTTGATTTTGGAAAATGTGAAATAACAGACAAAACAGCATCTGGGAAAATAATCTATGTTGATCATTTTGGTAACATTATAACTAACATTGATGGGCAGATGCTTAGAAGAGTTTTGGATTTTGATAAAAAGATCATGGCATTTATTGGTGATAAACAAAAAGAGATTTTGTTTGTAAAATCTTATAGTTTTGTAAAAAAGGGACAAATACTTGCAACAATTGGTAGTAGTAACTATCTTGAAATAGGTGTTAACCAGGGAGATGCAGCAAAAAAATTGAAAATTAAACCTGATGATGAGATTAAAATATTGTTTAGTTAAAATTTTATAATTGCATCAAGTAAACCATGTGCATAGTTAATACAGCCAAAAGCAGTAAAATAATCCTTTTTTTTATGGTAATATTCCGCATCCTCATAGTATTGACTTGCAAGAGTTATTGTTTTTTTCTGAGAATTCGTTAGGCTCATTTTCTGTGTTTTTTCTATGTTTTCTTCAAACATCACAATATCTTTTTCTATTCTTGTTTTATCATCCATAACTAGTTCACTTAAAACATGTCACAAATTATTGTATTAATAAACTTTTCATCATCAAAAAGATAAAAAAAAGAGTTTAGGATGTATGTGTGTACATCCTTATTTATCGTGTTTCTAGATTACTATTACAATTGGTCCTATCATGTATGCTTTCTTTGTTACTTCTACTGGTTCATCAAGATCTGGTGAGTTTGCTGCTACACGGACGTATCCGCCAAGTAATACAAATCTGAGCATTCCAGTCTTTCCGCTAGTAACGATTGTGGTGTTACCGCCTTCTAATGTGTCGATGGTTCCGTTGTTTTCTGCGAATACTTTACTGCCAAGGAAGCCGCTTTTGCCAACTGTAATATTCCAGGTTATATCATTGATGTCGAGTTCTCCAGTGTTCTCTAGTATTGCACTTACTCCGCCGATGTTAATCATTGGAATGCTTATGTCAAGTCCTTCCTCTGGTGGTTCTTCTGCCTCTGTAATGTTTACCTCAATTGGATATGACCATTCACTTGGTGCACCATGAATGTCTTTGGCTTTTACTCTGACATCATAGATTCCGGCGGTATCCCAACTGTATGTAAATGTTTTTTCCACTCCTTCAGTGTATGGTCCAAGCCAACCAGTTGTATAGTCATCATAGTCAAACTTGTAAAATACGTCGTCTCCATCTGAGTCAGTAGTGTATGCTTTAAAGGTGAGTGTTTCATCTTCTTCACCTTCTGCGTCACCAGTTAGTTGTGGTATACTTGGTGGACAGTTGCTTGATGCTGTAATAGTTACATAATCGTACATTTCGAAGTTAGGTTGTTGTACGCATCCTATTTTTCCAAATACCCATGCACGGTTTTTACATATACATGGTTCGCATCCACAGCATCCACCTGTGGTTCCAGTTACGAGGACATCAAATGTTATTGTTATCTTACCACCATCGGAGAGGTTGCCTGTGAAGTTGAACCATATTGTTTTACCATTATCAGATATTCCAACAGTTTCAAGTTCTGCATCTCCGCCATCAACGTCTACATAAACATTATCATCGAATTCTAGTATGCATGGTAACACGTCTACAAACTGGATTTCTGTTAGGTTTTCGTTTCCAAAGTATTCAAGTTCAAGTTTGAATGTGAGTGTGCTGCCGGTTACTGTTTCTATTTCATCAACCCATTTTTGACCATCTAGTACTTTCTTTGTAAATGTGGTTGGTGGTGGGCAACATTTGATATCTACACAGTCATAGCCAAAGTAGTGAATACATGGACAACAACCCCAAAGAGCTGAAAATACACAGTTTTCTACCACGTGACAACAATATTCTTTAACCATTGTATCAAATTCAATTACAACGGTTTCACCATCATTAAGGGCAAATTCAGCATCAGTCCAATCCCAAATTATTGCACCTTCTGGTAAGTAGAATTCATAATCACATATTTCTATCATTTCTCCTTCTCCAACATAAATTGTTGGGTATCTTGGGTCTCCCTCAGGGATTAGTTCACCGTCAATGTAGATTTTTACATTATCTGCATATTCAAGGCATTCTAGTGGTAACATGTCTCTTACAAGCATACATTTCATCAGATGATCTCCATAGTATGTAGTAGTGATCTTAAAGGTTACAATTTCACCTTTACGAACAGATCCAAGTTCATCAGCCCAGGCAGTACCATTCCATACCTGTTTATCAACGATTATATGTGGTCTTGCAATTATTAGAAGTTCGTCTTCATCAGTTACACCAGCACATGAGGTAACATTTGCAACATTATAGTCTTCTCCTATATCGTCAACGTGTGCTGAGAATTTTACTTCAACACTACCACCAACAAGTATTGTACCAAGATGCCATTCAATGTAGTGATCTTGCTCAACTACAACATTACCAGTTGCATCATAGTTATATGTCAAAAATGATGGTAAGTAATCCTTTAATATCACACTTGGTAATGCAACATTTCCAGTATTTGAAACATTTATTTTGAAAGTTAGATCTTCGCATACAAAAGCTTCTATTGGACCGTCTATCCATTCTTCTGTATCTTCATCCCAAACCTTCTTATCTACACTTATTCCTGGTCTCTCTGGTACTAGTACAATAACTGTAGCATCATCTTCACCAAAAAGAGGTTCATTGCTACATTTCTCCGTACCCGTAACCTTAACATGGTTAACATTTTCCCCATAGTCTACAACTGTTGCATTGAATTCTATATAAACAGTTCTTGGCTGGTCTGGATCGTTATCCCAGAGTTCTATACCGTAATCAGCGGTTAAATACCACCATATCGTCTTGCCATCTATTAGGCTTTCTCCATAATATGTGTTATCTCCATGCTTTATCACTGCACTGTCATTGTACTCAAGACATGGTGGAAGAGTGTCATTTACAACAAGATTTATTGCTCTATATCCATGTTGTGTATCAACAGGATAGTAGGTAATTGTAATGTTAAATCTTACGTCATCACCAATCTCAGCATAGATCAGATCAACCCATGCTTCCCCGTCCCATACTGTTTTTTCAACAGTGAGTCCTGGATTTGGTCCGTTTACGTTTCCTGCTACTACTACAAAAGTAGAAGCGATCATCATTAGCGCCATTATCAAACTTATTACAACTTTTGTTTGTTTCATTTATTTCGTTGCCTCCCATTTCAGATTTCAGGGTGCTTTAATTATACAGCACAAAGTATATAAATGTTTTTATTTATCATACTATAACCTTTAATAACCCCGTTATCCTTTAAAATAATAGATATAGAATGGAGTATTTTAATTTACCGGTAATTTTTAATTAAAATAAATAACAATAATTTTTATATTTCTAGTCAATAAATTAGATTTACGTAAAAGGTAAAAAGAGAAATTTACTTTTACTTTCTCATTATTTAACTTAGTAGAGATTAAATCAAGTTATTCCTAACAATATATTATAAGTAGCCTAGGCTTAAAATCAAAACATCAATTTCGTCATATATTTCAATATCTTCACCGTGTATAACAGTTTCAATAGTATAAAATCCAAATATCCGTTCACTCCATGTCCAACTGAAACTAGTCTCAGTCGAATTTACTTTTTCTTCACTATCAATACATAGTTCTGTCCAAAGTACATCAAAACCAATGTTTTCATCTACATCTACATTAATTGTTATTGGTCCAAGAATTACAGCATCTAAACCAAACAATCCCAGCAATGTTTTAGCAGTATATGTCTCATTATCCTGGAAATAGATGTATCCCCCTTCTTTATCTGGTTTGCTTATTGTCTTTTTGTATTTCTTGAACACTTTAACTGTAACCTCGGCAGTATCAACTTCTCCATCGTTGTCTCTAATGCTGTATGTAAAACTGTTTGTACCATTAAAACCAGCATCAGAGGTATAATAAATTATATCCCCAAAGATTTCTACTGTACCATTAGATGGAAAAGATACTATCGAGTTAATAACTATGGTATCTCCAACATCTGGATCAAAATCATTTCTCAAAACATAAATAGCTTTATTTGTACTATCCTCATAAACATATATCCTTGGATCATTTACTGCCACAGGTGGATGATTCACTGGAGGGGTGCCTGGTGGATGAACCGTTATATAAACAGTAGCAGTGTCATAGCCTCCATTGCCATCAGTTACATTATATATCAAGCTGTCTGAACCGTTGAAACCATCATTTGGAATGTAATGAATCTCATCTGAGACGATACTAGCAATACCATTTGCTGGTGAGATGTCAATTGAGTTAATACTTAATATATCCCCATCTAAATCTTGGTCATTTAGTAACACGTTGAAATCAGATGGTATGTTTTCAACGGTTTCTTCATAGTCATCATTTGCAACTGGATCTGTATTTTCTGGTCCTTGAGATGGTTTAATCATTACAGTCGTTGTACTTGAATTTTTTAATTTATCGTTATCTATGACTGCAAGACGAAGATCATATGTACCTGGCTCATTCCATGTATATTCTATTGTTTCTCCTTCACCTATACTTATTGGGAAACTATCTTTAATTGTATAATCCCATTTGTAACCAACAATTTCTCCATCTAAATCATAGCTGTTACTTCCATCAAGAAGTATTACATCCCCTGTATATCCTTCATATGGTCCACCAGGATCGGATATAGGTGGCAAAGGTTCAACATGGGCAGGATTTACAAAAACCCGGGCCATACCATCATGTAAATTGAGCAATTCATCATTTATCTTCGCGATGTATTCTTCATCGGCCTTAATCTTCTTTTTGATATCATCAATTATTATTTCTAAGTCAAGGTTAATCTGCCTTTCTATGTTCTTATAATTAATAAAATCGTTGATATCGGCTTGTTTGTCTTTAATTATTATTAATGTTTGATCTGCATCTAACAATTTACTATCTAACTCCTCATTTTGAGATACTAACTCAACTTTTAATGAATCCTCTTTTTCCTTTGCATCTACTAAAAGTTTTTCGTCGGAGTCAATACTAATTAGTAACCCATTGATTAATTGTTTCTCAAGAGAATCTTGTTCAACCAACATAGTTTTTTCATTGAGTTTATCCTGCAATAACAGATCATTGTTCTGTATTTGTTTATCTGTTGAGAGAATCTCTAAGTCCTTTTCTTCTATCTTCGCAGCGAGTATCTTAACATTTTCGTTGTCCTCTCCTATTCCATCTAACACTGTTTTTAATTGCGTAACCAAAGCTTCTTTCTCACCTATTTTCTCTAGTTTTAAATCATGTAGCGCTAATTTATCTGCGTTTAAACCATCGATATCTAACAATGTTTGCGCTAATGTTTTTTGCGTTAGATTATTCTCTGCTATCTTATCATTTAAATCTAGGGATTTAAGTGAGATACCATTGTTAATTGTGTCCACTTCTAGTTTTATATCTGCTAATATTGCTTCGTCTGCTGCTATACTTGTTTTTAACCCATCTATTGTTAATGTTTCATCTGCATCTTTGGCTTGTAATGCAAATAGATCAACTTTTGAATCATCTATCTCTAACTGCTTTAGACCTAGTAATTGTTTAGTTTGTTCATTATCAGATTCCACTCCTGACAAATCAGCCTTTTTCAAATTGATATATGTTTTTAGTATATCGTCCTGTTGAATTAAATCATTTAAAATTCCCTCATCAACCAAAATTGTACTTTTAATGTCATCAATTTTCTGTTGAGATTCTTCATCTTGTAGAATGTAACTATCTAACTCAATTTTCTGAGCAGCAAGATCATTTCCAATTAGGCTCTCTTGGTCTGCTAGGTCAACAAGAATTAATTCATTTCCAGCTATATCATTTTTTAACCAATCTATTGCTAGTTTTTCATCTGCATCCTTAGTTTGTAATACTAGTAAATCTGCTTCTGTACCATCAATGTTGTCTTGATTTAGTTGTACATCTAATTTGGTTTGATCATTAATTAAAACCCAACTTTCTAGATCTGCTTTCTCTGCGGTTAAATCATTTTCAACTATTATTTTCAGATTTTTCGCATCAATTAATTTTAATTCATTATCAGCAAGATCTTTCTCAAGTCCATCAATACCTTGTAATTCATCAGCATCTTTAATCTCTAACGCTAATTTTTCCCGACTCAAAAGATCAAGATTCCCGTCAACATCAAGTAAATCTTGTTTAGTTTGGTCGTTCTGCAATTTAAAATTGTTTAAATCTCCATTATGTGTTGCTATTGTTGATTCTAGATTTCCTTCTTGTAGTTGCAGGTCTGCTAGTTTTATTTTGTCTGCTGCTATACTTGTTTTTAACCCATCTATTGTTAATGTTTCATCTGCATCTTTGGTTTGTAATACTAATAAATCTGCACCTGTACTGTCTATGCTATCTTGATTTTCTTGCAACGATTGTTTAGTAACTGCGTTTTGTGAAATATAATGCTCTAAATCATCATCAATCGAGAGTAAATCATTTTCATAACCTGCTTTTTCTGCCGCTAAATCAATTAAAAGCAATTCATTGGCCGCAATAGATTCTTTAAGAGCATCAATCTCACTTTTTTGATCTGCCTCTGTGTTTAGTAAAACCTCATTTTCAGATTCTAAAAGATTGATACTGGATTGTGTATCTGCAATTTGACCATCGATTAAACTAATTTCCTCAGTTTTACTTGCAATTGCATGAGAATAAGTATATATTCCATCTACATCTCGATTTAAAATCGATGCAACATAATTGCTTTTTAAAGTAAAAAGTTCATCTTCTGCATCCTGTTTCGTTTGCTCTAAACTTGATTTTTCAGAGATATGACTATCAATAACTTCTTGATTTGCATTTATTGTTGAAACAGTTTGTTCATAACCTGCTTCAAGCTCAGCAAGTCTCGCTTTTTGAGATATTAACTCAGCATCAACTTCTGCTATCTTTGTATCTGTATCACTCAAAGATAATTCTGTTGCATCTTTATCTGCTTCTAATGCTTCAATTATCGCTGTCTCATCCGCATCTTTGGTTTGTAATACCAGTTGATCAGATTCTAGCAGATTGAGTGTTTCCTCAATCGATGCAATATCTTGTTTAGTTTGATCATTTATTGAAACCCAACTTTCTAGCTCTGCTTTCTCTGCGGCTAAATCGTTTTCAACCAATGTCTTCTGATTTTTTATATCTAATAGTTTTATTTCGTCTGCTGCTATACCAGTTTTTAACCCCTCAATAGCAAGAGTTTCATCAGTATCCTTGGTCTCAAGTGCAGCTTTATCTAACAACTCTGCATCAATGTTCTCCTGATTCAAATCTAACTGTTGTTTGGTTCCTTCATTTTGTAAAATCAGGTTGTTTAAATCTTTGTTTTGTTGATCTATGGTTGTTATTAGGTTTCCTTCTTGTAGTTGCAGATCTGCTAGTTTTATTTTGTCTGCTGCTATACTTGTTTTTAACCCATCTATTGTTAATGTTTCATCTGCATCCTTAGTTTGTAATGTTAGTTGATCGGCTTTTAGTTGGTTGAGTGCTTCTTCAGTTGCAGTTATATCTAATTTGGTTTGATCATTTGATAAAATCAGATTATTCAAATCACTTTTTTGAGCTGCTAACTTAATATCGACATTCTCTACTCTCTGTTGAGTATCAGCCAATAATAATTCATTTGCATTAATATTGTCTTGTAAATCTATTATTTTAAGTTCAATATCCTGCTTTGTTGCTTCTTCAGCAACTAACTTTTCCTGCTGATCAGTTAAATCAAGATTTGTCTGATCGATTTTCATTTGAACATCCGCTAAGATAGTCTCAGCGGCTAATATGTCATTTTTAAGAACATCTATTGTTTGTATTTCATTTAGATTCTTAGCTCTCAGAATGCTTTCTTCGGATAATAGACTATCAATGTTTACCTGTGCTTGTTCAATCTGTTTATTTGTTTCTTCGTTTAGTAAAATTAGATTGTTTAAATCCTCTTTTTGTAATGCTACAGTTGTTTCTAGATTTCCTTCTTGTAATTGTAGATCAGATAATTTTACTTCATCAGCTTTGATATCTGCTTTTAAACTTTCAATAGCAAGTGTTTCATCAGAATCTTTTGCCTCTAATACAGTTTTCTCATCGAGCTTACCTTGCAATAACAGATCATTGTTCTGTATTTGCCCATCCACCGCTAGGATCTCCAAGTCTTTTTCCTCGATCTTCTTATTCAATAATTTGACATCTTCATTTCCTGCACTTATTTCATCTAACGCAGTTTTCAATTGCCCCTCTAACACTTCTTGCTCTTCTATTTTCTGAAGTTTTACGTCCTGCAATACTAATTGATCAGCGTTTAAACCATCTATATCTAACTGGTTTTGATCTAAGAGATTTGCCGTATCCCTATTTTTTAAAATTTTCGCATCCAACTCGACTTTTTGATCAACTATTTTAATATTCAAAGATTCTTCATATGCTTTTAAATCCGCAACAATCTGCTCTTTACTTGTTATATCTAGTTTTAAACTCTCGATTAATTGTACATCCTGATTATATTTTTCTTCTAGTAGTATTTTTTCTGCTAATAGACTATCAATATTATTCTGAATATCTTCTAATTTGAGAATAGATGCCTGTAATTCTGCCTCTTTGATCGTTAGATCTGCTTTTTTCCGTTCAACATCTTTTACATACTTTGGATCTAAATCTGCTGTAACATACGTAGAACAAATAACGCCATTAACATCTGTCTCTTTAACGGCAGTTGTTTCAAACTCGATAATTATTTCTCCAGATGCTAAAATAATGTCAAAATTCCAAGCAAGTGATTCACTATATGTTAGAATATCAGATGGTGTCAAAATACTTTCAACGTGAACATCTATCATATCATAGTTAATTTGATTTGCAACTGTAATCCTAAATCTAATTGTGTCGCCCACTAATACATGTGTTTCTTCAACCCATTCCCCATCTATATCTTGTACTTTTATGTCTATCCCTAGTATTTGGTTGTTGTTTATCTCTGCTGTTTTTTCAATTACTTTGTCTTTTGGGATATTTATGCCTACGGGTCCAGCGTATGCTGCTGTAAATGCAGAGAGTACTATTGTTATAGCTAAGGTTATAGTAAAAAATACGTTAGTCCTATTATTTTTGAGCATATTTTTTCCCCCAATTTATTTCACTTAGTACTAATTATGTTGTCTATAATATAAATAAGTTTTTATATACGTATTTAAAGATTATATTGTACATATTATAACCAAATTATTACAAAATAACGTATATTAGAGAATAACTGTGTTACAAGTTTATTAGAAAAACAGCAATATAAAAAAGCGTTTTATTTTTATATAATATCTTTAATTATCTCTTTTATTTTTTTCTGAGGCATTTTTTTTCACTTTTTTATTTTAAGACTTATTGTTTGTTTGGACTAAAACTTTTTTGAACTAACAATATCTTTTTTTGTGTAATTATGTCGTCTGCTAAACGACAAAATATTATTGTCATTTTTATATAATATTATCGCCTCCTTGGACGATAATTTAGTTTTGTTTATTTTACAGGAGAAAATCGGTTGTTATTTTTTTTCAAAGTGTCACAAAATGTTTTGTCGTTTTTATGGCGACAAAATGGAAAAGTATTTAAACTTACAAAACAACTTAATTATTGAAAAATAAAAATAAAAGTGGAGTAATTTAATGCGGAAAGCAGGCTCAATTAAAGATAAAAACTTAGAAAAAACAGTACGTGAAATACTGAAAGGTAGAGCTAAATCCCGCATATATGTTTACCTAATTAGAAAAAACGGGGCAAGAACAGAACAAATCATAAAAGGAACCCATCTCCACCCTAGTACTGTGAGAGAAACTCTTTCTAAAATGCATGAACAAAAATTAATTTATAGGGAGAAACTTAAAAATGATAACATTGGAAAAAACCCTTATTTGTATCATGCAATTCCTCCTATAAAACTTTTAAAGAGATATGCAAATGAAATGGAAGACCGATTAAATAAACTTGCAAATCTTACGTTTACAAAAGACGATAGAAATTATAGACCAGTTAGAATCAAAATCTACGAAGGGGTTGATGATATATGAATCTGAGATCTCTTGCAACCCTTTTAGTTAGAAAACCAAGAACAGTTCTATTGACTTTTACAATAATAACTATAGTTATTGGAATATTTGCACAAAATCTTTACATGGAGTCCAATCTATCAGGGTTTTTACCAGAAAATACACCTGAATTAAAAGATTGGGATAAAATTGTAGAAGATTTCCATATGGGTTCAACAATAATTGTCTACATTGAATCTCTGATCAAAGGCTATGATATCCGTCATCCTGATGTTTTAGATGAAATGAATATTGTCTGTACGGTTGATGAAAAAGAACTAGATAACGGAGAAATAGACGGTATTGTCAAAATAAATAGTGTTTCCAATCTTATAAAGGAAGAACATTCAAAAAATCCACTAATTGGAGATCTGGGTGGCGGCGGTAAAAGAGGGATTCCATCTGATGAAAGTACTATTCGTACTTATTTTTCAAGACCTAGTTTAGCTGCAGCTAAAGGAATACTTTATACAAATGATTATAAAATCGCAGTTATATTTGTTCAAATATCTGAAGATGCTGATTATGATAAAATTATAGATGATATACAGTACCGGATTGACCATAGAGGCGGAAAACTAACTGAGATGACAGTAACTGGTACAATTGCTATACAGAAAGCAATTCAGAAAACCAGCATGGAACAGCTAATTTGGATGTTCCCAATTGCTATTATCTTTGTTTCATTGGTTCTTCTGTATTTCCATAGAAGTTTCAAAGGAATTATTATTGCATTTCTACCACCAGCATATGCTCTTATTTTGACATTTGGAACCCTTGGGGTTGTCAATCCAGAATTGACACTTATTTCAGTTTCAGTTGTGGCACTTCTCATGGGGTTGGGTGTCGATTATTCAATTCATTTAATGAATCGGTTCACAGAAGAAACATCCATTAATGATAAAATCGATAGAATTGAAAAAATTCTACGTTCAACTGGTAAAGCAATACTGCTATCTACAATTACAACTATGATTGGTTTTGGGTCATTAATGATATCTAGTATGTCACCTATGGTGTCATTTGGTTTTGCTTGTACTATTGGGATACTTTATTGTTTTATTTCTGCAACTATTCTTGTTCCATGTCTTGTATTAATTTTAAAATTCGAAAAGAAAATCCATATTTCAGGCTGGAAAAAATTTGCAAAGTTTGCTGTAGATAATAGACGAAGGGTTATTGTTATCGCGATATTCTTTGCTGTAATGTCACTTATTTTATTGCCGCATGTTAAAACAGATGTTAACTATTCTGAGATGGCACCTGAGGGAATATCTGAACTAGAAGCATTACGGGCTTATTCAGAGAATTTTGGTAGTGGATTAAACTTCAATGCTTTTTATCTTGATGTTGGCCCTCAAGGCCTTACTTATCCTGAAACGATAGATGCTATCTATGATATGGAAGAAAAAATGAGGAAAATTGGGATAAAAGAAGGAATCCTTGAAAATGGTTTAGTCGTTTATTCTGTAGCTGATGAAATAAAAAAAGTAAATGATATTTTGAAGAAAAATGAAATAATCGATGAGTTAGCAAAACATTATGGTGTTGACAAAGTTTTATTTGATCAAATTGCAGATAAAGGGTTAATATCTGAAGATTATTCTAAAACAATTGTTGTTGTTTCCATACCTATTGGTTTAAGCATTGAAGAAATTGAAATATTGATCAATGAGGTAAATGAAATAATTGATGAAACTCGTCTTACACTACCACGTGGCGGATATATCTCTCATGTAACTGGTCAAGATGCAATAAATGTAGCAATTGACAAAAAACTTGCCGATGAACAGGCTCGTTCTATGATAATTGCTTTATTGTTGGTTCTTGCAGCTCTTATTATCATATTCAACTCATCGTTATATGGTCTTCTTACGATGATACCTGTAGTTTTTGTCCTTATCTGGGAACCTGGTTTCCTTGTAGGATTTAACATACCATTATCTGTTACAACAATTTCAATAGCATCTATTATGATTGGTATTGGTATTGATTATGGTGTTCATATTACACATCGTGTCCGTGAGGAGATGGGAAATGGTCTATCAAATGTTGATGCGACAAAAGTGGCAATTGAAAAAACAGGGCTTTCACTTGTTGAAGCAGCACTTACAACAGTGGCAGGCTTGGCAGCTATATATTTTGTAGGGGTACCTGCTATGCAGGAGTTTGGATTGGTTGTTATTTTGATGACTTCGCTTTCTTGTATTGCTGCTGCGTTGATTCTACCAACATTTTTTAGTTCAAGATTTTTAAAATAGAGCAGTGTTTTACTTTTTTATTTTTCTTTCTTTGTTTCTTTTTATTTTATTATTAATTTTGTTTTTCTTTATTTTCCTTTCTTTTTCAAAATTATAACGGAGTAATATTATTACCAAAAGACATATATACCAATTAAATGCATATTACTTTATAAAAATGTAATGATGTGACATAAAATGAAAAAAATAATCATATCAATAATCATAATAGGCTTGTTATTAACGACTTCCGCAATGACTGTGAATGCTCAGATTAATCCACACCGAATAGTAATAGACATAGACGCCATAGACGATACTATTTATGTCGATGATGATGCTCCGCCTGAGTGGTATGATGAAACACATGTGAAGACAATAAAGAAGGGGATAGCAGTAGCTGAGGATGGTGATACAGTTTTTGTTTACGGTGGTGTCTATAATGAATGGTATGTTGATATCGATAAATCAATAAATTTAATTGGTGAAGATAGAAATATAACAAAAGTTAGACGTGGAGTTAGGATTACTGCAGATCGGGTGAATTTTAGTGGTTTTACTTTTTCAGACATTAGCACTGAACACATCACTTGTATAGATATTTGGTATTCAGCATCCTACTGTATTGTCTCAGGTAATGCATTCTCAAACATAAGTGGTGGTGAAGAGGGGCTCGTCCGTTGTATAGGTATTTCGGATGCATCCTACTGTATTGTCTCAGATAATACAATCTCAGACATAAGTGGTAAACGGGCCTATGGTATAGATATTATGGATGCATCCTACTGTATTGTCTCAGATAATACAATCTCAAACTTAAGTGGTAAATATACCGGCGGTATACTCATGAATGGTCACGTAGAACCAGCTGCACATAATACTATCAGAGGAAATACTATTAAAGACATTAGTTCTCCTGCTAGGTTTGTTTGGGGTATATCTGTAATGGATGAGTCCCACCTTCATATCACAGGAAATACAATCTCAAACATAAGAAGTGGTGTCGATACGGGTGGCATGGGCATTGAGATCTACAGTCCCTCCGGTTCAAGATATAATTTAATTGAGGGAAATACCGTTACAGATTGTAATTACTGCTGCATTTTTCTCGTAGGGGGAAGTAGTTATGAATATGAAAAATTCACTACTATAAAAAATAACACAATAAAAGGCAGATGGCCGGATGATCTTAATATTGGCATTAGTCTAGGCGCGTTTATTACTGATACTACTATTTCTAAGAATACTATTGAAAACAATTCCAGAGGAATATATATTAGTATTGAGTGTAATAACAATGTTGTCTCAAAAAACATCTTTAATTATAACGCTGAAGGAATTGCTATAGGTCGTGGAAATAACCTAATCGGTTACTCCTCAAGAAATAAAATCATCGCCAATAATATAGAAAATACAACCAACTATGGGATATATTGTGAAAAAGGTAGCAAAAACAACGAGATCCATCATAACAACCTCATCAATAATGGGGGAAACGCCTACGGAAACGCCTACGATGTAGGAGTTGATAACACCTGGTACAAGTTCAAACTCTTTGGTAAGAGCATGGGTAACTACTGGGATGACTACACTGGACAGGACAATGATGGCGATGGAATAGGAGATACGCCATATAAAATACCAGGGAAAATAATACAAAGTAAGGATTGGTATCCCGTTATGGACCCATTTGACATTGAAAACATAGACATAGCAAACCTAGAAATGTCAGAAGAGATGACAAGCGAAGTACTAACACAACTTGAAGAGACAACAAACAGTCAAATCTTATCCGGAGAAATAAACATCAATGATCTCATGAACTCGAATACACACATTGTCTCTACCCCAAGCAGCAGTCCAACCAGCAGATAAAACATTATCCATCATCTTTTTTTCTTTCCTTTGTTTCTTTTTATTTTATTTTAATGTTTTTTAGTGATTTTACAAATGGTATGTCAAAAATTATGTTAACAACTAATATAATGATTCCAAGCATCAGTTCTCCTTCTAGTTCAAGATGGTTTAATGTAAGGTCTCTATTGTACCAGTCGTAAATTAAAAGTATGCCTATGGCGAATGGTACTATGAGAATTAGAGGGGTGAACAATATTTCCAGTCTTATCCTTTTTTCACCGTCTTTTGTTTCTAAGCATTCTGTTTTTTTATTCATATCTTTTTTTCACCACGGGTAGATTATTTTTGGTAGAGAATGGATATAATCTATGGGAATAAATTCAAAATGTTGAGCAACTACAAACATGGTCAACAATAAAACTGCAGGTATCATTTGAATCAAAAAGTCATCATCTATCCACCAGATTTTTTTAATTTCTGCAAGTAATGCACCAGAGGCACCAACAATTGATACTATCAGTAATAACAAGATATCTGTTTTATACCACGCAATCATAAAAAGAGACATACATAAAAGAAAACCGGTAATGTATGATTCTTTTTTTCCAAATCTAGATCTTATTTCCCCTATTACAGGATCTGCAATACATGCACATAGTATACATGGAATTGCTATTTGCTGAGGAAAAAATAGAAACAATATAATCATTCCTAAGCCAAAATATAGATAACTTGCAGGTCTCTTTTTTTCATAGTCTCTTAGACCAAAGAAATGCTTTTCATTTATTTTCCCTGTTAATCTGAGGATTTCTATAATTGAAAGGGATATAACTATTAGAATGGATCCTAAAATTTTTAGATGATATAACAAACCCTCATCTGGTAGCATATAGTATACTAAAAACAGAGTCCCTGCGGTATGAAACACTCGTCTAAACCAATGGGTATCATAACTGATAAATGTTTTTTTGTTTCGCATGTTTTTTATTGTCTTTTTCATTCTAAAAACAAACTAATTTTCTTTTATTTGTCAAGTGTTAAAATACCTTGTTTGCCACCAACTATTACTTCGTTTACTAAATTAACGAATAAACCGTTTTCTACTACGCCAGGTATGTTGTTTATGTCTTTTTCAAGTTCTTCTGGGTTTTCTATTCTTTCAAATTCACAGTCTAATATATAGTTACCATTGTCTGTTATGAATGGTTCATCTCCCATTACTTTCCTTAGTTCTACGGTACAGCCAATTTCTTCAAGTTTTTGTCTTGCAGGTTGCCAACCAAATTGTTCCAGTGCTTTTTTTGTAGATTGCCAACCAAACTTTACAACTTCAACGGGAAGTGGGAAATCAATTCCCAGTGATTTTACGATTTTTGAGTCGTCTACTATAATTATAAGTTTTTTTGAGTTAAAAGCAATTATTTTTTCACGGGTAAGAGATCCTCCTCCTCCCTTTACAAGGTTTAGTTGCGAATCTACTTCGTCAGCTCCGTCTATTGTTACATCTATTTCAGGGTGTTCTTCTAGTGTTGTAAGTGGTATGTTTTCTTCTTTTGCCCTTCTCTTTGTGTGAATTGATGTAGGTATACACTCTATTTTTAGCCCATTTCTTACTAGTTCACCTAGTTTGCATATCGTGTATTCTACTGTTGAGCCTGTTCCAAGTCCTACTATCATTCCATCTTCTATATGTTTAACTGCTTCCTCCCCTGCTAATTTTTTAAGCTCTTCTCGTTCCACTAGTTCACCAAAAAAGGGTAATAGCAATATAGTACAAAAATTTATACTTTGTATTTTGATTACAGGCTTGAGAATTATGTTATCTAAATGTGATGAACATGGATACTTCCGTGGCGAGACCTGTCCTGTTTGTGAAAAAAAAGGTAAATTTCTTATGAATGATCGTGAGCTTAACGCGCTAAGTCGTATTATGGCTGGTGCACTTCGTCATTTCCCTGAAAAACTTGGGCTTATAATGGATGGCCATGGATGGGTTGATATTTCTGAACTTATCGAGTCAATTGGTGTTGGACGATCTGGTTTTAACTGGTTACGTGTTCATCATATAGAAGCGCTTGCTGATACTGATCCACGTGGTCGTTATCAGATTGATGGTGGTATGATACGGGCGACATATGGTCATAGTATTGAGATATGTCTTGATGATCTACCAGTTGCTGACCTTGATGAATATTTTTATCCTGTGACGGAGGAAGAGGCAGATATCATTGTTGAAGGTGGCTTGTATCCGACTGATAGAAAAAAAGTACATCTTAGCGGCAGTATTGAAAAGGCAATAGAGGCAGGTAAAGTTAGAACCGATGAACCTCTTATTTTGAAAATAGATGGTAAAAAAGCAAAAAAGGAGGATATAAAAATATATCAAGCCGGTAAAGATGTGTATGTAACTGATGGTGTTGATGCTAAATATCTCTCCAAAATTGATGAAAAGAAAATTAAGAAACTTGTAGAAAAAGATTAATAATAATCGTTGTTTTTCAGCACCTCGAGTTTTTATTATGGGCTTGTAGCTCAGCTAGGTAGAGCAATCGGCTCTTAACCGATTGGCCTGGGGTTCGAATCCCCACAAGCCCGTTTTTGTTACAATTGGTTTAAAAAAGATGTACTTTTATAACCATTGTTGACTTATTTTCACCCTGTTTTACCACTGTCCTTTTAGATAGACTTATATTATGATGTCATATTATAGATTTAACAGTGGAGGATTTCCATGAGGGACATGACGGTTAGTTTCGGTGAAAACGCAGGTAAAATATGGCGGGCTCTTGATGGGGAAGGTTCTCTCAACAAAGTACAATTATTGGAAATTACCCAATTAACTGAAAATGAGTTACATGCTGGTTTTGGTTGGCTTGCCCGTGAAAACAAAATTTGTCGTGAGGATGAAGATTTTTATAGATTAGATAATACAAATCTTGCTCCTGAAGTTGGTAAAAACGCTGGTAAAGTATTCAAAGTGATGGATATCTGGGGTGAAGTTGATCCACCTATACTACAGAAGTTAGTAGGTACAGATGAAACAGAGATTTATTCTGCACTTGGTTGGCTTGCCCGTGAAGATAAGATTTATGTTGATGAGAAATCAAAGTTTAATTTGAAATAATCTCAGAGTTAATTGTTTACAAAAAAATTGAAAAGAGAAATTAAAGGAAAAAATGAATTCATTCGGAAATATTGGTTAATGTGAGTGCTATACAAAAATAGAGTTAAGGAGTGTTAAATGAAAGTAGCAATGATAGGTTGGGAATATCCGCCGTTTAAAGCGGGTGGTCTCGCAACTCATTGTTATGGGCTTACTCGGAGCCTTGCCGACAAAAACGCGAAAGTGTTCTTTTTCATGCCTAAGACTAAACATAAACCCAGTAGTGACAAAAAAAATCTTAAAATAATCGAGGTTGGTGAATCTGAAATTTTCCCATATGATCGCCCTGACTCAAAGGAAATCGAGGGGCAGTTTTTTGAAGCTGTATATAAATATAATGCTCTTGTTGCTGCAAAGATAAATATTAGTGTAAAAAATGATGGTAAGTTTGATGTTGTTCATTGCCATGATTGGCTTACTATGAAAGCAGGTATTGCAGTAAAAGAAGAAACAGGTACTCCTCTTGTTCTTACTATTCATTCAACTGAATATGATAGGTCTGGTTGGCTTTATCCAAACCAATGGTTTATCGACATTGAAAAAGAAGGCATGGAAAAAGCAGACAAAATTATTGCAGTAAGTAATTTTACAAAAAATGTAATTGTTGATAAATATGGAATCAGCCCTGATAAAATTAGTGTTGTTCATAATGCGGTTCATCCAATTCCTGAGGGCCAAAAACAAGAAATTGTTTTGTTCCTTGGTCGTCTTACTATTCAAAAAGGTGCTGAGTTTTTCTTACAAGCTGCAAATAAAGTGTTGGATTATGAGCCCAATACTCGTTTTGTTGTAGCTGGAGATGGTGACATGCTGCCTCGCCTTATCCATCAGTCAATTGATATGGGGATTTCTGATAGAGTTATCTTTACAGGTAGGTTGACCGAGGATGAAGTTAAACATATCTATGGTATCAGTAGTGTTTATGTTATGCCTAGTGTTAGTGAACCTTTTGGGATAACTGCACTGGAGGCGATATCTGCAGGAACGCCAACTATTGCTTCTAAAACAGCTGGTTTTTCAGAAGCTTTTAAAAATTGTTTACGTGTCGATTTCTGGGATACTGATGAGATGGCAAACAAAATCATATCACTTCTTAGATATGACCCATTACATAGAACACTATCATCTGAGGGTAGAAAAGAAATTGATATATTCACTTGGGATCGTGTCGCAGATAAAACACTTGACGTCTATAACGGAGTAATGTAAATTATGACTTCTATATGCATGTATTTCGAAGTTCATCAGCCGATGAGATTAAACCATTTCAGTGTTTTCAATATAGGAGATCATAACGATCCAAAAACAAGTTATTTTGATGAAAAACTTAACCGTGAGATTTTTGAAAAAGTTGCCAGGAAATGTTATCTTCCAACAAATAATCTTCTCCTTGAATTAATCCGTAAACATGATGGAGAATTCAGAGTATCTTTTAGCCTAACTGGTACTTTTGTAGAGTATTGTGAACGTTATATGCCTGAGGTCTTGGATAGTTTCAAAGAACTGTTTAAAACAGGCTCAGTTGACATGATTGAGGAAACTTATTATCATTCACTATCTGCGCTGTATGATGATATGGATGAGTTTGAAGATCAGGTAAAAATGCATAATCAGATGATAAGACGAGTTTTTAACTACAGACCAAGGGTGTTTAGAAACACTGAAGCAATTTTTGATAACCGTATTGCAAAAAAAGTTGCAGATATGGGTTATAAAGGAATAATTACAGAAGGTACTGATAAAATCCTTAACCGGCGCAGTCCAAATTATTTATATAGACCAGTTAACGCGGATATAAAAGTGCTTCTTCGTAATTATACACTTAGTGACGATGTTGGTTTTCGTTTTTCAGCAAAACAATGGCCAGGTTATCCGTTGACAGCTGATAAATATGCGCAATGGATGAGTCATTGCGAGGGAGACTTAGTTAACTTGTTTATGGATTATGAAACATTTGGTGAGCATCATTGGGAAGATACTGGTATTTTCACATTTCTTGAACATCTACCCAGTGAGGTTTTTAAACAAAATTATCTGGATTTTGTAACAGTATCTGAGGCAGTTGAACGGTATGTTCCAGTTGGCGAAATTGATGCACCTTGGGCGATTTCCTGGGCAGATGAAGACCGTGATGTTAGTACATGGCTTGGTAATGATATGCAACATTCCTGTTTCAATGAACTTAAAGAAATAGGTAGAAAACTACGGGGAGATGGTCATAAAGATCTTCTTCATACTTGGCGGTTGCTGCAGACATCTGATCATCTTTATTATTGTTCTACAAAGGGTATGGAAGATGGGGCTGTTCATGCTTATTTCAGTCATTATGATGATCCATATGAGGGTTTTATTAATTTTATGAATATTTTACAAGATTTTAAACAAAAAATAAATTAAAATAAACCATTAAGTGTTGTTTGGTTTGGTGAGGAGAGACAAAAATAATTTGAAAATAGCACATTTTAGCTGGGAGTATCCACCGGTTATATATGGTGGTCTTGGAACGTTTGCAACTGAGATTACTCAGAAACAAAAATTTTTTGGAAATGAGGTAACAGTTTTCACATTAAATGAGGGCAATGCTCATAAGACTAGTGAGAAATGGAATGATATAGAAGTATACCGTCCTAAAACCCTTGATTTAACAGATACTTTTCGCCTATTTGTAGATCCCGGACTTAAAGCCTGGGGTGATAACTTAAAGTTTTTTGCAGATGTAGTAAGTTATAATACAATGTCAGCATCCCATCTAGTAAATCTTTTGGTTAGAAAAGAAGGTAGATCCTTTGATATTGTTGATGCTCATGACTGGCTAGGTATAATGGGTGGTATGATTGTTAAAAAAGAACTGGGTATTCCATTGGTTTTTCATGTTCATTCCACCGAGGTAGGTCGATCTGTTGGTAGGGGTTCTCATGCTATAAAAGATATAGAGTTTGAAGGAGGACAAGCAGCAGATTGTGTGATAACAGTATCATATGCGATGAAAGATGAACTGCAAAAACTAGGTTTTCCACATGATAAAATACGGGTTTGTTGGAATGGTGTTGACTCCGATAAATACGATCCAAAAAAAGTTTCAAATGAAGAAAAAAAACAACTACGAAACCGTTATGGTATCAATGACAATGAAACCATGTTATTTTTTGTTGGACGGTTAGTAACTGTAAAAGGTATTGATACACTTGTAAAAGCAATGCCAAATGTTCTAAGTGAATTTCCAAATACCAAACTAGTTGTATTGGGAATAGGTGACATGGAATGGGGTCTTAAATCATTAGCAGAAAACTTGGGAATAAAAGATAAAATTATTTTTAGAAATGAGTTTATTAGTGAGGAAGAAAGAATAATTCATTATGCAGCATCAGATTGTGTTGTGCTACCATCTATTTATGAACCATTTGGAATAGTCTGCACTGAGTCAATGTCCATGGCAAAACCAACAGTTGTCGGTGCCAGTGGTACAAATGGTTTCCGTGAACAAATCATTCCAAGTGGAAAAGATCAATGTGGCATACATGTAAATGCGTTTGATGCAGATGATATAGCATGGGGAATCAAACAAGTTCTGCAACTCGATGATAAAGGTGTTAAAATGGGTAAAAAGGCTCGTAAGCGCGTCCTTGATACATTTGGTTGGGAGTCTGTTGCAAAGAGGACACTTGATATTTACAAAGAATTCATCCTGTGATGGTTTATGAGAGAATGGATTGTTACAAACGGACTTGGTGGTTATGCATCACTTACATATCAAAATACAAACACCCGTAAGTATCATGGTCTACTTGTTTCTAGTTTGAACCCGCCGACAGAGCGATGGGTTTTCATCTCAAATATTTATGACAGGTTACAAATTGAAAATAGGACATATAATTTTAATGATGCCAAAGGTGTTTTTTCTTTTGATATTTTTCCATCGTTTTCTTATAATTTTGAGGGTACCAAAATTAAAAAAACCGTTTTCATGGAGCAAGAAAAAAACACAACAATTCTAAAATATGATATTAAAACAAAAAAACCAGTAACAATGATTCATACACCTCATCTGAACTCTAGGAAGTTATATGATGTAACCGGTCAAAGAATTCTAAATTTTGACCAAGAAACAATTGATAATGGTGTGGTTATAAAACCAGGTAACACTGATAAAAAGATGAAGATAATCCTCAAAAATTCAACTTATAACCCGGCGTTTTACTGGGAAGAATTTTTCTATGAAAAAGACAAAGAGAGAAATGATTCATGGGTAGATAACAACGTACACCTTGGGGATCTAAATAAGACTATTAATGGAGATGCAACATATTATTTGGTTTTAACACTTGAAGATGAAATCAACAGTGATCCATCAAAAATATATTCAAAAGAAATCCAAAGGAAAAAAAATATTGTAAAGCAATCTAATCTTTCAAAAAAATTTGAAAAACTAGTACTTTCAACAGATAACTTCATAGTAAAAAAAGACAAAGGAAAATCAGTTGTCGCAGGTTATCACTGGTTTGGTGACTGGGGTAGAGATACACTAATAGCGTTACCTGGTCTTGCTCTTGTTACAGGGAGATACAACGATGCAAAACAAATACTCCTTAGTTTTAGCAAGTATTGTAAAAATGGTCTCATCCCAAATGCTTTCATGGAACGTGACTCAGTAGCCATTTACAATAATGCCGATTCTTCTCTTTGGTATATTGACCGGGTGTATCAATACCTGAAATATACAAATGATAAAGAATTTGTAAAAAAAATCTGGGAGACATTAAAGTCAATTATTAACGGTTACAAAAATGGTACAGATTTTGATATACATATGGATGATGACTATTTGATTAGTCATGGCCCTGGTCTTACCTGGATGGATGTAAGAATTGGGGATTATTATCCAACACCACGTAACAATAAAGCAGTTGAAATCCAAGCGCTTTGGTATAACGCTCTCAGAATAATGAGCGGTCTTGCACAGAGTCTAGGTAAAGAAGATACGTATTATGATCTATCTGAGAAAGTAAAAAATAGTTTTAAGGACCAATTTGATCAGCAATATGATGTCATTGACACAAAGGATTTATCGTTTAGACCCAATCAAATCTTTTTAGTCTCTCTTGATTTTTCCATGATTGATAAAAGTTTTCAGGAAAAAATTGTTAATGATGTTAGAGGTGAACTTGTAACAGTTTTTGGACTAAGAACATTATCGCCTAAGGATTCAAGATATAAAGGATGTTATTTCGGCGATTATAACAAAGATGAAGCTTATCATAATGGTACTGTTTGGCCATGGCTTATGGGTCCATTTGTCAAAGCATTTATTAAAACAAAACCCAATGGTCCTATCTGGAGGGAGTTTGCATATAGAAATTTCCTTGTACCAATGTTTGATGTATTTGGTGAAAATTGGGATGGGGGTATTCATGAAATATTTGATGGAGATCCAATATATTCGCCACGTGGATGTATTACTCAGGCGTGGAGCGTATCAGAAATACTTAGATGTTGGGTAGAAGATGTTGAAAACATCCGCCCCGAATATGAAGAAATATTAGAATCATTTAAAATACGCGTTTAACACGTATTGCTGTATCATACGGTTTGTGTTAAAAAAAGATGCATTAATTGCTATGCAACTTCTCATTGTACGTATCCAGTTATCGCGATCTGTGTAAAACTTTGGCATTACCTGTGTTTCAAGTTTTTTGTATAAATCATTTCTATCTGCGTCATCATCTGATTCTCCCTCGTTTGACTTCTTTGAACCAATTGACCAACCTGTAATGTTTTCAATACATCCCTCAATCCACCAGCCATCAAGTGTGCTAAACTGTGGTACACCATTATGTGCTGCCTTCATACCACTAGTTCCAGATGCTTCCATAGGCCGTCTTGGCGTGTTTATCCATAGGTCAACTCCTGCAGTCATCATTTTACCAATTGTCATATCATAGTTGTGGATGAATGTCATTTTTATGTTTCCATCTATATGCTTCATAGACCGGATAATTCTTTTAATGGATTCTTTACCAGCTCCATCCTTTGGATGTGCTTTTCCAGCATATATAATTTGAATAGGCCCTATTTTTTCAGCAATTTGTGCCAGTCGTTCAGGGTCAGAAATCAACAGATCCGGTCTTTTATATGGTGTCTGTCGTCGTGCAAAACCCATTGTGAAATGTTCATAGTTCATACCAACATTGTAACGGTTGTTGACAAAGTCAATAAGTGTTTTTTTCGCATCCATATGAGCAGCCCATATCTCTTTTTTATCTATGCTAAAAGCAGACCTGAGAACATATGAGTCAGAACGCCACCCCGGCATATGTTTATCAAAAACTCTCTGAAATGGTTCTGAAACCCAAGTTGTAGTATGAACACCATTTGTAATGGAATCTATAGAATAACCTGGGAACATTTCCCGTGAGACCTCACCATGTTTTTTAGCAACACCATTGACATAATGACTAAAAAATAGTGCAAGACGCGTCATATTTAACTTATTATCAAAGGTTACATCTTCCATAATGGACTCAGGTAGCATATCTCCAATCATTGATTTTGCAAGTGATATATCAAACTGATCATGACCTGCAGCAACAGGTGTATGAGTTGTAAATACACATTGTTCACGTACTTTTTCAATATCTTTAAACCTGTGGTAAAGTTCAAGAGTCCCAATAGCTGCATGACCCTCGTTCATATGACACTTATCTATTGTTTTATAGCCCATTGCTTTCAACGCACGAATTCCACCAATACCAAGAACAATTTCCTGGGAGAGACGATATTTAAGGTCACCGCCATAAAGATATTTCGTTATCTCTCTATCTTCATCGCTGTTCTCTTCAAGGTTTGTGTCAAGGAAAAAAATAGGAACAATGTAACCACTGATACCTCTCACAGGATAATACCAGATACGGATTTTAACATCTCTACCCTCAATTTTCACCTCAGTTCTGGTTGGAAGTGGTTTAAGAAAATCATTAATATTGAAATTGAATGGTAACTCAATTTGATTGCCGTTTTCATCAATTTTTTGATAAAAATACCCGTTTTCAGATAGTAGTGTAACTCCAACAATTGGGATGTTAAGATCCGCGCATGATTTCAATGTATCACCAGCGAGAATTCCCAAGCCACCACTATATGTAGGAATATGTTCATTTATGCCGATTTCCATTGAAAAATAAGCAATTTTTGGTTTACCTTTAAGATCATCAATATTTGCCCTTGTTTCAACAACTTCAACAGTTTCTGCAGTCATCTCTCTCAGTCCACCACTTAAAGTAACAACGTCTCTCTTATAAAATATTTCATAAATTCATATGTTTATCGTAAAAAATCATAGATTTTTCACAAATTCAAGGGTTGAGTTTATAAGCATCTAAATAATATCATATAATACTATTATAATTTGGTGGTGGTGTAAAACGCCTGAAAAAACATGTAGCATATGTAGTCGTAAGATTTCACTTAGCGAGCATCCTCTTGGTCTTGTTTTTGAAGATGAACATTTTGTATGTGAAACTTGTACCAGTAATCATTCTGATGATGAGATTAATAGTTTGACAAAAAGTATCATGAAATCATCTACTGACGGTATGCCTATTGCTCTTTGGTTAGTTCATGAACAAAATAAAGATAAAACTATGATGTCAGCTAAAAAGTAAGATATAGGGGTTAACTCCTGTTTTTCTTGATTTTTTTAACCCGTTTTTTTATCACATACTTATGTTGCCAGCCAGTAAATAAAATAATATTTATAATATAATAAAAATCATAAACTATTTATAATCACAAGTCATTATTAATATGGCAATAATACGCTAAGATTGGGGGAATTATAGTAATGAAGAAAAAAATAATGAAAATAAATGCTGTTTTATCACTAGTAATAATAGGTATAATGTTAACTGTGACATTTATGCCTATAATTATGGGTGCAGATATAAATCGTGTAGATGGTTTTGAT
>DAOWIZ010000074.1 GCA_030640585.1 Thermoplasmata archaeon
GAACTCTTATGGATATGGTCTTTTCACTGGTGCTCATGGTTTTGAAAAAGGAGCTCAAAAAATTGGTGCTATGGTTGTAACAATTAGTTCTGGAAATACTAAGAGACAAATTAATGTAATGAAAGATTTTGGATCTACAGCTCTTGCTTGTACGCCGTCATATTCTTTATATATGGCAGAAGTTGCAGAAGAAATGGGTTTTGACCCAAAAAGGGATTTCAAACTTAAAATTGGTTGTTTTGGTGCAGAAGCTTGGAGTGAAGAAATGAGAAGCAATGTTGAGAAACGTTGGGGGATAACTGCACATGAGCATTATGGTCTTACTGAAATTATTGGACCAGGTGTTGTTTCTGAATGTAAATATAAAAAACTACATGTGAATGCTGATCATTTTTTAACTGAAGTAATTGATCCTAAAACAGGAGAAACACTGCCGCCAGGTGAAGGAGGAGAACTAGTTTATACAACATTGACTAAAGAAGCATTTCCAGCACTTAGGTTTAGAACAAAAGATTTAGCAGTTTATTACGAAGATGAATGTAATTGTGGTCGAACACTTCCGTTTCAATCAAGAATCAAAGGACGATCTGATGATATGATGAAAGTAAAAGGTGTTATTGTATTCCCTTCACAAATGGAAGCAGCACTTATGAAAGTTGATGGTGTGAGTGGTAACTATCAAATCATAAAAACAAAAAAAGGAAATATAACATCACTTTCAGTAGAAGTAGAACCAACCGAAGTTCGATACAAAGAAGGACATCTTGATGACCTTGAAAAGCAAGCCGAAGATGAAATCTACAGTGTCTTGAATCTTCATGTACCTGTTAAGACAATAAAACCAAAGACAATACCACGAAGCACAGGAAAAGCAAAACGTGTAATTGAAAGATAATATATTTGTGGCAAACAAAAATGATTGAGATAATTGAAACAATCCAACCTTACATCGAAGGTACTTGGGCGCTACCATGGATACTTGTTGGTTTTATTGTAACATTTTTACTATCACATATTTTTAATGAAAAAAAAGTAAACAAATTAATGAAAAAAATAGCACTTGTTTTACTTTATGTATTTGTTCCATTATTGTTTTTTAGAATTCTTTTAGGTATTGATTTTAATGAAAATGAAATTTCATTTACAATACTATGTTTTGCAATACTTGCTTTTTATTATATTATAACCTATTTATATGCAAAATATAAAGCAAAAAAAATGGATTTAAAAGAAGAAAAAGGTCATTATATAAAAACAGTTTTAACAAACCAAGGTAGAAGTTCTGCTTTCGTAGGTGGAGCTATGCTTATTATAACAACTTGGAGAGAATTTGTAATTATATATATGATTATTGGAGCAATTTTTCTATTTGCAATAATTCCTTATATTCTTTCATATCTCCATAAAAAAGAAATTAAAGATAAGTCTTCAAAAATAAATGCACTACCCTGGTATTTACGAATATTTCCTTGGTATCTTCTCTCTTTTGCAATTGCTGCAATTATTATTCATGGCATGACGGGAATTACTCCAAAAAGTTTAGGAGATATAGGAATTATTTTTACCTTTTTTACTGGCCTCACGATACCTGCTGCTTTGTATTATGTAGGATCAGGAATACATCCAAGAGATCTTAAACTGTCTGAATTAAAAAAACTAATTGGCATTGGTAAAAACAAAAAAGAAGATGATCACTGGATATGGGTTAGACACATATTTATTCTAACTGTTATAATAACTCCAATTATAACATCCATTATTTTTGTACCATTACTACTCTTTGAAACAATTCCAAAAGAATGGTTTGCAGTAATAATAATAAACTCAATTTTACCAATAACTAGTACCAATATGTTTCTAATTCCTTATGGCATTGATAAAAAATCAACGGCTCATGCTGTAGCATGGACAACTCTTGTTTGTGTGCCCATTGTTGTTGCATTAATTACGATATTTGGAACTTCCTTAACATAGACAATACACCAGTTTTTTTATATTAAAACCCCAGGAAAATTTTGTTAATTAGTACTAAATATAATTACTTTACATTTGACAGGACCTCATCAGAAACACAATGCGCACTATAAAAAAACAATATTTGAGAAATGGTCATATCCTTTCTCAGTTATTTCTTCTTTTTTACCTTTTGAGTCTAACAATATTTTGTTTTCTTTTGTAATTTCTCCAACAATAAAACCTTCTACTTTGCTGATGTTATCTTCTGAAACAGTATATACAAGTTCAAAATCTTCTCCGCCAAAAAGCGCATAATTATACTCATCTTCACCTAGTTGTTCTGCAACTTTTCTAACTTCTTCTTTTATCGGGATTTTATTTTTGTAAATTATTGCACCGCATCTGCTTTCATCACAGATATGTTTTATTTCTGAAGCAAGTCCATCTGATATATCTTCCATTGAGTTTAAATATGGTGCGTTCTTCAAAGCAGATTTAAGATTAGCTTTTGGCTCAAGATATTTAGTTCTAACATCATCAAATCCTTTTAGATTTTCTTGAAACAATCGTAGACCTGCTCGTCCATTTCCCAGATGACCTGAGACAAAGATGAAATCACGTGGTTTTGCACCACTTCGCAATGAGAGATTTTTTTTATCAACTTCACCTGCTAATGTAATTGATATTACTATTTTTTCACAACAGGCCATATTTCCACCGATTATCTCAATGTTGTATTTATCACAGACCTCCCACATTCCTTCATACATTTTTTTTACAAATTTAACATCAAGGGTTTTTGGAAGTGCTAGTGACACAAGAACATATCTTGGTTGTGCACCCATAGATGCAACATCTGAAACATTGATTTCTATTGCTTTCATCCCGATTTGTTTTGCTGAAAACCAGTCTCTTCTAAAATGATCACCTTCAACAAGACAGTCTGTTGTCAAAACCTGAAGACCGCAGGTCTTAATTACTGCTGCATCATCTCCAATTCCCACTAGAACATCTTTATCTTTGGTTTTTCTCGTAATTATTTTTATTAAACCAAATTCTCCGATATCTTCTATTTTAGTCATTCATAACACACTTACTTGTTTTAATAGAACAAAACCGCCCACACATAGAACAAACATCTTCATCTGCATCAGTGCATCTTTCTCTAATATCTCTTGCTAATACAGGGTTAATTGAAAGATCTATCATCTTTCTCCAGTCAAGATTTGATCGAGCCTCACTCATCTTATTATCCCAGTTTATTGCACCATCTAAACCTTTTGCAACATCAGCGGCATGAGCTGCAATTCTAGAAGCAATCACTCCTTCTTTTACCTCCTCAACATTAGGAAGCCCGAGATGCTCTGCTGGTGTAACATAACATAAAAAATCAGCTCCATAATAAGCTGCTAAACACCCACCTATCGCAGATGTTATATGATCATAACCTGGGGCAACATCTGTAACAATTGGCCCAAGAACATAAAACGGTGCACCATGACAGATTTCTTTTTGCATCTTTATATTTTTTTCAATTTGATCCAATGGTATATGCCCAGGTCCTTCAATCATCACCTGGACATTTTCATCCCAAGCCCTTAATGCAAGATCGCCAAGGACTTTTAACTCTGAAATCTGAGCTTCATCAGTTGCATCCTTCAAACACCCTGGTCTCAGACCATCACCTAAACTCAAGGTAACATCATATTTTTTAGCCATCTTTAGAATCTCATCAAAATTACTATAAATCGGATTCTCACAATTATGATGCACCATCCATTTAAGAGTTAAAGCACCACCTCTACTAACAACACCCATTAATCTTTTTTTAATAAAAGGAATAGAGCCACTCAATAAACCTGCATGAATTGTAATAAAATCCACACCATCCTCAATGTGTTTTCTAATCCCATCAATAAAATCTTTTTCAGAAAGCTCAACAACATCATCAACCTTACAAGCAGACTGATAAATAGGAACAGTACCAACAGGAACAGCGCTTTTCTTTATTATCTCCCAACGGATCTCATCAATGTCTCCACCTGTGCTTAAATCCATCACAGCATCTGCTTTTGCATCAATACAAACCTGGAGTTTCTCAAGTTCATAATTCAAATCAGCTTTATCTGGAGAAGAACCAATATTTGCATTAACTTTAATCTTTAAACCCTCACCGATACCAATTGGATCTAGATTTTTATGAAGAATTGATGCAGGAATAACAACCCGGCCATCAGCAATTTTCTTTCTTAAAACATTTACATCAATGTTTTCCTTTTTTGAAACAATCTCTATTTGTCTTGTAACTTCATTATTTCTAGCTTTTTCCAACTGAGTCATTTTGATTTATTCTCCTTTATAATCTTTATACACTCACAAATTTCACCAAATACATCATCTGAACCTACAACAGCAGAAATACAAACCACAGAATCTGCTCCTGCTTGTATCACATCACCAATGTTATCTTTAGAAATACCACCAACAGCAACAATAGGAAGACTAACACCCTGTCGGACTTTTTCAATCATACATACACCGCAAGGAACCATTATATCCTCTTTAGTATCAGTTTCAAAAATAGGGGCAAGACCAACATAGCTTGCACCAAGCCTTTCAGCATCAACAGCCTCATCTAAATTGTGAACAGTAAGCCCAATGATCTTATCATCTCCAAGAATCTTTCTTGCATCCTCAAAAGAGATATCACTTTGACCGATATGAACACCATCAGCATCAACAGCAATAGCCACGTCAACCCGATCATTAACAAGAAAAACAGCTTTACCCTCACAAATCTTTTTGATTGCTACTGCTTCACTGATCATTTCTTTAGTGCTTTTATTTTTTTCCCGGTACTGAACTATCTTACACCCTGCCTCAACAGCAGATTTTACATCTGAAATTATACCTTTTCTACTCAAACAGGAATCTGTAACAAAATAGAGATCAATATCATTTAACTTCTTCAACTTTAACCATCTCTTCTAAGACATCAGTTTTACTTAATTTTTCTATGAGTATATCTGAAAGTTTTTTACCTGAAAGTAGCATGCCACCAAAAATCGGACCCATCCTGTTTGCACCAAAAGCAGCATTTGCAGCCATACCACAAACATAAACATTATCATAGACTTCCTTTGTATTTTGTACAACGGTTTTCTCACCAACATCTGCATTCATTGATTTTTCACCCATGATTTTACCAGTCTCGGTAAATAGATCACCGTCAACCTTGTTTTCAATAATTTTCAAAATCTCCAAAGGATGACCTGTTGCCTCAACAACAATTTTTGATTTCACACATAGAGGATCAACATGCAAACCAGCCATCTCAACAGGACTCCAGTTAACAACAACTCCACACACACCATCCTTATTAACCATAACATCTTCAACAGACATACAGTTGAATATCTTTACACCAGCTTTCATAGCATTTGAACAAATCGTTGTAACAGCCTCAATTGCATCTGCGGTATAATACCCTTCTTCATATTTTTCAGTATTAATCCCAAAACTATCAAGTAATTTTTTACCTTCTTCGCCGACAACAATTTCATTGAACAGCATTCCGCCACCCCACATACCGCCGCCGATTGAAAGCTTCCTTTCAAAAATAGAAACTTTTATTCCATTTTTTGCTAGATAATATGCAAGAGTAAGACCAGCAGGTCCTGCACCAGCAATTACTACATCCTGGTCTAAATTGTCGACAAATTTTTTTGTAAATCTTTCAACAATTGCTTTTGTTATTATTTCTTCCTTTAATTTCATTTTATTTTCCCCTTTATTTTCAAAACTTTATTTACTACATCAACAGCATCTTTTCCCAAAATATATGCACAAGGCTCAATACCAAAATCACCCTTATGCAAGAGAACATCCACTTGTTTATCAGCATCCTTCATCTTGAAATCTTTTGTTAAATAACCAATGTTAAAACCTATGTTTTCAAGTTTTTCAACATAGGCAATGTTCATAATAGCATCAACATTAATTCTATCGCTTAAGTCTAGAAGTAGTGATGAAAGGTGCTTGCTTCTACCAAATCTAATACCGTTATATCCTGTGATTTTATCATCGGCAATTATCAAACCATTTAAGAAAGCAGCAACATCATCAGAGCCAATAGATGTTTCTTTTGCCATTGCAATATTTATTTTAACTTTAGGGATCAAACCAGAAATATTTTTTCCTTTTAGTAGTAGAAAAGCCTGAGTCAGATTATCAACTATTTTGCTGTTTTCATCACTGATTATTTCGTTTTTACCAGCAATAAAATAACTGCCTTCAAAGGTTTTATCAGAAAAAGAAATACACGTATGAAACATTGCTGGATGCCTTTCAATAATTTTATTTGAAATTTTTTTGGCTAACTTTAGTATATTATTTGGTATTTTTTCATTTGAACTACAATAATTGCTAACCATTGGTTGAGAAAGATTAAGAATTTCAGATATTTTTGATTGCTCAATATTTTTACTATAAAGAATTCTAGCTATTGCTCTCTTAATTAAAGCTGTATCATTTCCCCTGACAAATATGGCTTCATCAGTCATATAAATCATTTATGTAAAACTATTAGTCATTTATAACACTTGCGAAACGTAAAAAAACAACCCTATACTTTTAAACAATATAACCCAGATATCAAAATTGTGTTACAAATAAGAACCTTTCAACCAACTGACATGTTCTCAGTGATAAAACTAGCAAATAAATCACTGACTGAACAATACAACCCGAGCCTTTTCAACTATTTTTATGAAACATTCCCTCAAGGATTCATTGTAGCAGAACAACACCATAAAATCATCGGATTCATAGTTGGTGTAAAAATAACACAAGACACAACAAGGATACTAATGCTTGCCGTATCAGAAAAATATAGAAGGAAAAAAATTGGATCCATGTTACTAAATAAATTTTTTGAAAAAACATTAGAAGAACATATCAAACAAATCAGTTTAGAAGTAAGAGTTGCCAACGAAAAAGCAATTAAATTCTATCAAAAACATGGTTTTGATATAAAAGACAAAATTCAAAAATTCTATCAAAACGGTGAAGACGCATATTTAATGAAAAAGAAATAGATTCTAAGGACTCGTCATCATTTCTTTTTCTTTATTTGTCATAAAACGTTCACTCATCTGTTCAAGCCTACCTGATATTTTTTCAAGACCTGGACAATCATTATTTGATAAAAGATCGGCAATTCCCCTGCTAAGAACGAAAACAGCAAGTTTATGTTCCCTTTTAGACTTGTAAACTTGATACGGCGTTACATTAAGTGTTTCATAAAATCGGAACTCAACCCCACCGTTACATTCAACCATATCCTCCAAATGTGTTTTCAGTTGAATAAGAAAGGTATGCATTTGAATAAGTTCATCTTTCTGCATTTTAATCTTCCACCATCAAAATAATAATGAATGAAATGATACAAAGGCTTTTTATTTGTTTCTGTCAACAATTTATATATGACTAGCTCATACGGGGCCTGAAAACTTTTAAGAAGAATAAAAAAAGAGGAAATGATAAAGACCTATTGAAGATCTTTTTTAGTAATAATTTTTACTGATGCTGGCATCTTTACAACATTACCCATCTTTATTCCAACGATTTCTTTCACATTTTTGTTATTAGCAATGTCTAAAAGCCTTTGGGTTATAATGCCATCAAAAACAACTGTTGCTATATTGTTATCGCTTTTTTTAAGTGAGTCAGTCAGTTCCCTTACAGGTATTTTCTTGATTTCTTTATCATCTTTATCAAATAGTACCGCTTTTAGAGAACCAGATATATTATCGAGTATTTTTCCGTATTCCTTCTGTTTTTCTGTGACAATTTTTTCTTCCTTTTGTGATCTTGGTCGTTCTTCTTGTTTTTGTGATTGTCTAGGTTTTCCTGCTGGTTTTTCTTCATTCCTAGGTTGTTTTTGTCTAACTATATCAAGATCTGACGAACCCTCTTTTTTCTCAACTTTTATATCATACATCTCTGCATATTGATCAGCTGGTATCTTGTTTTTCAATGCTTTCATTATTAGTTTCTGTGGTATTTCTTCGACTTCACGAGTTTGTGGTGCCCTTGCCACAAAATCAATATCAGATGTTTGTAAAAGTTCTTTAAGAATTAGTTCGCCACCTCGGTCTCCATCGACAAATGCAGTTGTAATTCTTTCTTTTGTTAACTCCTTTACAGATTTTGGAATGTTTGTTCCACCAACTGCTATAGCATTTTTGATACCATATTTAAGAAGGTTTAATACATCACGTCGGCCTTCTACAATAATTATTGCATCGCTTTTTTCAATGTTTGGACCTGCTGGACAACGATCAGGACCATAGTTAGTAATTTCTTCTACCTGTACTGCTTGCCTGACAGTATCTGCTATGGTTTCACCTTCGACTTTACCTTCTTCAATTACTTTATTTAGCAGTTGTTTTGCACGTTCAATTACTTTTTTACGGCGTACTACCCGTACGTCTTCTACTTCCTCTGCAGTAATAATTGCTTTGCATGGACCCACTCGGTCAATGCTTTCAAAAGCTGCTGCAAGGATTACTGTCTCAACTTTGTCAAGAGAGGTCGGCAGGGTTATTGTACCCTCACTTTTTCCACCTTTTGATTCAAGTTCTACTTCTATTCTACCCACACGAGCAGACCTTTGAAGTTCACGTAGATCTAATTCATCACCGAGAAGACCCTCGGTTTGACCAAATATCGCTCCGACTACATCGGATTTTTCAATAACTCCATCTGCTTTAATATGAGCTTTAATCATGTATTTCGTTGTTGCTGGATCAATTACCATAATTTTCACCTTTTATCTATATATTTCTTTTTATCTCTTTGAAAAACAGCACCTTCATTCACCATCTGGTAAATAATAGGTGTTTAACCTTTCACTTCGTTGATATTTACTTTACTTATTTGCATTTTAATCGTTAAATGGTTAAATGTGAATTAAGTCACCAATTTTGACTAATTGCACCCCTTGGGTGCTATTTTTCAAATTATTCTAATTTACATGCATATATAGGCCATCCACCATATTTAAATGTTGTGTTTGTATTTAGCATAAGAGTCGCCTATGAAGAAAAAAATCTATATTGGTGTAGCATGGCCTTATGCAAATGGGTCACTTCATCTTGGCCATATGGCTGGATGTTACCTCCCATCTGATATTTTTGCAAGGTATAATCGGTTGATTGGTAATGATGTACTTATGGTTTCTGGATCTGATGAACATGGTACGCCTATAACAATTTCTGCAGATAATGAAAATACCACTCCGCAAGTAATTGTTGATAGGTATAACAAAGAACACACTGAGAACATGAAACAATTTGGTATTTCCTTTGATTTATTTACAAGAACTTCAACGGATAACCATGCAAAAGTAGTTCAGGATATTTTCAAAACTTTGTATGATAATGAGGATATTTACAAAAAAAGCGTGGAATCTTTTTATTGTAAACATTGTAATCGTTTCTTACCTGATCGATATATAGAAGGAAAATGTCCACATTGCAACAGTGAAAAAGCACGTGGTGATCAATGTGATGAATGTGGCAAACTTCTTGACCCGCAGGATCTTTTGGATGTTAAATGTAAAATCTGTGGTAACACTCCTGAGATTAAAACTAGTGAACATCTATTTTTCGCTCTTTCCAAGTTTGAAAAAAGACTTCTTGATTGGATGAAAGATAAAAAACATTGGAAGCCTAGTGTTCTTAAGTTTACTCAGAATTGGCTTAAAAATGGTCTTAAAGATCGAGCAATCACTCGTGATATATCTTGGGGTGTGAAAGTTCCAGTTGATGGTTTTGATAATAAACGTATCTATGTATGGTTTGATGCAGTAATAGGATACTTATCGGCTAGTAAAGAATGGGCACAGAAACAAGGACAACCGGATAAATGGATTGAATGGTGGAAGAATCCCGATGCATGTCACTATTATTTTTTAGCAAAAGATAACATTCCATTTCATACAATCATCTGGCCTTCTATAATCATGGGATATGGTAATAGTTTGGAACTACCTTATGATATACCTGCAAATGAATATCTTCAATTAAAAGGCGAGCAGTTTTCTAAAAGCCGTGGTGTAGCTGTTTGGGTTCCAGATATTCTTGAAAAATTTGATGCTGATGCAGTGCGATATTATCTATCTATTAATATGCCTGAGAACAAGGATACTAATTGGACTTGGGATGATTTTATCGCAAAGAACAATGATGAACTAGTGGGAACCTATGGTAATTTTATCCATCGGGTTGTTACTTTTACACAGAAAAACTATGGTGAGATACCTAAACAAGGAAAACTTAGCGATCTTGATAAAACAGCGCTTAAAAAAATAGAAGAGGCGGCTGAAGAAGTTTCAGGTGCTCTTGGAAAATGTAATTTTAAAATAGGTCTACGAGCTGCTATGAATTTAGCGCAATTTGGTAACCAATATTTTGATCAGAATCAGCCATGGAAACTTGTAAAAACCGATGAAGAAAGATGTGCAACTGTACTTCATATTTGTCTTAAAATTGTAAAAGCACTTTCTGTTTTTATGTCTCCATATCTACCATTTTCATCTGATAAAATATGGAATATTCTAGGCCATGGGGGTTCCATACATGATAGTAGTTGGAAGTTGGCAACAGAAGAACTTAAATCTGGAGCAAAGTTGGAAAGACCAAAACCATTATTTACAAAACTTGCATTGGCGGATTTCATGACAGAATCAGATCCTTTTTCAAAAGCTGACTTGCGTGTTGCAAAAGTCCTTGATGTAAAGGATCATCCACAGGCCAATAAACTCTACATGCTTCAGCTAGATCTTGGGCCACTTGGTAAAAGAGTAATTGTTGCAGGTATGAAACCATTTTATACAGTTGATGAAATCAAAGGTAAAAACATTGTTATTGTAACAAATCTTAAACCCGCTACTATTCGTGGTGTTAAATCAAATGGCATGCTTCTTGCAGCGGAAGACAAAGATGGTGTTGTATCACTTCTCAATCCAGGTGATGCACGTCCGGGCTCAGAGGTATATGTTGATGGCATTATGAAAGAGCCTAGCGATGTTTTAGAGTTTGAAGATTTCAAAAAAATCAAGATGACTGTTGGTGAGAACCAAGAAGTAGTTTATAATGGGAAAAACTTGAAAAGTAAAAAAGGTAAAATTATTTCAGATAGAAAAGTAAGAAAAGGAGCTAATATACAATAAAAAATAGGGGAGGAATGAAAATATGGGTGTTGTAACAGATACAAATCTACCATTAAAAGCATTTAAAAAAGGAAAAGTAAGAGATGTTTATGAAACAAATGATGAACTTCTTCTTATTGTAACAGATCGCATTTCTGCATTTGACTATGTACTCTATGAACCAATACCTGATAAAGGAATTTGCTTGACACAGATATCAAAATTCTGGTTTGATTTTTTCAAAGATACAATACCAAGTCATATGGTTAGTACAGATGTTGACGATTTCCCAGAGGAACTACAAGGACATAGGCAAACATTGTCTGGTCGTAGTATGCTAGTAAAAAAAGCAGAAGTTTTTCCTATTGAATGTATTGTTAGGGGCTATATTTCTGGATCTGCTTGGAAATCCTATCAGAAAGATGGAACGGTATGTGGGATAAAATTACCTGAAGGAATGAAGGAATCAGAAAAATTTGATGAACCTCTTTTTACACCTTCTACAAAGGCTGAATCTGGTCATGATATCAATATTAGTTTTGAAAAGATGAAAGAAATAATTGGTGATGAGGATGCTGAAAAACTAAAAGAAATTAGTCTTAAAATGTATAACGAAGGAGCAAAATATGCACGTAAAAAAGGTATAATTATTGCCGATACAAAGTTTGAGTTTGGAAAAATAGGCGATCAAATAATTGTTGTTGATGAAGTACTCACACCAGATAGCAGCCGGTTTTGGCCAGCTGATCAATATGAACCAGGTAAAAGTCAACCAAGTTTTGATAAACAATACGTACGTGATTACTTGAGTAGTATTGGTTGGGACAAAAACAGTACTCCACCACATCTGCCTGATGATGTTATTGAAGAAACAACAAATAAATACAAAGAGGCATATGAGAGGGTTACTGGTAAAAAGTTTACATTTATTTAAGAAACATATAAATATCGCAGTTATATAATATTTTTATGAAAATATTAAGACTACGTGGATCTGCGTTGTTTATATTTTTCATTTTAGCATTTCATACCCCTATTTTCCCCATAAAACACCCATTTTGCAAATATCTAAATTATACTCAAATAAAACATCAGGATCAGAAGCATTTGTGTTATCTATAAATGCAATACTCATTCCAATACATGGAATCAATAATTCGTTAAAATGAGAAAAAACTTTATCATATGATCCCTGGCTTTTATAACTAACCGCAGTTATGTAAACAGTATTGGAACCAACTCCTAGATACCAGGGTAAAAAACCAGCAAAACCATTTACACAATCCTCATCAATAACCAGGCCAGAAAACAATGTTTTTCTAATCGGAAGAACACAAGATATGCGACCATTCAAAGTAAAATGTGATACTATCGTAGGCCTAATAAAGACCCCATTAACTCTTGTATTAAACAAATGTGAACGATAAGAGTTATTTATCTTCTCAATCATTGAAAGAAGCAAATCAAACGTTAAATTTGATGAGATAACACCAATTTCATGCATTATTTGTAATTGTTTTTTGATCTTTTCATATCCTGAAAAATTTTGTTCTATGCTCAGAAATTTTTCTTTAATCTGATTTGCATCATCTAAAGATATATTCTCAACAGAACCTGTAAAAAATAAAATCTTGTTTTTTCCATATTGTGTAGTGGAAACTGTAACCATCTGGCTTTCAGATCCGGTGTCTTTATTGATATTTTGATCTTTAACTGATGATACAACATTACTTGGAGTTAATAATGAGATGAAAAACAAGAATACAATCATACTTGTAAATAATTTAATTTTCATACCACTATCTATTATATATGGGTAAAGATATAAAATTATCTATTGGAATAGAAAAAAATTATCCTTCTTGAACTGGAGCACGCCAATCAAGACCAGGTGTACGGATACCAATTTTTGGAATAAGAGCAGTTCTTCTTTTATGTTGACTACTCATCCGCATTTTTTTAATTCTCTCAACATCAGATTTTTTCACACCAACATCTTTTACAATATCATCCATTTCCATTTTCTTTTCAAGACCCATTAAAATCTTATCTAAATCTTTGTAACAGATCTTCAATTCTCCTTCGTCTGTTTGTCCTTTGAACAAACCAGCAGTTGGTGGTTTACTAATTATTTCACTTGGTATCTTTAGATATTTTGCTAGTTCCCAAACCTGAGTCTTGTATAAATCTCCAATTGGCATAATGTCTACGCCACCATCACCATATTTTGTGAAATAACCTACCAGGATTTCTGATTTATTAGATGTACCACATACTAGGTTTTTTGTCATATTAGCATATTCAAACAAGAGCACCATTCGTAGTCTTGCTTTAATGTTTGCAAGTGCACATTTATCTGGTTGTATAACACTATGTACTGTTGTTTCTTTTACAAGAGATGTTATGTTTTTTGTTTCACAATGTAAATCAAATTCTTTGACAATTAGTTCATGGTGTTTAATATCAACTTCTGGTGTGGTTTCATCTGGTAAAAAGAGACATTTAACATTTTGTTTACCTAGTGATTGTTTGCATAGTATTGCTGTTACTGCTGAATCAACACCACCAGATAAGCCTATTACAATTCCTTTGCATCCTGAGTTTTCAACATATGTTTTAACAAAATCTTTGATAACAATTGATACTTCTTCTAAATCTATAGACACTTTATTCACTCCTGTAAATTGACTCACCATGTGAATCCATTGCTACAACTAATGGACCGAATTCTTTTACCTTAAATATCCAAGCGGCCTCAGGCATACCCAACTCATCTAGCCAGCAGACTCCTAATACTTCTTCCACTTTATCTGCCGCAAGCACCCCAGCACCACCAGTATAAGATGTATATACACATGTATATTTTTGTAATGCCTTTTTGGTTTTTTCACCCATGCCGCCTTTACCAATTATAATATTTATACCATATTTTTCGATGAACCTGTCCTCAAAGATTTCCATCCTACTACTTGTAGTAGGGCCAGCAGAAACCACCTGCCATCCTTTGTTCGTTTTTGTCATAAGAGGACCACAATGGTAGAGAGCCATCTCTGAAGGGTCAAATGATAGACTATTTTTGCCTTTTTTAAGCATTATATGATGAGCTTCATCTCTTGCAGTAAAAATTTTACCAGTTACATATACAATATCACCAACGTGTAATTTTTTAATCTTTTTGGAATCTACCGGAAGTTTAAGATAATATTCCATTTTATTTCACCACCCATCTTCCATCAGAATGAATAACCATGTTTGCTCTTCGGTCAGCCCAACATTGAACTGCAATTCCAACAGGAAGACTAGCAGGATGACGATGAGCCACCTCAATATGAACATCTAAAACAGTGGTTCTTCCTCCAAGACCCATAGGACCAATACCGCTGTCGTTTATTCGTTTAATGAGTTCTTTTTCCATGGCTGCAATTGTTTTATCCCTGTGGCGATTGCCAACTGGTCTAAGGAGAGATTTTTTACCTAGTTTCAATGCTAAATCTGCACCACCTCCTATTCCTACACCTACAATAGTTGGTGGGCATGGATTTCCACCTGCTTTTATCATTTCATCTACAACAAAATCTTTCACACCTTCTATACCAACACCAGGCTTCAGCATTCCAAGTTTACTCATATTTTCACTACCTCCACCCTTTGGAAAAGCAGTAATTTGTACATCGCTTCCCTTGGCAAAATCCCATGTTATATACGGGATATGTTCTCCTGTGTTATCTCTATGGTTCTCACCTGTAAATGGATCAACGGTATTTGGACGCAGTGGAATTTCCGTAGTGGCTTTTTTTACTGCATCTGTAATTAACTCCTTAAGTTTGTTGATATGTGGAAAATCTACCCCTATTTCCACAAAAAAGGTTTGAATACCGGTATCTTGACACATAGGTCGTTTTGATTTTTTTGCAAGATCAATATTTTTAAGTATTGCATCTATCTGAGTTTTTGCTACTCCTTCCTCGATTTCATATGCTCTCTTCAGGGCTGTTATTACGTCGTCTGGCAGTTCTGTTTCTGCCTTTTTTATAAGTTTAATTATACCTTTTTTGATATCCTCATAATCCATCTTTTCCACTCATCCTTGAAAGTAAAAACTTAGATCTGCCCCCTTATAATACTGCGAGTAAAACAACTAGGCATTATATAACAGTTATCAGACAAAAAAATAAGAAAAAAACAAGTTGGTCATAATTTTATTATTGCCAAAAATAAATGTTGAAAATAAAGAAAAAAAGGGGTGGAAAAGTTATCAGGTTTATTTTGCTTTTCCAATCTCATCTACTGCTTCGGGGTTTGCAAGAGTCGAAATATCACCGACGTCTTTACCAAGAGCTTTACTTCGAATTACACGCCTCATGATCTTTCCACTACGTGTCTTTGGTACATCAGTTACAAACCATATTTCATCAGGACGGGCTATTTTACCCATTTCATTACCGACATGTTCACGAAGTTGGTTACGAAGGTCATCACTAGGTTGAGTATCACCTACAAGAACCACATAAGACGTTATCGACTCACCCTTGAGTGAGTGTGGTTTTCCAATAACTGCTGCTTCTGCAACCAGTGGATGACTAACCAGTGCTGATTCAATTTCAGAGTTCCCAAACCGGTGTCCTGATACATTTAGCACGTCATCCGAACGACCCTGTATCCAGAAATAATTATCATCGTCTTTTCTGGTTACATCACCAGCGAGATATATTCCTTTGAATTTACTCCAATATGTATCTTTGTATCTATCTGGGTTTTTGTAAATACCACGTAGCATACCCGGCCATGGATGAGTAAGAACAAGGTTCCCACCAGCGTTTTGAACAGGCTCACCCTTCTCATTCAACACATCAGCAGAAAGTCCAGGTAATGGTCTTGTAGCAGAACCAGGTTTCAAATCTGTAAGTGGTAATGGAGATATTACGAAATGACCAGTTTCTGTTTGCCACCATGTATCCATAATTGGACAGTTCTCATTACCGATATTTTTATGATACCAAATCCATGCTTCGGGGTTAATTGGTTCACCAACACTACCAAGCAATCTTAGTGTGCTTAGATCATGTTTTTTAACCCAGTCCGCCCCATATTTCATAAACATTCTGATACTCGTAGGAGAAGTATACAACAGTGTTACGTTGTATTTTTCTATTAATTCCCACCATCTATCCGGCTGTGGATAATTAGGTGCACCCTCATACAAAATGGATGTAGCTCCAAGAATCAATGGCGCATACACTATATATGAATGTCCTGTAATCCAACCGATATCAGCGGCACACCACCAGATATCAGTATCCTTCATATCAAAAACCCAATTCAACGTATAAGCCGTTCCAACAGCATAACCACCATGGGCATGAATGATACCCTTAGGCTTACCAGTAGTACCACTAGTATACAAAAAGAATAAAGGATCATTTGCATCAATCTTCTCAGTTTCACATTCCTTTGGCGAATCAAAAACAAGGTCATGCCACCAGACATCACGACCAGCAGTCCATGGAACACCATCACCAGTACGCTTCACAACAATACAATGCTTAACACTTGGAGCTTCTTCAAGAGCGATATCAGCTTGTTCCTTGAGATAAACCTTTCTGCCACGTCGCCAGAAACCATCACAAGTAATAACCGCTTTAGCTTCACAATCATTAACCCGATCACGGAAAGCAAGAGAACTAAAACCAGAGAAAACAACAGAGTGAACAGCGCCAATCTTAGCACAAGCAAGCATAGCAATAGGAAGCTCAAGAATCATAGGCATATAAATACCAACACGGTCACCCTTTTCTACACCAAGTTTTTTCAAAGCATTAGCAAGCTTATTAACCTCAATATATAGATCGTTATAGGTTAATTTTTTAACATCACCGGGCTCTCCTTCAAAAATAAAGGCAACCTTGTTTTTCCTCCAACTTTTCACATGTTTATCAAGTGCGTCATGAACAATGTTATATTTTGCTCCAACAAACCATTTAGCATATGGAGCATCCCACTCAACGACTTTGTTATAAGGTTCATACCATTCAACAAGATCTTTAGAAACTTCATCCCAGAACCATTCCCAGTTCTCGGCTTTTTTATAAAGTTCCTCTAAATCTTTTATATCGTGTTTGTCCATCCACTGCTTTACATTTGTTTGATTTACAAGTTTTTCTTTTGGTTTAAATACACGTTTCTCATCCAATAATACTGAAATATCTTCTTCTGCCATTTTTTCCACCTTTATACCCGTACTTTTTTGTTTTAGATATCTCCAGGAAAAGCTCCTGTTAATCTTGCATATTCTTCAAAGTTTTCAACCCAATCAAAATCTAGGTCAAATTCATCTTTTGATTTTTTCAATGTCTTCTCATCAAAATACTTCTTTTGTTCTTCAATTAATTTCTCAAGAGGAGCAAATCTTTTTGCACGATGAACAGGATAGAAAGAGGATTGTTCAACACCATCAAGAGCTCTAATATGTTCCTTTAGGAATCTGTTTACTGTCTCTTGATGATCTGCGGCAATACTCATAATAATGTCTTCGTCTCCAAGGGAATATGAGATATAGATTGGGAAAAGATTGAATGGATAATTGTAACCAACTAAATAATCATAAATTCTTTTATAGTTGCGAGGATGAGCATAGATACGTATTATATATCGTTGAATGTTTTCAGGTTTCTTTTTTGGAATTGGGAAAAACACTGGCTTCATAAGAGATACCGTTTTTGTATGATGAATTTCATCACATTTTATAACTTCTTCTGTGATAAATTCAGAGAGA
>DAOWIZ010000021.1 GCA_030640585.1 Thermoplasmata archaeon
ATTCAAAAAACGTGGATAAGATTTCAATGCCTCAGAAAAATCCCGGGTTTCTTCAAGATTCTTTCTAAGATTATATGTTTCTTCATCTTCACCCTCAATAGGATTTGCAACATATGTCATAACAGCGCCTTCAAAATCATCACGGACAATATGTTTACCAACAACATGAGTAATTGGTCGAATTATACCAAAACGTTGAATGCCATAAAAATTTGGAAAACCACCATTAACAGTAATAACATTGGAAATATTCTGAACTTGTTCATCCTTAATTTTGTTTTTAATGTTTCTAACAGTTATTTCAAATTTGTTACCAACTAGATTACCTATTTTAACAGGTTTATCAGAAGTATAAATATTCTCAATTGCCACATCTTTGATTTTCACACTAAATAGTTTTTCCACAGGTACATTATAAAATGACATGAGTTGAGTGGTTTTTGCACGTTTATCCTTAGTGCCTGCAAAACCTACTCGTTGTCTAGATATATGTAACCGGTTAGAAATCTCTTTTACAAGTAGATTAGTCTCCCAGTTAGTTGAAGTAACATCAGCAATTGTAAACCTACCATTCTCTTTCTTAGAAGGATAGTTTGAAATCTCGGTTACAACAAAATCCTCAGGGATGCTGCGTAGTTTCCCACCTACACCATCAACATTTGTTAAAAAAGTTGTTATTCCAATGTTTTTTTCAGCAGGTAAAACATTCATCATTTACTCTTACTTTTTCCTTTGAGAGTCTTACTAAAAGTCTTAACTTCATCTTCCAGATATTTTACAGCTTTTTTCAATGCATCTTCTGGTTTCCCATTTTTAACACGGATGTATAGTCGTCTTTTATTTGACTCAGGATGATCAGTCATATAAGATGCATACTCAACATCTTTGTTTTGAAGCAATACCTCTGTAATAGGATTTAGAATTGTTTCAGTTTCCCCAGTGATCTCAATTTCAAGTTCTTTTGCAGTCTTTTTAATTTTTTTAAGTTCCATAAATTTTTTCACTCCCACATCATAAATTATTTTACAGTTATCATTCTACATTTTTTTAAGATCATAATTTCCGTAATCAACTGCAGTTCTTCTTCTTTCTTTCCAACCACAGTTTGAACACTCTAAACCATTGTCTTTTCTTTCCAAATGTTGCCTGCATTTAGAACATAACGCTCTAATAACACCAAGGTCTTTGTCTTTTGTTGCAAGTTGAATATTAGGCTTTACTTGTACAACTTTTGCACGGATTATATCTCCAGGCGCATACTCTGTAGATGGGTCTTTAACATATCCATCTGAAATTTCTGATACGCGTAGTGTCCCATTTGTATCACCTGATACAGCTCTGTTTTTCCCAGTTACATGAATTACCTCAGCTATTATCATAGATGATCTAACTGATCCAACTAATGCAAGAACAATATCTCCTCTTCTAAGTTCAACAGGTATACTTGTCAATGGTTTTACCATAGCTCTACGATGTTTCTCATCTACATGATATGTTCCAGCTCTGGATGCTCTTATAATCCCGTTTTCTTCAAATGTTCCATCACCCGGAAGTAATTCTTCACTGGTAGATACTTGATCACCAGGTAGCACCATTTTATTTTCTGTCATTATTTTTCACCAAATAATTTATTAATTTAACAATTTATGGCAATAACATTACCATTTTAAATGTTATGGTACTAAAAAGACTTAAAAAACAAATTAAATTTCATGTAAAAAACATTATAAATACCCTGTTCATATCGATTCCTTCATCAACAGTTAAAAACAGGTGTAAAAAAATGGCACGGAAACCAGGCAGTATGTACAGATACGTAAGAGGGCAGCCTACAACTCGTAGAGAATATATAGGTGGTGTACCAAACTCACGTATCACACAGTTTGTTATGGGAAACAAAGCAGGAGAGTTCCCAGTTCAAATTTCACTTTCTGTAAATGAGAAATGCCAAATTAGACATAACGCTCTTGAGTCAGCTCGTATAACTGTTAATAGGACAATGGAGAAAGAAATAGGAATTGCTAATTACAAAATTCAAATCAGAGTATATCCTCATGTAATTCTACGTGAAAACAAACAGGCAACTGGTGCTGGTGCAGACCGTGTCAGTCAAGGTATGAGATCATCTTATGGTAAAAACGTTGGAACCGCTGCACGAGTACAGCCCAACCAGAAAGTAATAACAATTGAAACAACTGAGGAACACATCCAACAGGCAAAAATTGCTCTTAGAAAAGCAGGAATAAAAATACCATCACCATGTAGTATTAGCGTTGAGATGAACAATTAATACTACCCAAAAAAAATTTCTAATCATTTTTCTATTTTTTATAAATATTTTATGAAAAATGGAAAAATGACTAAAAATAGAACAGTTAATGAAACAACCAATGAAATATTTTTTACAATTTTTTCCCGTCTTTCATCAGATATATCTTTTTTAATTCGTCTTACTAATGAGTTTACTGCATCGTTAAACAGATAACCTCCATCTAGAGGAACCATAGGTAAAACATTAAAAAGTCCAACTATCAGATTTAACCAAAAAATCCAGTAAATCATGAATAACATACCCCAAAAAACATTAGTTGGAATATTGCTAAGTGGACCTGTTATTGTATATGAGTCGGTTTGTGGTGACATAAGTGGGTTTTGTCTATATATCGTTGTAATTGGAAGGCCATATATAATTATCAAACTGTCTGGAAGATAATCAAACGGATGTTTAATTACCTCAAGATATGAAGCAGATACAATATTTGGGCCAACTCCCAGATAACCCATACCCATATATGAAACATTATTAGTGTAGGTATATTTATCTGCAAGAGTTACCTCTTCACGATAAAGTACATTATCTTCAATATAGGTTATTGTAACTGTTTGATTGGCTTTTGTATCCTGAAGAGCATAAAAAAAATCAAGTATATCATTTGTATCTGTGCCATTAATACTCTTAATTATGCACCCATATGAAAGCCCCAGATCATCAGCAGGTGAATCCTCAATAACAGAATAAACATTAATTCCAGCAGGCTGAACCGCAGACATAAAGACAAAAGAAAAAAGCAAAAAGCAAATAAAAAAAACCACGAAATTAGACATGGGTCCTGCTGCAAAAACACGCATACGTTTAGCCGTAGTTGTATTCTTTAAATCCTTATCATCTGGTTCACAAAATGCCCCAAGTGGTACAATTAGATATAGAATACCCAATGATTTAACTTTTAGTTTACCTGCAAGAGCAAGAATACCATGAGAGAACTCATGTACAATCATTGCAACAAGTAATGCAAAAAGAATATATGCTATATGTTCAAGTGGTAGGATAGGATTAATACCTGGGAGAATTAATGCTACTTCGGGGCCAGGCATCAATGCTTTAATCTCAGGTGTAAGACTTGTAAAGATAAACCAAGTTTGAAATATAATCAGATAAGCCATTAAAAACATCATAACAAAGCAAAAAACAACACCAAAACTTCCAAAGGCTTTCCAAAAACGGTTCTTACTAGCAACTTTCTTAAGGAAAAATATGCCTTTCTTTGTCCGCAACATTAAAGCTGGGCCAAAAAGAGAAATATTATATTTCTCTAGAATACCTTTTTTATGAAGAATGAATACTGTTAAAAAATATGCACTTACCACAGATAAGAAAATCAGTAATCCTTCTCCAATTGACATAATTCAGTGTGTGGAATGGAAATGTGTATATTAAAGTAACTGAGATAATGCTATTCAAAGGAATGAACGCTAATACCATTTTTATTTAACATTTCAATAAGATGCTTACACCATTTCAATTTTTTCAGTTTCAGGTTCCTATCCCTGTTTTCTGAAAATGAGTATTTTCCTATTTCACCATTGAAATCAAAACCAATCAAATTTATTTTTTGTGCTTGAAAATGGTCTGCTAGGAAAACTGCTCTGTCACCATCTGTGAAACCACCAAAATTATAAATTTTGTCATATGGTTCTGGATCTGTCTGAGTTGTACCAAGAATTATTCCTTTGAATTTTGGTACATATTTCTTGATTTTATCAATATTGTCACCATGAGCATGAATAATTACTACTGCTCCGTTTGAATTTGCTTTGATTTGATCAGGGATTCTTCCATCAAGATCTGTAATGATAACATCTGGGAAAATGTTGTTTTCTAGCAGTGCGGTTGTTGCCCCATCAGCAGCGATTTTTACTGTGCCATTAATTTTTTCTTTATGTTTAGTAATGGATTTTTCAAGTGACGAGCCTGCACCAAAAACAACTACATTTTTACCATATATCAGTTTTTCTAAAAGGCTTGTGTCTTGCTTTTTTTGTAATAAACTATCTAGAATTTGTGCAGATCTTTCATCGTTTTTTATTGAAAAATTAAAATCCTTGAGAATCTCCCTGTATTTTGGTTCCCATTTTTTATATTCCATAACTGCCCTAGTTTTTCTCAACGAGTGTTGCTGTTTCTTTTTCAATTTCTATTTTCATATTTTCAGTGAAATACATCTCTTTAACATAATGATTTGTAACCGCTCCAATTATTCCTATCAATATTCCTGTTGTAGTAAAACCTATGAAGGTAGGATATGTAAATGGTTCAATTGTAAAACTATTTGGCATGTTAATAAGAGCCTTATATAACGCACCGGTAACCGCCGATGTAATAAACCCAAATGTTAGAAGCGAAAATGGAACTATCCAGTATCTCCAAGGGTTCTTTTTATCCTTAGCATACGTATCAACTACACGTCCGAAAACTATTAACATTCCTGCAATTACAATTGCCCAAACCATATTTGAAACAAAGTACAAAATTGGTACAAGTTCGATATCTGGATTAATATTATTTGTAGTTACATAATCTATGGTATTATAGTATGATAAAACACCACCAGCAGCTATAAACATTATTGCTAGAATGGATGTATAAATAGATATTTTCCCAGTTAAAAAACCTGATTTTATCTCATCCCAGATGGATACGATACGTCGCTCCAAGCGATATACACGTATCAGCAGGTAACTCCCAAGTAGAAGTAGCATTGCCCCAAATCCAGCTCGTGTCATATCAAGCCAAACAAAGATAGACCATACAATAAGAACTAGGGCTACTGGTAAAACAAACTGTTTCAGTACTTTTTCATCTCCAAGTAGTTTCAGTATACGATAGTAGGCATCTTCTAATTCTTTACTCTGTTTTATAGATACCCTCTTTACAGAAGTAATCTTGATTCTTGATTGGATAATTGGTAAAATATATTCATCTTCTGCCCCATCACTTAACAGTATTACTTCAGTTGCACCGGTTTTTTCTATTACTTTTTCAAGTTGTTTGGCTAGTATTTCATCTGATTTTATACCAACATGGATATGTCCACAAATAGTTGCTATTTCCACTTGTTTATCTTCATCTTTTAATTGTTTATAGGTTGCAATAGCTGAAAAAATTGCATTTAAATCTGAATCCTCCGGATCGGATTGACCTAGTTTATTTGCTGCATCAATGTTGTCCTTTAATCCAATTATAGGACTAGTTACTTTTGCTTTCCTCCCGAAATCGTCATCACGATCCACGTTTAAAACAAGTGTTTTCATGGATTATCCTACAATGACATCAATTACTTGGTATTTAATAAGGTTACTATTAAAAAAACGAATTCTCTAGAGATTATATGTTATTAATGCTAGTAATATTTTTCTTATGTTTTTTAGCAAGCATTATAATAATCACCATATATTGTTTTGAAGTAAAATGGAAGAAATAAAATCATTGAAACTAAAAAACTGGCAGTTTGTACTAATGATGTCAGCCACAGTAATAGTCTGGGGTTTTGCATTTCCGTTTATTAAGATTGCATTAGAAGAACTCTCTTTTATAAATTTGACAATTATGCGTTTCTTTGTTGTGGACATAGTTTTGATAGGTATTTTATTATTGCAACCAAAAAGGTTTTCCAAACCACATAAAAAAGATCTCCCATCCATATTTTTGTTAGGGTTCTTTGGAGTGATAGTTTATCATCTTGGATTAAACTATGGTGAACAGTATGTCTCGCCTGGCGCAGCAAGTTTAATCATTGCAACAATACCTGTACTTGTTGTAATACTAGCATTTATTTTCCTTGATGAAAAACTAACCATAAAAAAACTGATGGGCACCATTATTGCTTTATGTGGTGTGCTTGTAATTTCTGTATTGGGAAAAACAGATGCATCTATTGAGATAAATTATATCTTTGGAGCACTAGGGGTTTTAATTGCTGCAGTAATGGGTGCTTTGTATACTGTTGCAGGTAAAAAAATGCTAAATCGTTATTCGGGACTTTCTCTAACTATATATGTAATCCTGTTAGGTAGTCTAGGACTAATTCCATTTATCAGCAGATCCCTTTTAGAAGAAGCCGTAGCAATGTCATTGAATGGTTGGTTTGCTGTAATATTCCTTGGTGTTTTTTCCACGGTGATTGGATACACCATATGGTATATGGCTCTTAGAGTCAAGACAACATCAGAAGTAAGTGTTTATCTTTACGCAATACCTGTACTATCTACAATAATTAGTTACTTTTTGTTTGATGATAAAATAACCTTGTTTTTTGTCTTGGGGGGGACATTGGTCATGGTTGGTTTAATACTTGTTAATATGAAAAATAAAAAAAATCTGGACTTATAACTTGAAATGAATTTCTACATCTTTTATTTCATCTACGTCTTTCAAAGATTTGAGCATCCCAGAAATAGTGTTTTTAATTATATCTGATGGGAACTCACTTAGAGGTATTTGTTTTCCATTTATTTTTATACATATTTTTTCTTCCACATTTTCACATCCTTTATTAGTTTCGTCTTTTATTCTTTCAACAAGTTTATCAAAATCACCAGTGTACGAGAGGATTGTGTTCTCACGTTCAACTATACTTCCTAACCTTATCTTAGGAGTTTTTTTATCATTTGCACCTTCAACAAGTATTATATCATATTTGTCAAAAGCGTTGATGGTTTGAAGAATTTCATCTATATTTTTGTTTTGTTTTAGCAAATAATCAGTCTCAACCGGTGATGAAAAAACTACAAGGTCTGATCCTGCCAGGCCATGTTTCCATGTGTCTGTATCCTCTGTATCCGCACCTATTTTTTTGTCAGTGATTTTTACTGTTGCTACTTTGAAATTTTCACTAGTTAATCTCTTAATCAATTTTATAACAAGGGTAGTTTTCCCTGTGTTTGATTCACCATAGACACCAAACACCGCTGGTTTTTTCATAGCACATGATATAGAAAAGAGATGTATATGTTTTACTTAATGTCCTAAGACCACAAAGTCAAAATATCTTCCAAGAGTTAACCTGTCAGGATAGTTTTCATGAAAAACAAACCGTACATTGCACTTTTCATCTCTGTTGTCTCTGTTTCATTTGCAGCAATTTTAATTACATTATGTGAAGCTGATGCTCTTTCAAAAGCGTTTTATCGCCTGTTTTTCACTGTACTTCTAATTTTACCATTTGTAATTTTACGTCAAAAAACAAGATATGAACTAAAGAACCTGCAATCAAAGGAATTTATCATAATGGTTGGTATAGGAGTTATTCTTGCTGCTCATTTTGCTTTTTGGATTACATCTCTCGACTATACATCTATTTCCAGTTCTGTAATATTAGTTACTGCTCATCCTATTTTAGTTGGACCTATTTCACATTATTTTTTAAAAGAAAGGCTTTCTTTTTTGAATACAATTGGGATAAGCCTGTCAGTTTTTGGCGTAATAATACTTATAATGGGCAACAAAGGACTTGGATTACGGACCATTGACACCGTTGAAGGTAATGTCTTAGCTATTCTCGGAGGCGTAATGGCAGGTCTGTACATTCTGGGTGGAAGAAAACTACGTAAAACAGTATCTGTTACATCCTATGCTTTTGTTGTATATAGTGTTGCTGCAGCAGTATTACTTATTCTTTGTTTATATTTCAAAACAGAACTAGTCAACATAAGTTTGCATGATTTTCAACTATTACTTTTAATGGCAATAGTATCAGGATTACTTGGCCATACACTTTATAATTGGTCTCTTGAACACATCCGTGCATCACTAGCATCAGTTGCTCTTCTCGGTGAACCACTTGGATCAACCCTGCTAGCTATTGCAATACCACAAATAAACCAGATTCCATCACAATATACAATACTTGGTGGAGCAATAATTCTAACAGGTATTTATCTTACAGCAAAGAAAAAACCTGAAGGAATATCTTTTTAGTAATCTTTAAAAACCAAACAATGTTTCACCCAAAACCATTATTAAAAAAGATGATTCAAATAAAATAATTACAATAGTTCTAGTAATTGTTAATTCAAATCTTTGGTCAAAATATGTTACAACAATAGAAATTGTAGAAGTATAAACAACCATAACTTTTTTACCTTTTTTTACATATCAATTAATATAATATTATGAAAAAAATTGAAGAACTTGTACAAAATGTTAAAAAATATAATGATGCAATAGTACAAATTGATTTTAAAAGTAAAAAAAATACAGTTAGTTATGTCACAATCAAAAACAAACCAAGAGTTCTAAAATGGTTTGTACCGGGTTTAAAAAATAATATGAAAAATGAATATAATATTTTGAAAAAAGGTTCATCAAAACTTAACATTCCCACTCCTTTTGAAATGGATGAAAAAAACAATGTGATAATATCTAATTATATAATTGGAGAAAACCTTTGTGATATTATAAATGATGATAACACTACAATAAGTGAAAAACAAAGACTTATAATACTTCTTGCCGACTGGTTTTTGAAGTTTCATTCATTTTTTAAGACAGATGAAGGTTTTAGAATAAGAGGAGATCCAATATTAAGAAATTTTATTTTCACTGATAGAATTTGGGGTGTTGATTTTGAGGAATCAAGAGCAGGGAGTCCAGTTGAAGATATAGCAGGTATGTGCGCTTCAATTCTTAGTACTGACCCAATGTTTACAGATGAAAAGTTTCAACTATGTAAAAAATTTATAGATGCATATATCAAAAAGGCACCTGGGAGGATATTAAATATCAATGGTGAAATTGCATATGCATTACTTGAAAAAATTCAATGGAGACAAGATCAAGAAGAAACTCTTAGAAAATATAGTGAAAAAATAAGAGAACAAGGGCTAAGATAACATTGAATTTTTTGATAAAAACAATTAAAAAGATATAAATGATATATCTAGGTGAGGAAAGATAGATGACAAATGACGAATCTATTGAGGATTTAGTTGATAGAGTTATTAATAAACCTGACAAGTTTGAGATAGATAAGAGTAATATCGAAGAGGAAGAGGCGCCCGCATTTAGGTATGTCACTGATGAAGAAGAAATTAAAAGTGTTTTAACACCAGAAGGAACAAGCCCTCTTGCAAAAATTATGGGCTTACCAGATGAAGTGAAAACAGTAGATGGTGTATCAGTTTTATCTGGTTTAGGTGATACTAGCACTATAGAAAGCGTTATTCAAAAACATATTCAACTTAGAAATCTGAATGAAAAGTAAAATTCATTATTGAAACGGAAATTCTTAATTCTGGGTTTTGTCATAATTTTTAAATATACATGACTATATCCGTGCTCCGATAGTTATGGGGAAGAAAAAACTAATACCGCTTTTTGCGATGATTGTGCTTTTGATTGGAACATGTTCTACGGCTTATGTTTATGCAACACAGACAGATGCAGATGGTATCATCATTAATGGTCAGCAATATACAATTGGTCAGATATTTTTTATCGCTGAACCACGGAGTTTCGACTCTTTGGAGTTTTCAGGTATAGCACTTGATGATCTGATTAAAAAAGCAGGTGTTGGATGCCCATCATGTCATACATATACAATAATTGCAGAAGACAATTATCAAAAAACAGTATCCTGGGAAGACCTGCAGGGTGGTCTTCTTACAAGAGAAGGTATGACTGTTTTTCCTGATCTTCCAAAAGCATTTAGAGTTAAAAATGTAGTAAAAATTGAGGTGAACTAAAAGATGAATAAAATGAAACTATTTCTGGGAATAATATTGTTTGGATCCATTTGGGGATTTAGTGAATGTATAATTGGACCTGCCGTGGGTAATGCTGGTCTACCATCAGGTGCCATTATGACTGGTTTTTTTGCCATTGGTTTTATGATTATGAGCAGAATGCTTTTTAAACAACGTGGAATGCAGATTGGAATGGGGCTTGTAGCAGGAGCTCTTCGGTTGTTTAACCCATTTGGTGGATGTGTTATATGTTCTGCAATTGCAATAGCAGCAGAAGGCATATTGTTTGAGCTTATATGGTATAGATTATCATTAGATTTTAAAGATCTTAAAACATATACTATGAAAATTAGTATGGGAATAGTTTCTGCATATCCTTGTTATGTAGGTGGATATATTATAACACAGATTCTAACACCAATGGTTTCATCTTCAGGGTTTTATCTTGAAAATCTCATAGTGTTCATACCACAAATCCTATCACGTGGGTTAATCGCTGCACTTGTTGGCGGGGTAACAGTGCCATTGATTTTTGTTCTTAAAAATATGGATATCAGTCATGTTAAAGACAAAGTATATTATCCAACAACAATAGCTATATCTATATTGTGTTGGAGTGTTGTAATAATAAATGCACTGTTTCTCATGGGCACCTAATAATATAGGTGAGATATCATGGACGAAACAAAGACAGTTAAAATCCTAAAATTTTATCCAGAAAAATGTAAAGGTTGCTTGGAATGTGAAATGGCTTGTTCAAAGGTTCATTTTAAAACAGAGGACGGTGGGGACCAATCTACGATACGAATAATAAAAAAAGGTAATTCATATGAAATGGATGTTTGTAATCAATGTGGCCTTTGTATTGACATATGTCCAGTAGGAGCACTGACAAGGGGCAAAAACGGTGTTGTACATCTTGATAAAAAAATATGTATTGGTTGTCAGGCATGTGTTGGTTTTTGTCCAACTGGTGCTATGAAAAAATCAGAATTACGCATTGAACCTTTCAAATGTATTAGTTGTGGTGCATGTGTACGTGAATGTCCTCATGGGGCACTTGAACTTGTTGAAGTTGAAATCGATGATGTTAAAGAAATTGTTCATTATAAAACAGGAGAGTAAAAAAATGACAGAGGGACAGGTGCCAGTTGAAGAATATAAAACAGGCAACACGGAGCACAAATGGGATCTTAAAAAAATAAAAAATGCACATAAAATACTAGCAGAATATAGTTATAAAAAAAGAGAAATACAAAAAGGATACGCAAATCATACACTCTATGTTAATCTTAGTACTGGTGAGATTAAAGAAAAGAAAGTAACAGAGGAAATGAAAAAAAAGTTCACTGGCGGGCGAGGATTTGGACTTAAATTACTTTGGGATTCAATTAAACCAACGACTCATTGGAACAGCGAGGAAAACGAACTAATCATTACAACAGGACCGCTCTGTGGAGTAACTCAGTACCCTGGTTCAGGTAAATCACTTTGTCTAACAATTTCACCATCTACAGATATTATTTGTGATAGTAACGTAGGTGGCTATTTTGGGCCATATCTAAAGTTTGCAGGTTTTGATGCTCTTGAAATACAGGGTAAAGCAAAAGAAGATGTCATCATCGTTGTCGATGGTGAAAAAGGAAAAATAACAATTGAAACAGCACCTAAAGAGGAGACCGATAGTCATCTTCTCGCAGAACAACTAACATATATGTATGCCTCTGAAGATACTGATAAGTCCAGACAGAAAATATCTGTTGTCTCTGCAGGTAAAGGGGCAGAGCATAGTTATTGGGGATGTCTAAATTTTTCATTTTTTGATATCCGCCGTAAAGTACCCCGCCTTAAACAGGCAGGTCGTGGTGGTCTTGGAACTGTACTGCGTGATAAAAAAATAAAGGCAATCGTTGCAAAAGTTGAAGAATTTGATGGGGTTGCTAATAACCCTGCAGATCCAAAGATACTTACTAGAATAGGTACAAAATTACACAAGGAAATCAGAGATCTTGACCGTCATCAATGCAACATGCGAACAGTTGGAACAGTCCATCTAGTAGAAATAATGGATGAATATGACCTGCTGCCTACTGAGAATTATCGTTTCGGCAGTTTTCCAAAGGCATCTAAGATTTATTCACCAAAATTCTATGAACTTTTCACCCAGGTAATACCTGATGGATGTTGGCATGGTTGTACAATGGCCTGTGCAAAAGCAGTAGATGCATTCACTGTCATGACAGGACCATACAAAGAACAAAAAGTAACAGTTGATGGACCAGAGTATGAAACCTGTGGATGTGGATCAAATATGAGCATGTGGGATCCACTATGGATTCTAGAATTTAACTTTTATTGTGATACCTATGGGCTTGATACAATTTCTACAGGTACTGCTATTGCATTTTACATGGAAATGTATGAATATGGGATTCTTAACAAAGAACGATGCAATGGTCTTGAACTATGTTTTGGAAATGCTGATGCAACACTTGAACTCATGCACCGTATTGCAAAAGGAGACAAAGGTGAATTCATTCAAGTTGCAGGGAAAGGCATCAGACGTGTGAAAGACTGGCTTATTAAAAAAGGATGGGGAGATTCACAACTTATAAACGATTGTGGAATGGAAAGCAAAGGACTTGAATACTCAGAATATGTAACCAAAGAATCACTTGCTATGCAAGGAGGATACGGGCTTACACTCAAGGGACCTCAGCATGATGAAGCATGGCTAATATTCATGGATATGGTTAACAATGCTATACCAACATTTGAAGACAAAGCAGAAGCGCTACACTACTTTCCCATGTGGAGGACATGGTTTGGACTCAATGGTCTTTGTAAACTACCATGGAATGATGTTGAACCTGCAAACAACGCTGAAACAGATGATCCTTCAAAAGTTCCAGAACATGTACAAAACTACGTAGAATATCAAAATGCTGTAACAGGATGGAATGTTGACAAAGAAGAACTAATACTTCAAAGTGAGCGATGTTATAACTGGCAACGAGCAATGAATGTATGGCTTGGACGAGGACGACGTAAAGATGACTGGATACCGTATCGTTCAATGGGGCCAGTAACAGAACTTGAATACAATTCCCGTAAAGAAAGATATGATAAACAACTTATGGAGCAACTAGGATTATCTGAAGGTGAAGTAGAAAAAATGAACACTGAAGAAAAAATAAAACTCCTATATGACTACCGACAAGACCGGTATCAAAAACTAGCCGATGCAGTATATTATAGACGTGGATGGACACCAAATGGGGTTCCAACACCACAAAAAATGAAACAACTAGGGATGGATAATCCAAAGATGATAAAGATGCTTCAACAAAAAATAAATGAAGACGAAAAAGCAGGCCTCAACGTTTGGGGCGGCAGATACAACAAAGGTAAAAAACCACCAAGTAATGACCATAAGTATTGGGAAAAATGGTAAAAGGACTATGAATGTTGAAAAAACTGAAAAAATAAGAATGAAACTCAGACATTCCAGTGTTGGCATTGCTGGTGCTGGAGGATTGGGTTCCAATGCCGCTGTTGCTCTTGCTCGCGCAGGACTTGGTAGGCTAGTCATTGTTGATTTTGATAGTGTAGAAGAAAGTAATTTAAATCGTCAATATTTTTTTCGTGATCAAATAGGAAAGGTAAAAGTAGAAGCACTAAAAGAAAACATACGCCGGATAAATCCTTGGATGAAAATCGATATTTTTAATCAAAAACTCATAAAGGGCGAAATGGACAGACCATTTCATGATGTAGATGTCATAATTGAAGCACTAGATGATGCTGAGACAAAAACAACTTTTATAGAAGAAATACTTTTGAAATTACCAGATAAACCCATCGTTGGTGCATCAGGAGTTGCAGGATATGGACACTGTGACAGGATAAAAACAAAACAAATTGGTAAACTATATATGTGCTATGATGAAGAGGCAAAAGATAGTGATGAAGACGTTCTTATGGCCCCGCGTGTGTGCCTCATTGCAAACTGGGAGGCAAACCTTGCACTTGAAATAATACTTGGTGAGGACAAATGAGCCTTGAAGTAAATGGTAGAACTGTTGATTGGGTAGAAAATGAAACAGTTAAACAACTATTGAAAAGAGTGAAATACACATTTCCACTAGTTGTTGTAAAGATAAATGACAAAGTCGTACCAAGGAAAGATTTCTCAGAAAGTATTGTACCTGATAACTCAAAGATTGCTGTTATCCATATGATAGGCGGCGGATAGACTAGTCTTTATTCTATTTTCATCACAGTCTGCAATTCGTCTTCAGCAGTTCCACTAGTAGAAAACTCAATTTTTATATCTTTAACAATTTTATTAGTAACTATAATAAGGTAATTTATTAAAACACCAAGTGTAACACCAAAAACTAGACCGCAAAATATGGTAAAGAGTGAATCTGAAAAAAGATATGCCAGACATCCAGATAACAATATGCTCAACCCAGTTACACAAAAGAGTGTTAAGAGAACCTTTTTATTTAGTTCCACATCGATTTTGCTTACAACAAGATCTTCTTCCTCAAACTTCATGACCATCTCCGACATAGATAACATTTACCAGGTCTTATATTTTTCTTAAAATTTTTTAATGTTTATTTTTTTATGATTTTATAAATCAAGGTATAAAATGTTATTACAAAGAGACAAAACGTTTATTATCCAATAACAGAACCAACAATCGTCAAAGCAGAAAAACCAAATGCAAAGAGAAAATATGTAACATACATAAGAGTCCATGAAGACGTATTTTCCAGATGTTTTCCTTTTACATCATCTTTAATCATTAAATGAAATACGAAGTATCCAGGTATTGCTAAAAACGCTAAAAACAACATATATGGCTCCAATATACCAATATCAACTAACATGGTAATCATAACAAATGGAAAAACCATGAATGGTAATACCATAATTGCTGCTTTTTTCACACCATAAGTATTAACAAGTGTATGAGTACCTGTTCTTTTATCAGCTTCACTATCTGTTATATCCTTGGTAATTGAACCACCAATCAAGAACAACATAGCAACAAAACCAATAGAAAGAGGCAATGGTTCCAATGCATTACCAAAAACACTCCATGCTGCAAGTATACCAAGTAACCCACGAGGTATACCCACCCACAATTGATTCAAGAATAAAACATCCTTTAATCTTGGAGGAAGCGAATAAGTAACAGTAAATATTGTTATAAGAGCAATAAATACAACAAACATAAAATTTATAAAAATTGAAAGAGAAAACGCAATAGCATACATAATAACAGATATTACTATAGATTCTTTCACAGTAATAATACCTCTTGGAATAGGACGATATGGTTTTGAGATTTTATCTCCATTAAGATCTGTAACTTGATTTAACGCATTTGATGCACCATTTAATATTGCAAGAGCAAAACTTGCAGGAAGTATTGTTTTCCACCAGATATTAAAAAAACTATCTGTTTTTCCGACATTAAAAAAACTTGCAACCATTATACAACTCGCAACAATAAGTGGTGCAAGAAGTGTAAATGGACGGATTAAATCAATGTAACCTTTGATTTTTTGTTTAAACAATATGTTTTTCATTTTTTATCTCTCCAGCAACAAATGTTTTTCTAACTCAATGGTTATAAAGGTTGTTTGACAACAGTTACCCAAAAAAGAGACATTTACTTTTAGACAATGAAAGTAGGCATAGATTTTATAAAACTAAAGACATTTAGAAAAATTGCAATACAAAAAAATGGATGAATAAATGTCACAGTTTAGAGGATTTATCGCAGTGGATATCAATGTTATTCCAAAGATTATTGAGTTTGAAAAAGAAATTGAAAACTCTGGAGCAAATGTAAAACTCGTTGAACCTAAAAATATTCATATCACATTGAAATTTCTTGGAGATACAGATGAACAATTAATTGATGATATTGGAGAGATCATTAAAAGTTCAACAGAAGAAATAAAGCCTTTTAACATTCAATTAACTGGAACTGGTGTATTTCCAAATCCTAACTATATACGAATAGTCTGGATTGGGATGGAAAACCATGAACAAATAGAAATTATTGCAAAAAAAATTGACGATAAAATCTTAGAGTTGGGATTTGAAAGAGAAAGAAGAGGTTTTTCACCACATCTTACAATTGCACGTGTTAGATCTGCAAAAAACAAGGATAAACTTCTACAAGTAGTTGAAAAGTATAAAAAAACAGTCTTTACAGATGTCAAAGTTGAGTCTATTAAATTAATGGAAAGTGATTTGACACCTAAAGGACCTATTTATACAACTTTGAAAGAAGTAAAAATTTAAGTTTTGTATGTATCTTTAGAAGTATCTTAGCAGTAACCTTAATACTCAGAGACTTTATCATGGACAGATAGACATGGCTTTAAATGAGGTAGAAAAACAGGTAATAGAATGGATTACTCCAACCAAAGAATACAGAGGGCAACTTGAAAAAATTATAAATGAAATTAATGAAAAAGTTGAGCAAGAAATCAAAAAAAGAAAATTACCTGTAAAAACAATTCTTGTTGGATCTACTGCAAAAGATACATTTCTAAAACACAACATGGACATTGATTTTTTCCTGTTATTTCCAACTTCTTATGAAAAAGAAAAAATTGCCAAAAACGCTATTTCAATAGGAGAAACATTTCTAGAAAACACCGAGGAAAGCTATGCGGAACATCCATATTTACGCGGATATTATAAAGAACATAAAGTTGAAATAGTTCCTTGTTACAAAATTGAAGATATTTCACAGAAACTCTCAGCAGTTGATCGTACACCTCTGCATACAAAATATGTAAAAGAAAATCTTAAAAAATCACAAAAACAAGAAGTAAGATTGTTTAAACAATTCTTACAAGGTACAGGTTGTTATGGTGCTGAGGCAGAAATTGAGGGTTTTTCAGGATATCTCTGTGAGATTTTGATAATAAAATATGAATGTTTTTCAGAACTTATAAAAAATGCGCAGAATTGGAAAACAGGTAAAAAACTATCAATAATTGATGGTAAATACAAAAGTTTTGATACACCTCTAACTTTTATTGATCCAGTTGATAGCAATAGAAATGTTTCATCGGCTCTTTCCAAAGAAAAATTTGATCTGTTTATAAAAGCATGTAAAGAATACATAAAAAACCCAAAGACTACTTTCTTTTTTCCCAATCCCATAAAACCATGGACACTGGAGAAAATACGTAAAGAAATACAAAAACAAAAATGTCAATATGTTGGAATTAGAATTAGTAAACCAGATATTCTTGATGAAAATCTATATCCTCAGATCAGAAAAGCTACTCGGTCGATATGGGAATCTTGTGAAAGATGTGATTTCACTATATTTGATGTTATGTTTCATATAGATAATATTGGAAAGAACATTTTCATAATCGTTAAAACAAAAGATAAAAATCTTTCAAAAACACAAATTCATATGGGACCACCGGTTAAATTGAAGAAAAACGCAGATGAATTCTTAAAAAAATGGAACGAAGATGCCCGTGTGATAACTGACCCGTATGAAAAAAATGATAGGTTTTATGTTGAAATAGAACGTGAATACATAGAAATAACTGGTTTTTTAAATGATCAGATTAAAAACTTTAGTCTTGGAAAACATCTTGATCAAAATGTACGTAAAAACTATGAAATCGTTGAACTTAATAACCTTCTAGATGATAATCTCAAAGTGTTTTGGACAACATATCTTGATGGGAAGATGAGTTGGGAACGATAAGATGAAAACATTAGGTGTTTATACTAAGGATTTCTCGCTTTATCATGATCTTTTAAAGGTTCTTGGGAAAAGAAAAATACCATATGTTTCTCTTTCATCAATACATCATATACCTAGTAGAATAGGAGTAATACTAACATCAAACAATGAATTACATGATGTTAAATCTCAAAAGGTAATTGCTGCTGATGCCTATGATACAATTGATCATGCAGTAGATTTGGCATTGCAGATGCTCATTGGTAAAGAATTGTATTCCAAGGTTTATATTGGAATTGATCCTGGTGATCATCCAGGTGTTGCAATTGTTGGCGATGATATATTACTTCAGAAAACAGATGTGGAAAATCCTGAAAAAGTATCTGATATTGTAAAACGTTTTTTAAGGGAGTATCCTGCAATTCAAACGTTGATTCGTATAGGACACGGGTCGATAATTACTCGTAATAGAATAATTAATTCATTAATTCCTCTTGAGATACCTATTGAGATTGTTGATGAGACTAAGACTACTTCATCTCAGCAGACAAGCAGACGTGAGAGAGATAGTGAGGCAGCAGCATCTATTGCACTTATTTGTGGTGGAAAAGTACAGAGTCGCCTACCGCTTGAACCAACAAAAGGAGATATACATAACATACAGGAACGAAGTCGTAAACTTACAAATGGACGGTTTTCAATATCGGAAAAAACGGCTCTTGATGTTTTAAACGGTAAAATAAATCTAACAGAAGCAATAGAACTGGAAAAAAACACAAAAAAACACAAACGTTTATGACCCCCACCCATATGCATTTTAGGTAAGAGTGATGAAAGTCAAAAGATCTCTAATAAGCGTCTCAGATAAAGAAGGCGTAGCTGATTTTGCAAAAGAACTCTCAAATCTTGGAATTGAAATTATTTCAACTGGGGGAACTGCTTCTGTTTTAGAAAAAAATGGTATCAAAATAAGAAAAATATCAGATGTTACTGGTTTTCCGGAGATGCTTGATGGCCGGGTGAAAACACTTCATCCAATTATTCATGCAGGGCTTCTTGCTAGGCGAGATGAAAAAGAACATATG
>DAOWIZ010000083.1 GCA_030640585.1 Thermoplasmata archaeon
AAATATAGGTATTTACCTATTTCTAGTTCTTTGGCTCTGTTGCCTAGAAAACTATTATTTACAAGCTGTGAGCGCCGCCGAGTCAGTTCACCTTCTGAAAAATACCTGTTTGTCTTGTACAACTGCTCTGCTACAATAAAACCAAGAACGCTATCGCCAAGCAGTTCAAGACGCTCGCTGTACTCTATTGGTGTTTTCGCCTCAAAAGCATATGTTTTATGAGTGAGAGCATTCTTTAGAAGTTCTTTGTTTTTGAATGTGTACTGTATTTTTTCTTCAAGATGTTCTAGATTGTCTTCAGACATAATACTGCCTTCCTGTATCCGTATCATGTTTTTATATTTTAACATGTTTTTTTCGTTCAAAATGTAATATGCTCTAGTATATCATCAATTATTTCTGGATCATCAAGAGCACTTCTTAATTGATTTTTATTTCTAAAAGGTCTATTTGCCAGTATTCTAATAGTTCTTTTTTTACCAAGGCCAGGTATCGCCTCAATTGTTTCTCTCTGTGCTTTGTTAATATCAAGCGGAAAGGGTATTGCCGTAATTGATCGATATCCATAGTCTACAATTTTTACATCCATAAATTCTTCTAGTTCAAAAACACCAGGTATGCCAACAAGAAGTGGATATGTCCCTATCTGACGAGCAAATGTCAATTTACCATCGTGTTTCTCTGTATATGCTTGTTTTAAAATAGTACCCATTGGTAGGATTTTCTGCAACATAGGTCTTTGGATTTCTTCTCTGATTTTTCTTTTGAAACGTTTAAACTCAGATTTATTTTTATTTGTTATTTTAGTACCCATTTCATACATTTTCGTACCAGGTATTGGTATTACCTGCCGTAGATTTATACGTCTAAGCAGAAGGTTTTCATCTAATATATTTTTCAAAAACTCATAGTTCAATTTGAATGTGTCTTTTGTCTCCCCTTTTAACCCAAACACAAAGTTAAGACCTGGTAGTAAATGAGGCATACCATTGTCCCCTCTTCTACTTCCAACCTGGTTGAGGAGTTTTATTGCGCTCATTATTTCATCAGGTTGTGCTTTGAGATTGTTTTCTTTAATTACAACAGGGTCAGTACTCTCAACTCCCATCGCTGCAATGTCACCTGGTGTATGATAATTAACTATGGTCTTAGCAATTTTTTTACATTCCGTTGGATATCTTGCAATGGTCCCTGGGTTTGCATTATCAATATGAAGTGTTTTTAACTCTGGTGCAACTGTTCGTATACCTTTGAAAAGCTTTTCAAGTGCTTCTGGGTTTGGACGTGGAAACTCTGTTTTTCCAGCATCCTTTGCCATATAAGAAAAGATACATGGCTGATTTCCAAGACGAAAATGCCTAACTCCATTTTGATATAATGCTTGAATCTCATCTATGATGTCTCGTATTGGCCTGTAATCGGGCAGCCCCTTACTAGGTTCACTGCAAAACGAACATCCACCAACAATGCTACGCGGGCATCCACGATAGGTCTCTATCTCTGCTATTAAATAATTGGGATGGTTTGGATGTTGCGTAACTATATTAGATCCTTTTATTGCAAAATCTCTTATTGTTTCTGCATTTTCACGGGTTTTATCAGGGTTTACCTCATTGATATCTTGTTTGTTTTTTAAAAAATCAAAAAGAACTGTTTCACCATCGCCTTTGATTATAAGATCAAAAACGTTTTCTACAAATCTAGTTTTTTTACCACCGCTCATTCCAAAACCATGACGAGCAGATGGCCCTGTAAGTATCTTCAAAATATTTGGTACACGCTCTAGTATTATTGTTATTTCATTTGGACTAACAGGATACCCTGAGAGATATCGTCCGGGTACGCTCATACCAGCAATTACAATAACTATATCAGATTTTGCTAGATCCTCTAGTAGTTTGTTGTTGTTTCTTATCTGATCAATTGTTACATATGTGATTTGTATGTTTTTGTTAAAACTCCAAATTGCTCCAGCGATATATCTAGGATATGGGCTAATATATGGTGGTACACCCAGGCATGTGGGTTCATCAACATAGCCATCTAATAAAGTTATTTTTAACATATTTGGATTTTTGTTTAAACCCTTTTTTGGTATATCTATTTTTTCAAAGGAGTCTGGAAAAGATATTTAAATTGATATCTTATTATGAAAATTGGAGAAAAAAAGGATAGAAATCTTTATCGTCTTTCTCTAGGGAGAGTTTGATAGATATGGATGTGTTTGAAAAAGTTAATACTGAGGTTGATAGTAGAATTACTACTGGTATTCCTCGTCTTGATGAACTTATTTCCGGTGGACTTCCAAATAACAGTATAACCCTTGTATCTGGTACACCAGGATCAGGTAAAACCATCATATGTTATCATTACATGCAAGAAGGGTTGAACAATGGTGAAAAATGCTTGTATTTAACATCTGATGAACGAGTTAAAAATATTCTTAAACAAGCAAGTGAACTCGGTTTTAACTTCCAACAATATGTTGACTCAGGGTATCTAAAATTTATATATCTTGATTTTAACAAAAGCGACATGTATGTAGAAATAGAAAACGAAATTAAAAACGGTGGTTATAGCCGTGTAGTTCTTGACTCAATTACCCCGGTTTCTGAGATGCCTGTATGGATCAGCGATGGTATTAATGAGGTCATCCCCTCTTTTGATGGGTTTAAAACAACTAAGAAAATTCCAGCAGGGTCTATTCCTGCTACTCGTATGCATGTACGTAGTATAATGCGCATTCTTAACAATGATAACTGTACAGCATTGGTTACTAGTGAAATACCTGAAGGAAGTCGTAGCCTGTCTCGTGATACAATTTCAGAGTTCCTTGTTGATGGTATAATACTTATGGATCTTGATACATCCATGGATCGTCGTAAACTAACAATTCGAAAAATGCGAGCGACCAAACATACACTTAAACCACAGGATATAACGATTACTGCAGGTGGAATACAGTTTCTATGAATCGTAGAATTTTAAACTTCCTTTTTTAAGATTTTTAGTTTATAAAGAGTTTTTTTTGTTTTAGGGCCAAATTTTTAGAATATTTCCAAATTCTTTGTAAATTGTAAACCTATTTATTCTCTATTATAATAGTTGCTAATTAGATAACTTTTATATAACAAGTTATATATACTATGAGACATAATTAAAATATGGGACAATAAAAATATTCTTGATTAAAATATAAAAGAAGGGATAACAAATGGGAAATTATACCTATTCAAAAATAAAATCAGGCCGTTATATAGCACAACATAAACTCATTCCAACAAAGATTCTCAGTATTTTATTAGCAATACTTATGGTTACAACTATTTTTTCATCGATGACTGCCTCAGCAAGATTTTCAGATAAAACATTAAAAGAGAGAATTGAAAATTTCAAGGAAAAAACAGGAGAACTAATAGAGGATCTTTCATCAAAAAACCTTAAAAAATCAGATGATAAAACATCAAATCCAACACTTTTACAAACTATGTCAAGTATATCACGACTAAGCGGCGCATCTACAACTTTGACATTGTATACAAACTACAATGGTACTGAAAAAACAAATGAACTGAAACTGTTTCGTACAGTAAAAGTTGATGTTGATGGGGATGGTGATGATGATGTTGGTGCAAAGTTATCATTGTATCCCAGCATTGAACGTCCTTTTTCTCTTTCTATTAATTTTGGTCTTAAAATTACTCGTCTTAATGGTTTTAATGATGTTAATGCAGATTTCAAGGTTTATGCAGAATTCAACCGGCCAGGTACTCTTGATGAGAACTCTACTGGCGATAAAATAAGATGGGGTTATCATTCACCAAATGATGAACTTGTTCCAAATACATGTATAGCAACCTACAAACTTATTCCACATATTTTTGATCTTAATAAAAAACCTGAGCACAAGGTGCATATTTCTCCTAGTGATGATGTTATTGGTAAAGCAGATTTAGATATTATACTTAGTTATGTTGATCCTGGTGTTCAATCTGATGAGTTTAGAGTATCTTATAGTCCTGCATCAGAATCACAGATTTGCTTTGGTAGGCAGGGAGGGGCATCTTTTAGTATCACAAAGGAAATAACTGGTAATTCCAAAGTTGATTTAACCCTTACTCATATAGAAGATAGTAACACGACATATGCTTATGTGTATGATCTTCCAGGGAAGGTAAGTTTTGTCATTGATCTTGGTCGTGAGGGAAAAATTGAGTTTAACACCCATGGTGAAAAACCATCTGAGATAGGTCTATGTGATGATATTGATAACCCTGTAAATAGGATTTATTTTTCAAATCTTTTTACAACCGCAAAAATAGAATGGAATCGTGATATACTCTTTCTACTTAAAAATGTAAAAGCAAACATTAGCATATATGCTGAGGGAGAAGAAGTATCCTTTAATGTTTATTTAGAAGGCGAGGGAAACGGCTCAGTTAATTTCAGTGCAGAGTCTGCAGAAGCAATTATTGATATATTTATGGAACTTGACCTTGCAGAAGGATATTTTGTACTTCAACATAGCACTTTTGATCTCTCAGTTTCTTTAGTTGGCCATGGACCTGATCAGGGGACATTAGATGCATCATTTGATTTGAAGAAAACCGAGGATAATCCATTTGAAATATTTTTTGATGGCTTAAAAGAAGGAAATGCAGAAATATATCTAGCAGGTAAATCTTTTGAGATAAATAATCTAGATATAAAAATGAGCAGTTATCTATCATTTTTAACAGGTGAATATTCCATATCAATGGATCATCTAGAAAAGACAAAAGAAGGTAGTATAGGTAGTACTTTTTCGATTATTAAAGAAGATAAAAACCTTACCATTAATTGTAGTATCAATATTGTTCATGGAGTAAAAATTACTAATCTATCGCTAAAATTCAACGATTTTGAATTTGAAAGAACTGATATTGATGAAACAGGGACAATAACACATTGGTACAATTTTTCATTGAATGTAACAGATGTAGAATGGTATGATTATGGCGACTGGGGTTATATCCTAATTTATGGAGATAGCTCTGCATATTTCTCGTTTGATTCTACATATTGGGATGGCGATGAATTAGTTGGAACAATATCTGGAGTAATACAACTACAAACAATCAATGATGTATTTAATATATCCTGGGAGACAATAGATGGAAACAAGACATACTTCTTTGATGGAAGCGGAGTAGTAGGATTATATGATTTCAAACTTTGGATAAAGGACAAAATAAATGTCTCAATTCCAAAGCTTTCTGCTAATTTTGTAATTAATACCAATAAAAAATCTGGAGAAGTAGTATTATTTTTCGGAGGTAGCAGCTCATTGTTTGAAGTTGAAATCGAAAAAATAGATATTAACGATTTATTTGGCTTAACATTTCATGGAGAATTTGATATAAATGTTGCAGGTTCATCATCAGGAACTATTGGTATAGGTTGGAATGAAACAGGTAGATATTTCTTCGACACAGATTTCGATTTAGATATTACTGGTTCAATAACTGTTACAGATTTCTTATTAGCATATCAAGAAAACCTTATAAATATATCTTTTACTGAACTAATAATAAGTGGTAATCTAAATATAAATTTAAGCACAGAAGATGATGGTCTTTCGATATCTGGAGATTCAGAATTAACAAATATTGTTATTTCTGATTTATCAGCTACTATATCCATTTCTAAACCACTTCAGATAAGTCTTGATGCTAATGTAACATTTGACGGTAATGGAGATATAACTGTTAAATATGTAAATGGAACTATTTTATTAAATGGAAACGTAAGTGGTGATAGTGAAATACTTGTTAACCAATTTTGGTTTTTAGTACCAATACCTGCAATACCAATGGAAGTAAATATCGATAACTTAGTAATAACAGGATTTACATCAATTTCTTTTGATGTAAACAATTCACTAAATACTCCAGTTATGATTAATATATATTCAGAGGAAGAAATAACTGCGGATATAATATATCTGGGTTTAGCACCATATTTACAGCTTTATTTTAATGAATTTGTTGGTGGAGGAACAGGTGGCAACTTAGGTATAGGGTGGAACATGAAAACATCTCAACCAGTGTTTAATTTTGATCATAGTAGTTGTAGTATAGGAATTTTTCAGATTATCATACAAAACAGTCCGCTTGTTGAGATATCAGATCTGTCAATTGATGGAACATTAGAAATAGAGGGATTCTTTGATATAGGTGGTTTTACATTTGTATATATTAAAGGTGTAGTATATGAAGATACTACAATAACTCTTGAAAAAAATATCCCCGTTATTGGTCTTTGTAATATTAGTATTATTTTTGAACCCGGTAAACTTGATATATTATTACAACAAGATTTAATTTTACTTTTAGAAGGAGAAGAAGAAGGTGATTTCTATCTTTTTGGATATAGCTCGGGATGGATCACAATAAAAGTTAATGATATTGAGTTAGTAAAAATAATGGGCATAATGGATTTATGGATACATGTGCATATTTCAGATGATGGAACAATTGCAGGTGCTTTTGATGCAAAAGACGTAAGCGGTGCAGTTGTCATTGCTAATTCATTAAGATTTGCTGGAGAAGCAAATGCAAAACTTGAATTTAGTATAAAAATTGTAGAAGAAAATGGTACTACAACATTTTCAGATTTATATCTCAATCTGACCGGGCAGATGACCGCAGTTATACAAATCAAAACAGACGAATCTGATTGGATTCCAGTATTACCATTTAGCACT
>DAOWIZ010000010.1 GCA_030640585.1 Thermoplasmata archaeon
ATTAGAGAACAAATGAATATTCCATCGGGTCAAAGGCATGAAATATGCCGAGGGTTACATGCTGAACAAAATGCGATTATACAAGCATCTGTTTTTGGCACCTCAATTAAAGACTCAGTTTTATATTCTACTAATACTCCATGTGTTGTTTGTGCTAAAATGTTGATTAATGCAGGCGTTAAAGAAATTGTTTATTCAGGTGATTACCCTGATGATCTTGCAAAAGAAATGCTGAGGGAAAGTAAAATTAAAATAAGAAATTTCAATAATAAATAATGTATCTGGAATTGAAAAAATGAGAAAAATATATATACTCACGAATGATTTACAATAGTGAGGAGAATATGAAGCGAAAAAGATCATTTGTATTAGATGAAAAGGACGATAAAGCTGTTCAATTATTTGCCGAACTAGGAATGCCAAAAAACCTAGCGAAAACACTGATGTATATCTCACAGATGGCTGAGTGTAAATCAGCTGATGTCGAGCAAGGAGCAGATCTACGACAACCCGAAGTTAGTGTTGCCATGCAAGAAATGCGAAGGAGAGGCTGGGCCAAGAAAAGAGATCTAAAAAAGAAAGGTAAAGGAAGACCAGTTCACATATATAAACTAACTAAACCATTGCCAACAATACTGAAAAATTTCGAACAGGAAAAGATGAAACAAGTAGCAACGATTAAAAACGACCTTTCAGAGTTACAAACTCTTATTAAGCAATATAAATAAAGGCTTTTGAATCTAATCAAACAAAAGGAGAAAAATATTCCTTTTATTTTTATTTATCCTTTAGATAGCTTAACATATAAGTCGTTGGTGATGGATATATGAAAGAAAGGATTAAGAGAATTTTTTTAAATGCAAAAGAAAAACCAGATGCAATAATTATTAAAAATTCCTCTGAGCCATTCACTGATCATAATTTTTTTTACATCACAGGTCTCCAAAATGGTTTATTTGAAGGATCTATAGCAATAATATTTCCAGATGGTAATACCAATCTAATTGTTTCACAACTTGAGGAAGAAAGCGCAAAAAAAGCAGATGCAAACATTTTGGTTTATAAAAAAAGTGATGAATATGATGAATTGTTGAAAGAGTCATTGAAACATGTTCATAATGTTGGTTTAAACTTTGAAGGAATTCCACATAAAGGTTTTTGTAAACTTAAGGACAACTTTCTAGAGGTTAATTTCTTTGATGTATCAGATGTTTTAACAAAAACACGGATGATAAAAGATACTGCTGAAATTGATCTGATAAAAAACGCGGCAAAAATTGTTGATAAAGTAATGACGGAAATACCAAATATTATTCATGATGGCATGTTTGAATATGAATTAGCAGCAGAAATTAATTATCTCATGCAGAAAAACAGTGCAGATGGCCCTGCTTTTGATACCATTTCTTCTTTTGGTAAAAACACAGCTGAACCCCATTATGGCCATGGCAATACAAGGTTAACAAATGGTGATTTTGTCCTTTGTGATTTTGGTGCATGTTTTAGTAAATATAACTCGGATATTACTAGGACCTTTGTGTTTGGAAAAGCAGACGATAAACAAAAAAGGATGTATGAAACTGTTTTAGAAGCACAACGAGTTGGGCTGGAGAAAATCAAATCTGGAATTAAAGCCTGTGAGATTCATAATGCTGTTGCAAGTTATATTGATAATTCTGAGTTTAAAGATTGTTTCATTCATTCCACAGGTCATTCACTGGGTCTTGCTGTTCATGATGGTGGTGTTGGTTTCACCGAGGATTGTGAAGTTGAATTAGTTGAAAACATGGTCCTTACCGTTGAACCTGGAGTGTATATCCCCGGCCTGGGTGGTGTTCGTATAGAAGACGACATCATAGTAAAAAATGATGGTTTTGAGTTGTTGACAAAATCATCGAGAGAACTAATTGAGATCTAGTGTACTAATTTCTCCATTACCTTTTTATTAGAATGCCCGTTTATGGCTTTTTGTGATTTTATATGAACTGGTATGATGAAGCTAATTATATAAGAAAACAGGCTATGAAGAATAACGAGTTTTTTGCGAATAGTCTTCCGATGATAGCTAGTGAAAATGTTCTTTCACCTATGTGTCGGGAGATGCTTGTTACTGATTTTCATGGACGTTATGCTGAGGGTACACCGGGTCATAGGTACTATGAGGGTTGTAGATTTTTTGATAACGTTGAAGAAAAAGCAATGGAACTCGCAAAGAAACTCTTCAACTGTAGTTATGCTGATGTCCGCCCTACTGCTGGTACTACTGCTAATATCGGGGTTTTAAAAGCCTTGATTAAACCTGGTGAGACTGCAACAGTTCTTGATCTTGCAAATGGTGCTCATATTTCTTTTGGTAAATGGGGTGGTGCTGGTGTCCGAGGCATTAATCTCATCTCTTATCCATTCAATGATGAAGAGATGAACATTGATGTTGATGGCGCGGTAAAACTTATTAAAAAAGAAAAACCAAAACTTGCTCTTAACGGTCGGTCTGTTTTCTTGTTTCCAAGCCCCATTAAGGAAATCGCTGAGGCTGCCCATGATGTTGGCGCATACATGGTTTATGATGCTGCTCATGTCCTTGGTCTTATTGCAGGTGGACAATTTCAGGATCCTCTTCATGAGGGGGCTGACGTAATGAATGGTAGTACTCATAAAACACTACCCGGTCCACAAGGCGGGATGGTTTTATCAGATCATAAAGGAGATACTGATGAGGATAAATCTTTTCTTCGTAAACTAAGTTTTGGAATATTTCCAGGTGTTACAAGTTCTTATCATCTTCATCATGTAGCAGCAAAAGCAATAGCATATGCAGAGCATCTTGAATTTGGTGAGGCATATGCCAAGCAGACAATTAAGAATGCTCAGGCTTTTGGTCAATCTCTTTGTGAACAGGGTTTTAATGTATTTGGTGAAAAACTAGGTTTTACTAAGTCTCATCAAATCCTACTGGCAATTGGACCGGGAAAGGGTAAAGAGGCATCTAAAAAACTTGAAGATGCTGGTATTGTCACAAATATGAATACCATACCTGGTGATAAAGATCCTATGAATCCATCTGGTCTTCGTCTTGGTACACCTGAGCTTACCCGTATTGGTATGAAAGAAAAAGAAATGGAAGATGTAGCAGAGTTCTATGCAAGGGCACTTTTGAAAAATGATGATACTAAGAAGATAAAAGCAGATGTTAAAGAGTTCAGAAAAGACTTCCAGGAACTTCATTATTGTTTCAAAGAAGGATTCCGCGGATATGACTTCCATAAATTGATATAAAAAAAACATGATTGTTGCTATTACTGGTACACCAGGCATTGGTAAAACCTCCGTTTCAGAGGTTCTTAGAAAAAAGGAGTTTGATATTGTTGATCTTAACAAGGTTGCAGTTGAAAAACAGTTTTTAATAGGCGTTGATATAGATCGTGATTCAAAGATAGTTGATGTTGACAAGTTAAACAAATATATAGAGAAAAACTATGATGGTAAGGATATTGTTTTTATTGATGGACATTTGTCACATTTGTTAAATGCTGTTGACAAGGTTATTGTTCTTAGGTGCCATCCAAAAATTCTTAAAAAACGTATTACTGTAAAAAATTGGAAAAAAGAAAAAATAAGAGAGAATTTAGAAGCAGAAATACTTGATGTTATCCTCTGTGAAACAGCAGAAAAACAGTCCCGTGAAAATGTCTTTGAAATTGATACAACAGAAAAAAATGTTGACGATGTTGCAGAATGTGTTCTTGAGATTATAAAAAATAATTTTGAACATATGAAAAAATATAATATGGGAAACATTGATTGGTCTGAAGAGATATTGAAAGAAGATTACGGCGGATGAAAAATAATGGTTCTTGACAGTCAAAGAAAAAATATTGATCCTCTTATATCTGTTTTTGCGAGAGTTTTTTTAAAAGTTAACCCTGATGTTTTAACTTGGGCATCTGTAATTGCTGCGTTTATTGCTGGTTTGTTTTTTTATTATTCCACCCCGGAAATAGAGTTAACAAATTATTTCTTGTTTGGTGCAGCCATATTTGTTTTTTTAAATGGTTTTTTTGATGCAATAGATGGGAAAGTTGCTAAACTTACCAATAAAGCATCTAAAAGAGGGGATTTTCTTGATCATGCACTTGATCGTTATGCAGATGTTCTTATACTTGGTGGCCTAGCATTGAGTACCTGGTGCAGATATCCAAGTATCGGTCTGTTGGCTATTGTTGGTATGCTTCTTACTAGTTATATGGGTACACAGGCTCAAGCTGTTGGTTGTAAAAGAAATTACTCAGGTCTTCTTGGAAGAGCAGATAGAATTGTTCTTTTAATGATTGCCCCAGTGATTCAATACGCCTTACTTTATTATAATTATCAAATGCCCTGGGGTTTATCTTTATTGGAATGGGTTTTGATTTATTTTGCAGTTGTCGGTAATTTTACAGCAATTCAACGTTTCTATGGTACTCTTAGATGGTTCAAACAAAAGCGTACTAATCAATAACTTTTGGATTTCTATAATGTTTTTTATAACATGTTTTTTATTACACGGGTCTAAGGCTAGTTGATATAATTATGGATAAATTGAAACCTGATGCAATACTTTTTGATATGGATGGCGTGCTTGTTGACTCTTTGGACTCCTGGTGGGCTGCTCTTGATGATGCTATGAGGTTTTTTAAACAAGATGGGCTGTCTCGTGAGGAATTTGTTGAGAAATACTGGGGTCAGGATTTATATTATACATTGGAAAAACTGGGTTTTGATCCTGGAATTGTTAATCGTTGTAATCTGGCTTATGAAAACCATATTGATAAGGTAAAAATTTACCAAGGAGTTAGAGAAACTCTTGGACGACTCGATGGTATTAAAAAAGGTATTGTTACCAATACGCCTCGTAATCGTGCTTTTCAAGTTGTCAGAATGTTAGGTATTGAACAGTTATTTGATACTATTGTTACTAGTGATGATGTAAGTAGAGGTAAACCTAGCCCGGAGATTGTTTTTAAAGCCTGTAAAAATCTAGGTGTTGAACCTGAAAAAACAATACTTGTTGGTGACACACATAGTGATGTGGATGCTGGTCATGATGCTGGTTGCAGGGTTTTTGGCATAGATATAGTTGCAGATTATACTATTAAAAATATTTCAGATCTAGTTGGTTTTTTAGAACTATAACTTATTTGTATTAGTATTTGTATTAGGGAAAAACAATATTTAGGAGTATTATCGGTTATGGAATCAAAAAATGATGAATTACTTGAAAAAGTATATCAGTTGTCATTTAAATATGAAGCGGAGCGTGGTAGCTGCCCACAATGTGTTCTTGCTGCTATTATGGAAGTTCTTGATGTTGGAGATGCTGCAACTATTCAAGCAGCTGATGCACTAGCTGGCGGAACAGCACTAAGTACTGAGGGGACATGTGGGGCACTAGTCGGTGGACTACTTGCTATCAGTAGTACTGTCGGACGTACATATGAAGATTTTAGTGCTGGTGAGCATAAAAGACGTGTTTTTATGTATTCAAAAAAGTTGTATGATCGTTTTATTGAAGAATATGGTTCTCCTATTTGTAAAGATGTTCATATGAAACTTTTTGATAGAACTTTTAATCTTATGGATAAAGATGATTATGCTGAGTTTGAAAAAATGGGTGCTCATGTTGACAAGTGTACTTCCGTATCTGGTAATACTGCCAGGTGGGCAGCTGAAATACTTATTGACGATTTAAAAGTGCTAAAATAAAAAGTTTTGTTCCATCACCATGTAATATTTTATTATATTTTGTTACACGGTCATGGAAACATATATAAACACTGTTTTGTCGATTAAAAAATATTAAAATGTGTCTACTTCTGTAATATTTTTAATTTAAAAGGAGAAAATGATTTATTTATTGTTATACACCTTGATTTCTAATATATAAAGGTGTCTTTTTTCCATTTTGGTGTTTTATCAGGAAAGGTTTAAATACTACATATTGACACAATATAACATGATAATAAATATCAAGATAAACGGAGGAGAGAAAAAAGATGAAAACTATGTATGTGGCCGGAGTTGTTGCAGGTGCAATGGTAGCAGCATCTACATGGTGTATGTCCACAGGCCTATAATAAAAAATAATTCTAATCTTTAAATTTTAATTCAGGCATACATCGAAGTTTATATAATTTTTCAGTAATAAAAAAAGATTGCTTTTTAATAGCTCCCGAAAACTTATTATTAATTTCATCTAATATTTTAAGTAATTCATCAAAATTTTTTACAACAAATTCTGGTTCTATGTCGGCCCAACCAAGTGTAAAATTCATATATTCTATATAATGTTTATTTTCTAAATATTTTAAAATTGGTTTCTTTAAATTATGATCCTTTAAATAAATATCAACTTTATAATGCTGAAGTCCAAGATTAGATAAATCAAGATCTACTCTAAAGCCTTTAATCACTCCGGTATTTACTAAATTTTTGATTCTATAATTAACACTTTGTGAAGAACACCCAAGTTTTTCAGCAAGATCTATAAGTGGAGCACGACCATTAACAGATAGTTCATTCAAGAGATTATAATCAGTCTCATCAATCTCAACTTGTTTACCACCACATTTCATTTCACTAATTTTTCTATCAGAATCTGTTAGTTCAGGTAATAAAAAAGATTTCTTATATACAACTGCCCCACAATATATAGATGTATAATGTTCTGAGAAATAATATTCATATTTATCAAGTGTTTTTTCCCAAAATTGATAAAAATCGTAAATGTCCTTAACCCAAACTACAACAACTAGATCCATAGGGCTTTTTGCAGAAAAAACAACCCATGAATTTGGATAATCTACAAAATATTGAATAATTTCTTTCTTAACATCAGAAGTTACATATTGAAAATTAATATAGAGTCTAAAAACATTATAACCAAGCCTAAAAGTATCAATAAATGTCCAATAGTTATTAATTATACCCTCGTCTTCCATTTTTTTTATTCGATAGGACACTACATCTTTTTTTAACCCAACCTTCTTGCCGATCTGAGTATTAGACTGTCTACAATTAAGATCGATCTCATATAGTATTTTCCGGTCTTTTAAATCAATTTTAACCATGTTTTCTACAAAACATGAGTTACATCTTCCTATTTTAATATTCTGTAATACTTGTTTTAATAATAGCAAAAAAGTGAATTGAAAACTAATTTTCTTCGTAGTTTAGTTAAATATATAAACAAATAATATATTGAATCATGTATAGGATGAGAATGCACAAAGATAAAAACAATGTTTTACTTGTTTCTATGCCCTTTGCTGAAACAAGTATCCCCTCAATTCAATTGGCACTACTTGAAACATATCTTAAAAAGGAAAGTATAAACATAGAAACGATTAATTTATATCTTAAAGCAGCAGAATTTTTTGGACTTAAAAACTATAACTTTTTGATAAATAGTCCAAATGATTCATATGTTGCTCAGATGATTTTTTCCAAATATGTATTTCCTGAATATTGGGAGCAAAAAATTAATGACTTTAAAGACTTTTATAACAAAAATATTGCAGACGAAGAATGTTTTTCTTTTGAAGATTATGAAAAACAAACTGATGAGTTTTATAACTGGACTATTAAAAATATCAAATGGGATGATTTTGATATAGTTGGTTTTACATTAAATTATGGGCAGATCCTTCCGTCACTTGCTATTGCTAAAGAAATAAAACAAGAGTATCCTGATAAAAAAATTGTTTTTGGAGGTAGTTCGACGGTTGACCAACTTGGCATACGAGTACTCGAAACATTTGACTGGATAGATTTTATAGTATCTGGAGAAGGCGAAAACACTTTATACAAACTTGCAATAGAATCCGAAAATTACAAATCAATTCCAGGTTTAATACATAGGAACAATGACAAAGTTATTTTTAATCCTCCTTCCCAAAATATTGATTTAAATACTTTACCATTTTTAACTTTTAATTCGTATTATAGAGATCTAAGTAATGTTTCAGATGATATACAACAATATTTTCATTTATACGGACGACTTCCCATTGAATTTTCACGTGGATGCTGGTGGAATAAATGTAGCTTTTGCAATATACAATTGTACCATAAGAATTATAGAGAAAAGGCAGTGGATAGATTCGTTGAAGAATTAAAATTTTTATCTGATTCATATAAAATATTAAATTTTCAAGTAATTGCAAACACACTCCCACAAAAAGATTACAGGCTTTTATGCGAAGAAATAACAAAACTTGAAAAAAACTTTTCTTTGTGTATTGAGGCAAGATCTGGAAAATTAAAAAATGATGACTATCCATTGTTAAAAAAAGCAGGTTTTACAACAATACAAACAGGAATAGAAACATTTAGTCAGAACTATATAAAAAAGATTAACAAAGGAGTTAGAGTAATTGATAATGTTGCTGCTTTAAAATTTTGTAAAGAAAATGGAATAAAAAATTGCTATAATCTTATATCTAATTATCCAAATGAAGAAAAAATTGATTACGAGCAAACCATAAAAAATACTTCATTGTTCAGACAATATCTTGATACACCTCAAATTAGTAATTTTGTAGTAGGTTATGGTAGCCCAATATTTAGCAATTTAGACTCATATAACATTAAAAAGTTGGATTATAAAAAAACTGATAAAATAATGTATCCTAAAGACATTTTAGAAAAAAATTTTTGTTTTTTTTATAATTTTAAAAGATTACAAGAGTACGGTGAAAATGACTGGAAAAAATTTGTAGAAGAATGGACATATTACAAAGAGAAATCAGAAATTAACTCAATTAAAACCAAAAAATTAATTGATAGATTAATATTTTATTTTGTTGACGGTGGAAATTTTTTAAAAATCTATGATAAAAGAAGCAATGAAAATGTAATGATTTATGTACTTGATGAATTGGAAAGAAAAATATTTTGCTCTTGTTTAGATGTTGTTTCATATCAAAGCCTACAGGATAAATTTTTAGACATACCAGATTACCAGCTAGCTGCAATTTTGCATTCTTTTGAAAAGAGTGGAATTGTTTTTAAAGAAGACGAGTGGTATTTAAGCCTGCCTTTGAACTATGAAAGAGTTATGGGAATTGATAATGAATCGTCTTCTTCTTTACAAACTGAGAGCAATTCTGGGGAATTGCTTGTCCAGAACTAAAGTTAATAATTAATTTAGTCTTGTTTTAGTTTAATTATTATTAATTTTCCTACAAAAGTAATAAAAAATTGCTGTTTTTGGAATTTTGTAGGCATTTCTTGTTGTGGGGCTTTATGTCTACAAATCTAATTTGTGTTATTGGGCGAATGAAAAAATGAAAAGAATGAATGGCCTAGAAAAGAATGGGGCAATTGGTATATCTACCTGCATATCTAGGTGCGAAAAAGGTATTTATGAGGCTATAAGTTTTGATCCAGAAGAGGGAGTTAATATATTAACTACTAGTGTTACGGAACAAATGAAAGGAGGGGAGAAATAAATATGTTTTTCTTTTTACTTTCTTACTCAATTCTAGGAGCGGGAATTAAATATATTGACGACGCATTCGATGAAAAAACATTCAGTAAATTAATTGCCATAACCATCACACCTTTACTAAGTATCCTGGGAGCCTATGCAATGCTAATAGACCCTATTTCAGCAACTATTCTCTTAGCAATTCTATGCGGTGTTTTTGTTAAAGGTAAAGTTGATAACTATGCATTTATAGCTGGACTACTTCTTGTAATGGCTTTAGTCTTTTTAGCTGGTATAGAATTTCTGGTCCTACCATTAATACTTCTTGCATCAGCAGCAGTACTAGATGAAATCGGAAATGATCTAATAGACAAGAAAAAAGAAGAATACATGAATACAAAAAATCCACTCTATCACTTTGCAGTATACTTCTTTGGACACAGATGGGTGATGAAAGTAACAATCTTATTCCTAGCAGCACTAGGCATTATACCGTTTTTCTTCTTTGTTGCAATGCTACTCTTTGACTATGCATACATCCTAGTAAACATGTACAGCCAATCAAGACAAGGAGTATACGTACCTGGAAGTGCAGGACGAGCAATAATGAAATTTGCATACATATTTAAATAAAAATAATATCAGGGATTTATATGAAGTTAGAATGTGATGTTTTAGTAGTTGGAGCTGGACCGGGTGGTTCTGGTGCTGCAAAAGCAGCTGCCGAACAAGGTTTAAAAACTATCTGCATAGACAAAAAACCAGTTATTGGTATGCCTGTTGAATGTGGTGAAGCCGTTGGACAAAGTCTACCTAAAGAATTTAACATAAATATTGCACCTGAAGCAATTTCTATGAAACATGATGGAACTGTGTTTTATGCCAATCAAAAAGTAAAAATAGATAATTGCACAGATGTTTGGAAAAGTATGAGTGTAAATAGACATCTTCTTGACAAGTCATTTGCAAGCGAAGCAGTAAAAAGCGGAGCAAAACTAATAGTAGATGCTGAATTTATCGACGCTGAAGTTGATAATGGGCAAGTATTATCCTTAACAGTATCACATAGAAATAATAATCTAATAGTTATTCCAAAGGTAGTTGTTGCAGCAGACGGAGTAAAATCAAAAATGGCGGAACTATTAGGACGCAGAAGTTTTAAAGATATTGAAATTGGGACCGTAGCAGGATACGAAATGGTTAACGTTGATTTAGCAGAACCTACTAAAATACAAATGTTTTTTGAAGATATGTGTGGAATGGGATATGGTTATATCATTCCAAAATCTAAAAATAGCGCAAATATTGGATTAGGTTCTTTAGGGATTAAACAAACTCCTTGGAAGGTATTTGATGAATTTTTAGAAGAACATCCAATTGTAGCACCTCAAGCAAAAAATGCTAGTATAATTGAAGTTAAAACAGGGCAAGCACCAATAAGTGGTCCATTATCTGCTCCAGTTATTGGTAACACATTATTTGTAGGAGATGCCGCAGGTCAAAACCTTTCCCACGTCGGAGAAGGAGCCGTTCCATCACAAATATGTGGAAGAATTGCAGGTTCCGTAGCCGCCGAATCAATAAAATCAAATAACAGTTCCCATCTAAATGAATATCCAACTATCATAAAGGAAACGATCGGACCGCTTTTTAACCATTGTGATAGAGTAAGAGAGAAAATTATTGAAATATGGACATCATCTTTACCCACAGAAAAAAGATATTTAATCGGTTCAATTCTAGTTAGCGAGATCATTCCTCCAGAATTAACCAAACTTCTAAGTAACTTTGAAAAAATAGACGATGACAAAATCATCGAAGAAGTATCAGAATTCATTAAAAGCCAAAAATTAGAAGCAGATATTAATAAAGTTTAAAATCAGAGTCTTCAAATGAAAAAATGTTAAAGGAGTTTTGATATACTTCACACAAGTTTTTATCTGGAAGACAAACACTTTCGCCGGACGTATAAATAACAAGAAAATTATTATCAAATTTTTCCTTTAATTTTTCTTTTATAATATTTGTTTTGTCACCTAGAGTTTGCATTCTTATTGCACAAGATACACCAAAACCAAAATTATTATTAATTTCTGATAGGGCAGTATCAACTGCATCGGTTAATCTTTTACCAGAAGTTGTAAGCAGACAAACTTGTTTTGAAGGTAAGCTATGAGAAAGAACGATATAATCGCCAACGAATAATGCAATAACATTAGGAACAATTATATCTTGGTTTACTATACTGCCAAGAGGATAATAGATAGTTTTTGTGTAAACTCTCTCGTCAAGAATTGACTCAGGCCAATTTACAGCTTCTAAGTATTTTTTAACAGCAGGTTTACCATTTAGAGAGCAAATAATATGACCCCAACACATATCTTTTGTTACATTGAAATTTTTCCCAGTCGTAACTAATCCTGAGCCGGTTTTTATTGTTGGAAACATATCAGATTGTATGCCCAATCCCAAAATAGAATCGTTGTAAAGTTCCCTATTATAAAATTGATAATTGGAAACATATCTACAATCATCCATTGATGATCCGCCAAGGATGTAAAAGTCTTTTAATTCGTTAGATAAATATTTTAATGCTTCTGCTTCTCGTGCAGCCCCTTTTAAAAAAAATGAAGTTGAAATTTGAGATAATAAACCAAAAGGGAAGGACAGAAGTTTATTCTTTATGATTCTGTATTCCCCAAAAAAAGGTATTTTAGGAAAAATTGGGCCAGATATCATCTCAAATAAGAATTTATTTTTATATTTACTATTCATTAGTTCCTTTTTGATCATGCCTGCACATTTCTTTGCTGCGCGTTTAGGACTTCTTTTTGTATACCGTCCAATACCAACAGCAACATCCATATTTGGATATGATGCAGCTAATCCTGCCGCACCCCTTGTAAATGAACCATGAAAGTTAATAAAACCCGCAACTGTTCCACCAACTAAAGGCGTTTCAGAGGGCAACACATCCCAAACGCCATCTAAAAATTCTCTAAATCCACCATGTTTTTCATAATGAATTGTTGAAAATAAAAGAAAAAAATTTGGAGGATTATTTAATTTACTAATAGCAGATCTAGCTACTTCCTGCCCTGCTTCTCGTGCATCCCATTTCCGGGACATTCCAACCGAAGATTCAAATCTGGACAAATCCATAATTTTTACCCTTTTTGAAATTGAGATTATTAAGCCATTAGTTTGGTTTCTTCTGCTTTACTCATTATGGCTTGTATTTCCTGTCGAGCGTTTTCCATTTCAACCTCTATTAGACCTTTATTTGCAAGTGCTGGAATAATTGCAACTAGAGCATTCTCTGTATCTGGAAATACAAAAAACAATGCTTCATAGTCTTGCAGTCTAAATTCCATCTCTGCAAGACCAGCAGCAGAATATTCACGAATAACAGTAAATACGTCATCCATAGCACGATGTAAAATATCCCAAATCTGATTAATTTCTGGTTTAAAACTATCAGTACCATCACTAGGCATTACACTGATCATATTTTGACGTGCTACCATACATGCAAGAATATCATCAAGTTTCAACAAATCATCTAACACAGGTGCAATAGGGTCAACCATCTTTATCCCATCTCCAACCTTTGTTATACTGAATCATTTAAAGATATAAAAGAGTTTTCTTAGCCGAGTCGTTTTTTTCTTGCTTTTCTACCAGATTCAACCATATCTAAATAATCTTTAGTAGAAAGACTATAGTTACACCCATTTAAAAAAAGACTGTCAATAAAATCTGCTTGTTGGCGGCTCCAAACCTTGTTTGGAACACTTTTAACCCAACTAGAATAATAATGAAGAAACCAGAGTCGCTCTTTAAAGTTTTCTTCTTTATCAAATTTTAATTCCATATTGTTCACCAGAAACATTTAGTTCATTCATAAACCTGTTCATAAGTTTTTTATCAAGATTATCCTGGAAAATATCCCAAAGATATAAAGCATCTTCGATGTCTTTTCCGCTACCAAGATATAATTTGTATGGTATCTCAACTTCAATTGGAGAGATAAACAGATTAGATTTTTTATTTACTATTACATTTACACGGTTGTTTAATGTAAAACGATCGATATCATCTTTTATGAATTTCATTTCCATATTTGGAATAATTGTATCCTTTATTGCAGTTCGGATCCCAAGGTTATCCATTAACATTTCATAAAGACCATTTTCATCTTCAGGGTTTAAAAAATAATAATTATTTTTGACTAAATCATTATAAAAACTAACAAATGTTTTTTTGTCAACATAATCGATAAAAACATCTACGTCTTCAGTACCTCTTGTTCTACCAAAAAAGATTGGAATATATCCACTAATAACAACATAATTACAATATTTCCTTAAAATATTTATAAAATCCACTACAAACTCATCAAGTTTAGTTAAAACCTTATCATTAATCGAAATACTATCCTTTGTGTATTTAAACTCCATAAATAACCCTTGATTGATATAACTAACATTGTTTTAACTTCTTCGCAAAAAAGATAAAAAATCAAATGGATAGTGAACACAAGTTGCTGATGATGGTAGGAATACAGAGATTGTTGCAAAGACGCAAGGTGTTTCTGCGTTTTCACGGGTTTTATCAGGGTTTATTTCATCGATAATGCAATAACATATTCTCAGGGGTCGACCGGAAAGGTCCGGGCTATGATTGAAATTGTGTTCTAAAACGTGTGCTATACTTGTATTTAAATGTTATACATATATTCTGGTTGTTTTGTAATTTTGTATTGTTGTAGTAAAATATAGAGTTAGCCCACTCTAAATGCTACAATTTAAGTAATTTACAATGGAAATGAAAAATTGAAATTAAAGAAGATAAAAAAAATTATTTATTGTTTAGGTGTTCTGTTGCTGTTGATCAATTTGCTGACCTTGTATTTGCTGTCCTTGGGTCTGCTGACTATCCACTAGTAAATCACATGATTCAGGTATTTCAGGTATACTTGCAGGTTGACTGATGATTTTTTTAATTGTCACATGTACTTCCAATGGATCCGAAGTACTTGTTTTTTCTGTTATTTCATCCATTGCAGTAACTGTCACATAATAAGTATCCTTTTTTTCCCATTGGTGAGTTGCTGTTACGGGCATATCTGGATCCTGAGGGCCTTTCCAGCTGCTTACTGATCCATCGCCCCAGTCAAACTGGTAATATACTCGATTCCCAGTTGGATTACTAGTACATGCTGTGTATACGTAATTAGTTTTTGTTTTCAAATTCTCTGTAGGGCCATCAAGAGTCGGTTTATCTGGTGGTGGTGGATTAACTGCAGCCGCTGCGAAGCTTATTGCCATGTTCATTAATATGAAAGCTAATGAAAAGCTTATTATTTTTCTATGATTTTTTATCATTTTGAATTCATACCTACAAACTTTATTATATCTCTATTTATATATCTATTTAATAGTTTATATATTTTGTTATACATTCATTATCTACTAATAGACTCTTGCTTATTTCTCCTTAAATCATTGTATTGGATTCTTTGTGTATGAATAACCCTTTTTACTATTATGTGTTTACCTTGTGAAATTCAAACTCGTTAAGTTCCCCAGATGTACCAGTAAGATAGCCTCTTATACAGAAGCTTACTCTTGCTTTGGTTACGTTTTTTTCACCAGGGAGATTCCAAATATTCCATTCATGGTTAGTAAATTCAGGATAAGTAGTATTTACAATATTGTTATGCCATGATCCATCCCAGAAAACATCTATACGTATTTGCTTGATGTAATCAGGATGTTGAAGTGCGTAGGTTTGTACTTTGTCACATTTTGTTGGTTCATTAAGTGTTAGTACTATTTTCTCTGTCCACCTCCATACAAAAACATTGTAATAAAGCGGCCAGCTTTCAGCATATGTTCCGGTATTACCGTCTTTAGCCTTGTTTTCATCTATCCAACCATCGTCAGGATCTTGAACATTATCAGGATGTATCCATTCTCCTTCTGGTTGTACATGTGGATATGGATATGTATTGGAAGTAACGGTAGACTGTCCATCGCTAAATTCAAAGTAGCATTCATAATCACCAACAGTTAGATCATCAGTTTCATATCTATAGTATACACCGTTTGCGTAATCTGGATTTCCATCCCTAATCATGGTGTAGTAACTCCAAGTGGGATCACCTATTTTTTTGATGTATACTCTTTTTATCGTTGGCTCATCATTATTAAGATCTGTATACTTGACGACATATTCAAAGTTGTCAAATGGATAGCCATAGTTTGGTGTAATTGAACAATTTGATAATGTAGGTGGCTCGTTACCAAAGGAAACAGTTGCTGTATCGGTGTCTTTTCTTTTCACAAAGGTGTATCGTTCTCTCACCTGTAATTTTACTGTTATCGTACCAGAATCATAAAAAGTATGATCAATGTACGGTGAGTTTAACCAGCCTGTATCATAGTTGCCATCATTATCCCAATCCCATTGATACTGCAGAGCGTCGCCATTCGGATCACTACTACCACTGGCGTCAAAGCTTATTGGCACGCCAGGGTCACCTGAATATGGTCCACCAGCATCAGCAACAGGGTTTTGATTACCAAGAGGCCAAATTTGATCCCATGTGTTTCCATTATTCTCTGTTTTGAAGATTTGAATATTTTGTCCATGCACTGATCCTACGGTCCATCTTTCCAAGATTGGTAACCATATTCTTATGAAATGGTCATAATAAACTCCATTTTTGTACCCACCTTCTGTCCATATATCTGTTCCACCAAGTTTTATTCCATAATTGTTTGCGATAAACTGTATATTGAAATTTGGAACTCCGGGCTCACTTCCATATTTAGGTATATCTTTTGATATATGATGCCATCCATCTGGATGCCAATTTCCAAGTATATCCCAATCAGCATAATATGCAGTTCCACCAGTATTTCCTGTCGGGTTGAAGGTTGCTTGACCTATTATTTTTAGATTTACACCTGGATTTTTGAAATATAATGATTCTAAACCAATATCCAGGTTAAAACCATTGTCTGTTTCCCAGTCTACATAAGCTGCTCCAGGAGTATGGTCCCGAGTATTCCATTTTAACTCAAAATCTCCATTGATATCTAGTGCTGATATCTCAGCTGATATTCTTGGGCCGTCATAGTTAAGGCTTACTACATCTCCATCTCCTGAAAATTCTAGATTATATTGTCCCCAACTAGCTCCTGTATCATATATTTTAATATATAAATTTGAACCTTGGAATAGGTCAAATGATATTTGTCTTGTTTCTCCACCTTCTGTAAATTTAAATATGTCTATACCAAGTTCTCCATCCATATAGAATTCAAGTATTGCTGCATCATTTTGTTTCCATATATGAATTTCAAAGTACCCGGAATATATGTGTAGATCTAGTTGATCTATATCTATTGTAAAAGAGCCTAATGGAAGGTGTATATTTGTAATTACAACATCTAATCCATTTGTTGACTCTGCTCCAATAATAATTTCACCTGTTGATTGTATTTTATCAAAATAAATTGTTATATCTCCACTATCTGGAATACTCAATGAGTCAAAGGTTATGATACCAATATTTGGGATGTTTTTAGTATTTAAACTAAAAAAAGTCCATTCGAAATTATCTATTTCTGCTTCTATTCTCATTTCTTCTACTTCAATATTTAATTCAGGTATTACTAATGATAATAGAGTACCCCAGTCATTTCCTGAAAATGATCCTTCTACATGCAGAGTTGTCCATGAAATTTCTGTTTGACCTAAAGAAGGTCCTAATGGAGCATCTAGGAAGAAATTATTGATATCGACAGTTCCACTTCCTTTTGCAAATATATCTAGATCTAAGGATCCATTTTCACCTATTAGACCGCTTACATCGATCATTATCCCAAGTGTCCCGGAAATGGTGATATCTCCTGCTAATTCGATTTCCATTGGCTCTTCTTCTGGATTAATGACAGACGGTTCAGAAGATATCCCGTTAACCTTTGCTGTTATCTCGGCTTGGCCAAGACTGTTTAATGTTACTAATCCTGATGAATCTACAGAAGCAACCGCATTATTCGATGAATGCCAGGTAATAGAACCACTTGGTTTATTATATGCTGTAAGCTGTAAAGTGTCACCTATTTCCTCTAAATTAGCCTCAGTTGGTGATACATAGAAATCAGGTAAATCCTCGATTACTTTGATTTTTACTGCCTTTTCTGTTGCTGGATCTGTATCAGTAGTTGCAATTATATTAACTTCACCAATTTCATGTGCTGTAACTAATCCATTTTGGTCTACTGATGCTATAGAAGAATCTTCAGAAGACCATATGATATTCACACCTTCATCGGTATACGCAGTTAACTGAAGTGTGCTATCACCTACATGGATTGTAGCCGATTTCGGAGAAATTCGCAAAGGTGGGCCTTCTGGTTTTCCGCTTAGGTCAATAACAAGTTCCTTTGCATTAACACCGACATCAACATTAAATGAGCTAATTGTTAGTTCAACATTGAAATCGTTTCCTAGAACAGGGCCATTAATTGTTATAACCATATTGTTTATATCCACAGTTATCTGTCCAGATCCATCAATAATTAGATTGTCATCAACAAATTCTAAATAACCAGTACCACCAGAAATAGTGATATCTAATAGGTCACAGTAGAAATAATAATAATCATTTCCTCCGTTTGTAGTATATTTAATGTCTACACCTTGCAAAATAAATGATCCACCTGCTCCATTCAAGTCAACTCTGAAGCCGTCGACCATATTTATCTTAAACAGGTCAGCGTTTGCATTTAGAGATATAGACAATGTAGCTTCTATTACATGTTGACCATTATTTAAACTCAATAAGACGTTATCAACATTCAATGTTATATCTGCGGATCCGCTAACTAATATCTTTTCTTCTTCGATTCTTAAATAACCTGAGGCACTAAGAGAGATATGAATTAAATCAATAATTGCAGTAATTTCCCCATTATTTACATTTAGATAAAGCGTAGTTATATCAACATTACCCTGACCTTCTATTTGTATTTCAATATAATCAAAGTTTGTATTAGTCTCAATATATACATTTCCTACTGGCATATCAAAATCAAAGTTACCACTAATTGATATCTCTTTACTTTGATCATAAATGTAGAAGTAGCAGTTGTTAAAACTAGCTTCATTGATTGACCCCTCAAATGCTATGTCTTCATCAATAGATAAGGTTCCATAACCAGATAGAATTAAAGAATCAAAAGTAGCAATTAACAATCCATTGTTAACATTTAAATCAAAATCTGATATGGTAAGAGAACCTGAGAACTCTACACTTAATTTATTTGATTTTTGATTTTCAGTGCTAAGATTAACTAATCCTGCGAGAGATAAATAAAATCTGCCGCTTAACTCAATATCTTTTGTATTTACTGAGAAATGAAGCGCACCAATTGTTAAAGAAGATAATCTTGCATCTATTAAGATATCCTTCCCAAGATGTAACTCGCCGTATCCTGAGACATGTAATAAGTCTCCAAATAATGTCAGCGCTCCTTTGTTTATATCAAGATAGAAATTGGTTATCTCTATTATTGATGGGTCAGCTATAGTTATGTTTACATATGTGAGAGCTGAATCTGCTTCAATAATAATACCTGATGTAGCAGATAGGTCAAAGTTACCGCTTAATTCTATGTCTGCGCTATTTGCTGAGAAGGCAAGTGTGTTAAGAACTAATGAGTCGAGAGAGGCTTCAAGTTCTATTTCTTCCCCTAGGAATAAATATCCGCATCCTGCTACATAGAATGAAACAACTGATAGTGTTAAACCACCATTGTTGATATTTAGATCAAAGTTGGAGATATCTAAATATGTTGGTTCACTTATGTTTATTTCTACATAGCTAAGATCTACTGCTACTGAAATAGATATATCTGCTCCTGCTTCTATACTAAATTCATCAAATGATAATGCAAATCCGCCATTGTTTATATCCATTAAGAAGTTTTGAATGGATAGAGCTGCACCGCCGTTTACATTTAGATCTATAGACTCATCCTCTATTATTGATAATGTAAGACCAATACCACTAGATAAATCAAGAGTTCCATATAATTGTACTGATACACCAAATAGTGGGAACTCATTGACATCTATGTCAATTACTAGATTATTAATTGCTGCTTGATCAATACTTGCATCGAAATCAATAGTATCACCTGTAATAATTAAGTTAAACAGGGAACCTGTGAGCAATAATTGTTCAGCAGTAATACTAACACCTGTTACCATGAATGCTAGGTCTGTAAGATTAAATGTGAATGTTCCTTCTCGTTCTAAATAACCATCAAATGTTATTACTGGGTTTTCACCATTTAGATCCCATTCTATACAAAGGGATCCATTAGTTTCACCAGTTATATCAACATTGAAAACCCCACTAATGTGGAAATTATCGCCGCTATGATCTATATCTATGTAAACATTAACATCTGTAAAAGTATCATTTATTGTAATATTGAATTTTCCACTTTTTCCTTGTGTGAATCTGAAACCACCGGTTATGACTTTGCTGATTTCAATTAGGACACCATCACCATATGCAAATTTGAAATTTTCTATTGAAAACTCTGCATTTCCATCTAGTGATAGATTTTTAAGATCATTTTTTGTAAAATTAATATAAACATATGAATCAGCAAAGTCAAAGATGAAATGACCGTTTAATTCACCAGAAATTCCGTTTATCTCAAACTGGAAGTTGTTAATATGTATCTCATTTAATCCACCAATTGCTATACTAACATTACCGTTTTCATCCTCTGTTATTGTTACATGATCGTTCGAGTTGTTTCCTTTGGTTTTTACAGTTACCCATGTTGTTACAACATTTAATGGATCATCCATATCTGTTATCTCTATATCTCCACTCAGATCTACACCTTCTTCATTTGGTGCTAAAACTGTAAATTGAACAACTTCTGTGCCAAATCTTGGTATTGTTCCACTTGTAGTTGAGAAACTATAATGGGTGTTTGGATAATCTGTTATACTCCAGGTTAATGCTTCATCTTTATTATTCCATAACCAAAACGAGGATGTTCTTGATTCCCCAGGGTTAAGACTTGGCAGATAAATATATGAAGGAATTACTGAAAGACTCAGTTTTATATCAATTCCCATACTTTGACCATCTTCTTCAGGGTATGTTCCAACATAATTTGTATTATTAACTGTAAGCCATATATTTTTTTGATGCTCTTTATGATCAGGGAATGGTAGGAAAGACCCTTCAATTGTGACAGACTCTCCCGGGTTTAATACACCTGATTCGGGATAAGTTATTGGCTCTAATTCTTCAATATTATACTCCCATGGCATAAATTCTGTTGTAAAATCTATAATATAGCCCTCTTCAGCTTTATTACGAACTGTCATCCATGTATGGAATCGACCATCCGATTCTACATCATCATAGGTAAGAGATGTAGGTCCCTCTTCCACTAGCTCTAAATAAGTTGGGTCTTCTTTTAAGATTGTAAAGGATATTGTATCATCTACTGGCGCATATGCTGAATCTGATGGAGTTACTGTTACAGAAGGTGTATAGCTTCCCAGGTCATATAACTGAGGATCAAGTACTATTCTTGTATCATCGGTTGTTGTTTCATAGCTTGTTCCATCATCAAAATCAACATCATAAGTAAACGGGCCAATACTATCACTGTCTTCACCTAATGGTGGCGCATACCATACTTCAAAGATCAATGAGAAATTATCATTTAGTGTGTATATCTCAAAATCATCTACAATATTTGGAATGCACATGAAACCGGGCTGTCTTATCATTACAACCTGCCCTGTAGTGCTAAATGGTAATACTGGAATCCAATCAGATTCGTCTGTTTTGATTTGTATAACTGCGGTCATCTGCCCGGTCAGATTGAGATATAAATCTGAAAATGTTGTAGTACCATCTTCTTCTACAATTTTTATACTAAACTCAACTTGTGCATTTGCTTCTCCAGCAAATCTTAAAGTATCAGCAATGACAACTGCACCGCTTACGTCTTTTGCATCAAGAGCAAATGCGATTATTCCATCATCTGATATATGCGCATGTATCCAAAAATCCATTATCCCCATTACTTTTACTAACTCAATATCATTAACTTTTATTGTGATCCATCCCGAGCTATATCCAAAAAGATAGAAATCACCTTCTTCTCCTTCCCCTCCTAAAAGTAAAAGTACATCTTGTTGTAATAATATATCAAGTTTACCGGGTTCAAGGACGAGGCTTATATCACAAAG
>DAOWIZ010000084.1 GCA_030640585.1 Thermoplasmata archaeon
ATCCGACATCCAATCCATGTCATAGATGCAGCACGACTTGGTGCAGATATTGCTACAATTCCTCCAGGAATCATTAGAAAAATGGTAAAACATTCACTTACAGATATTGGAATAAAACGTTTTCTGGATGATTGGAAAAAGGTAAAAAAGTAAAAAAAGAATTGTTTTATTTTTCTTTTTTTATTTTACCAAAATCTTTCTTTCTCTCTTTTGTATTTTTACCAGTTGCCTCAAAGAGAAAAGTATTCCAGTTCTTTATAATACTGTAATCTCCACATACCTTTTTTGGAGGTTCTATATCTATAAACAGAGAGCTTTTTTCTTGTCGTATATCAATTTTTCCAATACCTTCTACTTCAAAGTTCATACCCTTGTAAATGTCGCCTTTTGCCCCAAAATATTTAGAAACCAGCGCGTCAACATCAGCATCATGCCCTCTTTTAATTCTATATTCCCTCATAGTTGATCACTTTATGGAAATATAAGATTGCAATATTAATTTTTGGTTTCATTTCGTCATAAGTTCAAATGCTTTTTGTACTGCTTCTTCAGCTGAACTTGCTACATAATAGTGAGATTCAACGTTCTGCATTATATTTCCATTGATTATCTCATCTACACATCCGCCAGTTCCCTTCATAAGTATCAAAGGTTTTCTTGATATCATACAGAAAGCTATTTCATTAAGTGTCCCCCATCGTCCACTAATAGCTATTGCTACATCACCAGTTCCTGCTACTATATAGTTTCTAATGTTTCCGATACCTGTAGGTATTGCAATGTCAACATAATTGTTTGCCTCTTCTTTTGTATATGGCATTATACCAACAGTGATACCGTTTTCTTCTTTGCAGCCTTTACATGCTGCTTCCATAATTCCTGTATGTCCGCCACATACTATTACTCCATTTTTTTGTGCAACAAGTCGTCCAATTTGATATGCTATTTCTGTTGCATGTCTGGTTAAACGTTCATCGTCTCCATCGCTTCCGCATATTGAAATTAGTTTTTTCATGCGAAGGTTTTATTTACAGTTTCCTTTTAATGGTTTCTCCCACAAATCTTATAAATACCCCATCCTTACACTACAATTCTCATATCTAGGGGAAATAACCTATGGCAAAGAAAAACAGTAAGACAAACCCTGCATTAATAAATCTGATCCAGGATCTTAAAAAACAGTCTAATGTAAATGATGCAATGATCTGGAAAGACATAGCAGTGAGACTCGAAAAGCCATTGCGCAATTGGCCCGAGGTTAACCTTGATAGGATAGATAAATATATTAACAAAAATGAAACGGCGCTTGTTCCAGGTAAGGTATTGTCAACTGGTAATCTTACAAAAAAGGTTTCAATTGCTGCCTGGTCTTTCTCTGAGAAATCTGAGGAAAAAATCAAAAAAGCAGGTGGTAAAACAATGAGCATTGAAGAACTACTTAAAAGCAACCCTAAAGGTAAAGATATTAGGATATTGGGATAAATATGACAGCGATAATTGATGCAACTGGTGCAACACTTGGACGATTGAGTACAACTGTTGCAAAACGTTTACTACAAGGTGAAGAAATATCTATAGTTAATAGTGAAAAAGCAATTATTTCAGGTAAAAAACCAGCTATTAAAAAACGATACCAAGAAAAAAGAGATGTTGGTACTTATCGTAAAGGTCCGTTTTATCCACGTATGCCCGATCAGATTGTTAAACGTACAGTTCGCGGTATGATTCCATATCAGACCCCTCATGGTCGTGAGGCTTTCAAAAGGTTGAAATGTTACATGGGTGTTACAAAAGAGTTTGAAGGTAAAAAATTTGAAACAGTTGAAGGGGCTAAAAAACAGCCTATTGATTTTATAACAGTTGAAGAACTTTCAAGGACATTAGGAGCGAAGATTTAATATGGTAAAAAAAGTTGTTAACACTTCAGGTAAAAGAAAAACCTCTGTTGCACGAGCAACAGTACAAAAAGGCAAAGGCCTTGTAAGAATTAACAAAATACCTGTTGAACTGTATGAACCTGAGATTGCTCGTTGGAAAATAATGGAACCAATTAACATTGCAGATAAACATATGGATAAACTCAATGTTGATGTCAGCGTATCTGGCGGTGGTTTCATGAGTCAGGCTAGTGCAGTGCGTACATCTATTGCCAAAGGCCTTCTTGAATTTACAGGCGATCCAAGCCTTAAAATAGCGTTTTTGGATCATGACCGTAGTCTACTTGTTAGTGACTCGCGAAGAAAAGAAGCAAAAAAACCTCTTGGCCGTGGTGCAAGAAGTAAGAGGCAGAAATCATATAGGTGATATTGTGATAATCCCAGTAAGATGTTTTTCATGCGGAAAAGTTATAAGCGATGTTTATGGACAATATAAAGAAAGAAAACTTGCGTATGATGAAGCAGTAAAAAACGGTGAAAAACCAAAAGAAACACCAAAAGAAATATTAGATGACCTTGGAATAGATAGATATTGCTGCCGTCGTATGATTCTAACACATATAGACCTCCTTGAAGATTCTGCACCATACGAATAAAAACATAATTCTCTCAAATTTTTTTTAATCCATAGTTTTATCTATTATTTTTTTAATACCACAAAAAAAAAACTATAATTAAGTTTCTTTTGGGCGCGTGGCCAAGCCTGGATACGGCACTGGCCTTCTAAGCCAGGGGTCGCGGGTTCGAATCCCGCCGCGTCCGCTTTATAAATTATTCTTTTTGAAAAGATTCTTTTTGAAAAGAGTTGTAAAACAAGTTTTATAAAACATGAAGTAAAAAGAAAACAGATAAAAATGTAGAAAAACATATATACTAAGCAAATTATATATTAAGAAGTTGATAAATATGAAGATAAAAATGTTAAGTATATATTTATGTGTGCTGCTGATCACAATTGTTTTTTTGATACAAAATGCAGCTGCCCAAGATGTAGTTTGCGTAATAAAAAATGATCCTGAAGGATCAATTTCTTATACTCAATTGTTCAAGTCAAGTCAATCTCCATTAAGTAAGATTGACTTAGACATTAGTAGGTATATATGGCCGTTTTACGCTAGTTTTGCTTTCGCTGATGGTAATGGAACAGAAAGTAATCCATATCAGATTTCTAATGTTACTCACTTGCAAAACATGGAGTTATACTTAGATGCCCACTACATTCTTATAAATGACATTGATGCCAGTGAAACCGTTGATTGGAACTATGGTGCAGGTTTTGACCCAGTAGGTGATGATCCAAACGCGTTCACCGGATGCTTAGATGGCCAGAATTACACGATAACTGATCTTTATATCAATCGTCCATCAACAGATTATGTTGGACTATTTGGCGGTCTTGATATTGGTCGGGTTAAAAATGTTGGTCTGGAGAACGCCGATGTGAGCGGGGGCGATTATGTCGGTGGGCTAGTAGGAGTCGTGGGAGGGGGCTTTGGGATGTTGAATGTGAACAATTCATATGCAACTGGAGATGTGAGCGGAGGCGAGTATGTCGGTGGGCTAGTAGGATTTGTTACTATTGGCACTGTGAGCAATTCGTATGCAACTGGAGATGTGAGCGGAGAAAACGATGGGGTCGGTGGGCTAGTGGGAGCGAACTTTCATGGCACTGTGAGCAATTCGTACGCAACCGGAGATGTGAGCGGAGACCAATTTGTCGCAGGGTTAGTTGGACTTAACTTTTATGGCACTGTGAGCAATTCGTACGCAACCGGAGATGTGAGCGGAAACTTTAGTGATTTTGGTGGGCTAGTGGGATTTAACTATTGTGGCACTGTTTGCAATTCGTATGCAACTGGGGCTGTGAGCGGAGGCGATTATGTCGGTGGGCTAGTAGGATATACAACTTCCAGTTCTTTGAAGAATACGTATGCAACTGGAGCTGTGAGTGGAGGCGATTATGTCGGTGGGCTAATGGGAGCTATTAGCGGCAGTAGTGTGAGTAATTCGTACGCAACCGGAGATGTGAGCGGAGACCAATTTGTCGGAGGGCTCGTGGGACGTAATAAAGCCAGCGGTGTGAAAAACTCCTTCTGGAATATAGATACCTCAGGTCAACAAACAAGTGCTGGTGGAACAGGAAAGAATACTTCTGAGATGATGGATGTGAGGACGTTTAGCGATGTAAATTTTAGTGACGGTCTGAATTTTCCTTGGGATTTTGTAGGTGATCCTTATGATGATACAGGCATAGAAGATACCTGGGATATAATTAATGGAGTGACTTATCCGTTTTTTAGCTGGCAGATCTATCCACCATATCCTCCAACAATAACTGGTCCAACATATGGAAATTCAGGTACAGCTTATTCATATGAATTTAAAACAATAGATCCTAATGGAGATGATGTTTACTACTACATTGACTGGGGTGACGACACCCTTGAGGAATGGATAGGACCTCATACTTCTGGAGAAGAAATAACAATAAGTCATACCTGGATTGAACGAGGGACTTACGAAATCAAAGCTAAAGCCAAAAACATCTATGGTACTGAGAGTGAATGGGGATATTTAGAAGTGACAATGCCAGTAAATATTGGAGCAATAACTGTTCCAACTGGTTCTCCTGCTTCGACTGATGCTAGTGGTCAAAGCAGTAGCTCTTCCAGTAGCTCATCACCAAGCGATTCTGGCAGTCAACCAACCAGCAGATAATTGCTAACTAAACAAAACTCTCTTTTTTTCTTTTATTTAATATAGCATTTTTTAGCAATGTATTAAAAAATTCAACAGGAGGAAATGTATCCTAATCCCGCCGCGTCCGTTAATTTTATTGTCCAATAGTCAAGTTATTCTATTTGCAGTTTTTTAATAATTTCTCCAATAGTTACGTCGCTCTCTGTTTTTTCCAGATATGACAAATAAATAGGTATGGACATCCTCCTAGACGACATACCACCATGTACATCTCTAACAAAGAGATTGACTACATCTGTATCAATTTTCTCAGCCATTAATCTAAGAACTTCGTCTTTTTCTGCTGAAGATAACTCTCCAATGCATGTATCTCTGTACTTTTTTAACCTTTTATTTATTTTTCTTCCATCCAACATAATTACCCCACTCTCACATAGCAAGAAGGGATAGATATCAAATATCTTCCAATCCGCTACTCTCACACCATGTTATTATTTGACACTGATAATATTTAAACATATTGTGTTAATATGTCAAATTGATAGTATTCCCTAAAGCAACACAATATCAACATTTTATTATATAAAATTTTTTAATATTAGCAGTATCTCTCAGAGTTTTAAACTATAATAAGATTTAATATAGTAAAAATGTATTTCATTTATTAAATGATGGGATGCAAGAAGGCAGATAGGGTACTGTATAACAGGAGTAAATTCTTTAGTTATTCTTCCAAATGTAAAAATGTTTTCAGTTTTGATTTTTATGAGGTGCAATTTTGAAAGAAATACCAGAAATAGTAAAACAATTGCGAGAGGAAGAAAAACTTGGCAGTCTTAAAGGTCTTTCACTTAACACCTTGGAGACAAACGAAGAAATAGAACCGATTAACGAAAAATCTAGTGATATGATTCATGTTTTTAAAGAAGATAAAGAACTGGAAAGAGAAAAAAATAAAATTGGAAGTGTTGAAGAAAAATACAAGACAATTTTTGAAAACTATGCTGTTGCTATAACAATAGCAGATGAAAATGAACAAATTATATCCTGGAATAAATACGCTGAAGAACTCTTCAACATGAACGGAGAAGAGTTAGCAATGAAACATGTAAGCACTCTTTACCCGCCTGGGGAATGGCAGAAAATACGTGCAGAAAACATCAGGCAGAAAGGGATGAAACATAAACTTGAGACAAAGATGATAAGAAAAGGATCAGAGCCTTTTAATGTAGAAGTATCCCTAGCTGTTTTAAAAGGTGCAAAGGGGAAAATCACTGGTTCTGTTGCAATAATAAAAGATATAACAGAGTATAAAAGAACTAAAAAAAAACTTGTTGAGTCGGAAGCAAAATATAAAACAATTTTTGAAAACAGCGCAGTTGCAATAATGCTTACGGATGAAAAAGAAAGAATCATCTCTTGGAATAAATACACAGAAACACTTCTAGGATTTGATAAAAAAGATCTATACATGAGACCTGTTGAGTCTCTTTATCCACAAGATGAATGGCAGAAAATACGTGCAGAAAACGTCAGGCAGAAAGGGATGAAACATAGCATTGAAACAAAAATGCTTAGTAAAAACAACGAACCACTTGATGTAGATATATCGCTTAGTGTATTAAAAAACCATGAAGGAACTATCATTGGATCTATTGGTGTTATCAAAAACATTAGTGAAAGAAAAGAAATTGAAAGGAAACTGAATTATGAACATGACCTGTTACAATCACTTCTAGATAATGTCCCCGATTCCATTGTTTTTAAAGATAAAGAAAGCAAGTTTATAAAAGTGAATAATGCAAAAGCAATACATTATGATACAACATCTGAAAAGATGATTAGCAAAACAGATTTTGATTTCTTACCAAAAGATGAGGCGAAAAGAATACATGAAGATGACGAAAAAGTGATAAAGACGGGTGAACCCATTATTAACAAGTTGGAAAGACTAACTGATAAAAATGGCGATGATCGCTGGATTTCTGTTACAAAAATACCAAGGTATAATGATCATGGCAAAATCATTGGAACTATGGGTATATCCCATGATATTACAGATATTAAAAAAACCGATGAGAGATTAAGAAAATCAGAAAAAAAATATAAGAAATTGTTTGAAAGCGCAATTGATCCGGTTATTGTTCTTGATACTGATGGTGTTTTTGTAGATATAAACAAACAAGCTACAAAATTTTTAGGATATGCTAAAAGTGATCTTATTGGGAAAAAGTTCAATGAAGTTAACATTTTCAGTAAAGATAGTATCGATATTATTTCTGAAAATTTTAAGAAAAGAATATGTGGAGAAGATATTGGCTCATATGAAATAAAAGCAATTACAAAAGATGATGATATAATTCCTGTTAAAATCAACGCAAGCCTATTACATGAAGGTAAAAAAGTAGTTGGATATCTGATTATTTTAAGAGATTTAAGTGATAGGCTTGTAAAAGAAAATGTCGAGAAAGATCTTATTGAGTCTGAAAAGAAATTCAGGGAGATTTTTGATTCAACAAGTGATTTCTTATTATATCTAGAAACAGGGGTTATTTTAGATATCAATAATACTGCTTTAGAACTAAGTGGGATAAAAAAAGATGAAATAATAGGTAAATCATTTTCTAACATAAAAGATGTTTTTTCACAGGAGGATATGACGAAACATCTTGAGGCGGTTAGCAATGCCTGTCGGGATGTAAAAGTAAATGATTATGAATGTGATTTGATTACTAGATATGGGAAAAAATATAAGTTTTTATTTTCGACGGATTGCATTAGGGAAAAGGAAAAAATAAAAGGTATTCTAATCAGAGGTAAGGATATTACTCAACGTCAACAAGCATGGGATGAACTAGTTAGACTTGAAGAAAAATATCGTGTTCTTGCAGAAACATCTGCTGATGGAGTTCTAACTATTGATCCCCTTGGACGGTTGACTTATGTTAATCCCTCTTTTGAAAAGATGTGTGGACGGCGTAAAAGCCAGATTCTTGCAACGCTTTTTAGAGATTACTTATCGGATGACTCGATTTATCTTTTCCAGCAGGTTTTTATTGATGCTCGGAAAAACGATGAAAAAGTCGAAAACGTTGAACTGAAACTTACCAATACTTATGGAGGTATTGTTCCTATCGAAGCAAATATTGCACCACTTAAAAATGATGAGAGCAAGTTTGTAGGTATGATTTGTACTGTAAGAGATATAACAGGTCGTAAAGAAGTAGAAGATGAACTGAAAAAATCTGAACGGCTTAAAACAGAATTTATGAACATAGCTGCCCATGAACTTAAATCCCCTGTAACGCCAATTAAGGGATATCTTGATCTCATTATATCAGATGAAGAGGCCAGTGAGAAGATTAAGAACTGGGCGAAAGTTAGTTTGAGAAACTCTG
>DAOWIZ010000090.1 GCA_030640585.1 Thermoplasmata archaeon
AAGTAAGAGTAAATGATGAATGTTTTACCTGCTGAAAAAAACATTGGAATAACAACTTTTTTAACAAATGTTGATGGTGTAGGTGGGAAACTACGCAGCATCCCTGAGGATTTTATTGTAACCGAAATTTCAAACTATCCTTCTAAAAAAGAAAATGGTAGGTTTACAATTGCTGATGTTACATCTACTAATTGGGAGACTAATCTGCTTGTAAAAGAGATTTCTAACCGGTTACATATATCTAGAAAGAGAGTAGGTTTTGCAGGTACTAAAGATAAACGTGCAAAAACCACTCAACTCATGTCATTTTATAATGTACCTGTGGAAAAACTATCAAGTATAAAAATAAAAGATGTCAGCATCAAAGACATTTATACTTCTGATAAACCTGTTAAAATAGGTAATCTTGTTGGCAACAAATTTGAAATAACTGTTAGAAACATTAGAAACAAAATTAAGGATGAACAAGTTCAGAATATTACTAAAGTTATTGTTGATGGCGGTGGTTTTCCAAATTTTTATGGCATTCAACGTTTTGGTATAATGCGGCCAATTACTCATGTTGTTGGTAAACATATTGTCCGTGATGATTTTGAAGGCGCTGCTATGACATATGTTGCAAATCCTATTGAGGGTGAAGATGAAGAAACATATAATCTTAGAAAGAATCTTGAAGAAACCCGGGATTTTTCTGAGGCATTGAAATCTTATCCACGTTTTTTGAATTTCGAAAAAGCAATTATGAATAAACTAGTAGTTGAACCAGATGATTTTGTTGGAGGGTTGAAGGAACTACCCAGGAATCTTCTCACAATGTTTGTTTATGCTTATCAGTCATATCTTTTCAACAAGATTTTAAGTGAACGAATAAGACAAGGTCTTCCATTGAATAAGGCTGTTGTTGGTGATATTATTCTACCCGTTAGGAAAGGTATATTGGATGATAATGGAATAATGGTAAAAGAGAGTAACATTGAAAAAGTCAATAAGCAGGCTTTGAAAGGAAAAGCAGTTATCAGTGGTGTTTTATTTGGCTGCGAGTCAGTGTTTTCCACGGGCGTGATGGGTGAAATTGAACATAAAATAATTGAGAGTGAAAAAATTGATCATAGAGATTTTATTATCCCTGAAATCCCTTATATTTCTTCATCTGGATCAAGACGTGCATTAATTTCTCCTGTTAATAACCTTGAATATAAATTAGACCCAGGTAATGCTCTGGTTTTAAAGTTTGAGTTAAAGAAAGGATGTTATGCAACTTCTCTTCTTCGTGAGTTTATGAAAACAGATAGTATACGAAATTATTAGACAAGAAATTTTTTTTGATGGAAATGGTTTTAACCATCTTCTATTATTAGGGTGTCGTTACAATTACCTGGTGAAAAAACAATGATTGAGTTGCCACCTCAGAAATACAGCCCAAAAAACGTTGAAGAAAAAATCCTGCAATTCTGGGAAGAAAATGATATTTTTAAAAAGCAAATAGATCAACGTAAGGGTTGCACGCCATATATTTTTTTAGAGGGACCTCCAACTGCAAATGGTATGCCTCATCCCGGTCATATTCTCACCCGTGTTATGAAGGATCTTTTCACTCGTTATCAGGCGATGAATGGTCATTACGTTGAGAGAAAAGCTGGTTGGGATACACATGGTCTACCTGTTGAAATAGAGGTAGAGAAAAAACTAGGGCTCAAAGATAAACAAGATGTTGAAAAATATGGTATTAAAAAGTTTAATGATGAATGTAAAAAAAGTGTTTTCAAATATGAAAATGCATGGGTTGAACTTACCTGTAGAATCGGTTTCTGGGTTGATATGGACAACCCATATATTACGCTAAAAAATGATTATATTGAGTCTGTCTGGTGGTCTCTAAAGCAGGCTTGGGATAAAAAACTGCTCTATAAAGGTCATAAGGTTGTTCCGTATTGTCCTCGTTGTGGTACAGCGCTTTCTGCCCATGAGATTGCTCAGGGTTATAAGATTGTTGATGACCCAAGTATTTTTGTTAAATTCAAACTTAAAGATGAGTATGCATATTTTTTGGCTTGGACGACAACACCCTGGACTCTTATTTCCAATGTGGCACTTGCGGTTCACCCAGATCAGACATATATCAAGATTCGCCTTAATGGAGACGTGATGATTCTTGCAGAGGAACGGGCATCAGTTCTTCTGAAAGGCGAGGAATATGAACTTCTTGATGGTTTTTCTGGTAAAGAGCTGGAAGGAACTGAGTATGAGCCATTGTTTGACTTTGCTAAACCTGAGAAAAAAGCATGGTATGTAGTTCTTGCAGATTTTGTAACAATGGAGGATGGTACAGGCATTGTTCATATGGCACCAGCATTTGGAGAGGATGACTATAATGTTGGTAAGAAATATGATCTACCTGTTGTTCAACTTGTTAAACTAGATGGAACATTTCCTGACGAAGTCACCCCTTGGAAAGGACAGTTTGTAAAGGATGCAGATCCAAGTATTATCAAACATCTTGAAAAAAGAGGGCTGTTAGAAGGGATTCATAAGCATACTCATGAGTATCCGTTCTGCTGGCGTTGCGATTCTCCATTGTTGTATTATGCTATGGAATCATGGTTTATTGCAATGACTAAGGTACAAGACTCATTAGTTAGAAATAATAATAATATTAACTGGTATCCTGAGTATCTTCAACAAGGACGATTTGGCGATTTCATCCGTGAGGTAAAGGACTGGGCTCTTTCTCGTAAGCGGTACTGGGGTACACCATTGCCCATCTGGACTTGTTCTGATAAAACTTGTAAACATCAGATATGTGTTGGTAGTGTTGAAGAACTTAGAAATCTTAGCGAATCATTTCCTGATAATTATGATCTTCATAAGCCTTTTGTTGATGAGATAGTTGTTAAATGTCCAAAATGTAAATCTCAAATGAAACGTGAGGAAGAAGTAATTGATTGCTGGTATGACTCTGGTTCAGCGTTTTTTGCTCAGTGGCATTATCCTTTTGAGAATCAGGATAAATTCAAGGATAATTTCCCTGTTGATTTTATCTGTGAGGCTCTTGATCAAACCCGTGGTTGGTTTTACTCATTGTTGGCTATCTCAACGTTTTTGTTTGATGATCGGCCATATAAAAATGTGTTAACACTCGGCTTGGTTCTTGATGAAAATAATCAGAAAATGAGCAAAAGCAAACGTAACTATGTTGACCCAATTATCGTTCTTGATCATGAAGGTGCTGATTCACTTCGTTGGTATCTAATATCTGCGAATGCTCCTTGGATGTCAACACGGTTTTTTGAACAAGCCGTAAAAGATACACTGGGTAAGTTTATTCTTACATTTTGGAACTCATATAACTTTTTTACGACATATGCATCTATTGACAAGTTTGATTGCAAAAAAGATACAATTCCAATTGCAAAAAGACAACTTCTTGACAAATGGATTCTTAGCAGATACAATAAAGTTATATCCAATGTGAGGAAACATATTGAGGTTTTTGAAATTCATAAAGCAGCACGTCTTGTTGAAAACTTTGTAATTGAAGATTTTAGTAACTGGTATCTACGCAGATCAAGGAAACGATTATGGGTTGAGGAAAAAACAGAGGATAAACTCGCAGGGTATTCTACAATGTATGAGATATTCCTAGGTCTTTCTAAGATTCTTGCGCCACTCATTCCATTTATTACTGAGGAGATATATCTAAATCTTAGGGCGGATGATATGCCTGAAAGTGTTCATCTATGTGACTATTTACATTCTGATGATAAACAAATCGATGATGAACTTGAAAGTGGTATGGAGAAAATAAGAGATCTTGTAGAAGTTGGAAGAGCACTAAGATCAAAAATTGGTATCAAAGTAAAATATCCTCTTAGTAATGCAACACTTGTCTGTGATAAAAAAATAGAGGATTCAATAAAAGATTTGCTTGATTTGTTAAATGAAGAAATCAATGTTAAAAAGATTTCTTTTGAACGAGATACATCAAATTTTATGACTAAAACGGTTAAACCAAATCATTCAAAACTAGGTCCAAAATACAAAGCAAAAGCAAAAGGAATTGTAAATGCAATAGAAGAATTAGATAGCCATCAGTTATATGGGGATTTGACCAAGACTAAGAAAATAACAGTTAGTGTCGATGGTGAAGATATTGTTCTTACTATGGATGACTTTCAGATAGTTGAAAGTGAAAAAAGTCATATTGCAAGGACTGAAACCGAAGATGCAGTTTTACTTTTTGATACAACCCTTACACCTGATCTTGAAGCAGAAGGATTTGCCAGAGAGATTGTTAGAAGGATACAATCCATGCGAAAAGAACTTGACCTTGATGTAGAGGATCGGATCACTGTAGGGATTAATATTGATTCTGAAAAGAAAAATGCTTTGCAGAAATGGCAGGATTATATTCAGGGTGAGACTCGTTCAAAAGAACTTTCTTTTATCGATAGACCTTCTGGTAAACTTGTTAAAAAATGGAAGATAGATGAGTTGGAAGTAGAAATTGGAATAAATAAATAATGGGCTATCATCATCTAAAATGGAGATTGGGCTGCGTTTCAGTTATTCTGTCTATTTTATTATTTGTTTTTTTAGGAACCAAATTTATTTTATATTACTCATACTTACAGCCCATTAATTATGATTTGTCTTGGCATAGAAGGAACTGCTCATAGTATTGGGGTAGGCGTTGTAAATGATGACGATGGTAAATGCAGAGTTTTTTCTAATCTTATTAAGATCTATCGACCTGAAAAAGGAGGAATTCATCCTAGAGAAGCAGCGAATCATCATGCAAAGTATATAGCAGATTTAATCAAAGAGTCAATGGAAAAAGCAAAAATCTGTAGCAATGATATTAATCTGGTTTCTTTTTCGATGGGTCCTGGTCTTGGTCCTTGTCTTCGTACTGCTGCAACTGCGGCACGTGCTCTTAGTCTTTCTATAAATAAACCTATTATTGGTGTTAACCATTGTGTTGCTCATCTAGAAATTGGGCGAGGTACCCTGGATGATTGTAATGACCCGGTTTTGTTATATACTTCTGGTGCAAATACTCAGGTTATTGCATTTGCAGAGGGCCGTTACCGTGTCTTTGGTGAAACTCTTGATATTGGTATAGGTAACTGTCTTGACAAATTTGGTAGAAATGTTGGACTTGGTTTTCCCAGTGGTCCAAAAATTGAAGAACTTGCAAAAAAAGGAAAACAATACCTAAAGTTGCCTTATTCAATTAAGGGGATGGATCTAGCGTTTTCAGGTCTTTTAACAGCAGCTGGGCAATACTATGAAAAAGGCGAGAGTCTTGAGGATATATGTTATTCTATTCAGGAGACAACATTTGCAGCGTTAACAGAAGTAACTGAGCGAGCTATGGCCCATACTGAAAAAAACAATGTATTACTTGGTGGCGGTGTAGCTAGTAATAAACGACTTCGTGAAATGGTACAGATAATGGCTGAGGAACGAGGCGCTTCTTTTTTTGTACCAACTAGGGATCTTTGTATTGATAATGGTGCTATGATAGCTTGGCTTGGGATTCTGATGTACAAAAGTGGTATAAGACTAAAGGTTGAGGGTAGTTTTATCGATCAACGTTTTAGAACAGATATGGTGGATGTGACCTGGCGTGACTAACAAAACAGTTCTATATCAAGGTGCAGAAGCAGAGATATGTTTAGACAACTACATGGGTCATAAAGCAGTTCAAAAAAGACGACTAAAAAAATCATATCGTATAAAACAAATAGACAATCATCTTATTTTTTATAGAACTAAAGAAGAAGCCAAACTCATCACTGAATCCCGTAGTTGTGGTGTATCTGTACCAATTATTTATGATGTAGATCTAAAAAATGGCGTTATAACAATGGAATACCTACAAGGAAAAAGAGTTAAAGATATTTTAAATCAAATGAGCAAAGAAGAACGAAAAAATATCTGCAATAAAATAGGACAAAGCATAGCAAAATTTCACAATAATGATATCATACATGGTGATATCACTACTTCCAACATGATATTATTAGATGATTGTGTTTATTTCATTGATTTTGGACTTGGAGAAAAAAACAATGAAATAGAGTCAAAAGGTGTTGACCTTCATGTTCTCATGGAGGCAATAGAGTCAACGCATTCTCAATATTCTGACTGTTTTAAAGATGTTTTAGATGGATATTGTAAAGAGTTAAAAACAGATGCAGATATTGTTATTAAAAAAATTGATGAAATTGTGAAAAGAGGCAGATACCGATGAAACTATATTTTATCACAGGTAATAAAGGAAAACAAATGGAAGCCAAAGAAAAACTGTCCAAGATAAATATTGATGTTGTCCAAAAAAACCTTGGTTATCCTGAGATCCAAGCAGACAGTCTTGAAGAAGTTGCCTGCTACGGGGTAAAACATATACAAGAAAGTTTTGACAAACTATTCATCCTTGAGGATGCTGGTCTTTTCATAGATGGTTTAAAAGGTTTTCCTGGTGTCTATTCTGCATATGTTTTTCATACAATAGGATGCAAAGGTATATTGAAACTTATGGAAAAAACTAGTAATAGAAAAGCAGTTTTCAGATCTATATTTGCATATGGGCAACCAGGTGAAAAACCAGTGCTTTTCATAGGTGAATGCCCCGGTACAATCTCAGAAACAGAAAAAGGATCTAACGGTTTTGGCTATGACCCAATTTTTATACCAGGTGGCAAAACAAGAACATTTGCAGAGATGCAAACAAATGAAAAAAACAACTATTCTCATAGGGGTAAATCACTAGAGAAATTAATGAATTTCTTAGAACAATAAGTTTTTTATTTTTTGCTCATCCCCATCTCAGCAAGTTTCTCAGGTAGATAAGTATCTGTCACATAGTCAAGACCATATTTTGCTAGAGCCTGCTGTTCTGATTTTTTTCCCATTTTTAGTTGAAGTTTTATTTCACCCCTCCAAAAACTATCCTGAAACCTAGGGTCAGTTAGTTCACTTTTCAATGCGTTTATATCTTCTTTTGTAAGAGTATCAGTTGGTAGGTCATAGTTTTCAATATCTGATGGTGTTACACCAAGATACTGGGATTCAGGGGTTGCCAAGTATTCTGATATATGCGCTGTTTTTATTGCACCATATGCTACACTTGCAAAAATACGATAACTCCATGGGTCACAATCAGTAAATACCAATACAGGGATGTTTTTTTCTGTGTTAAGTCGTTTAATAAAACGCCGAGTTGATCTTGCCGGTTGTCCTTTAAGATGCACTAGTATTGCCCTATGAGATGTGTCAAAACCGTTTTCAACAAGTCTGTCAAACATACCACCCGTTTCTATTGCAATAATATAATCCGCATCCGCGCTCTTAAAAGTTATTTTTTCAGGCTCAACATTATATGGAATTGTATACCCTGAATCTCCAACATCATCCTGACAATGAATCTTTTTCTTTGTCTTATTACGCGTCATTTCTTCAATTGTGAGATTACCTATGACTCTAGATCCATCCTCTTCAGGTCTTAATTTGAAATCTTCTCTCATGCAATTTGTTATAACTTCCAGATCTTCAGCAAGCATGTTTGACTCCTGCTGAGTATGGAACTTTGCCATATCCCAACCCTCAGATATATAATACATTTCTCTCAGAGTTGAGGATTTGTTTATCCTGATCATTTCTTTTATGAAATCAGTCATATACATTGTACGAAGGAGCATATATGCTCCATCAAGAGATTTAGCACTTCGTTCTATTGTTTTTTTTCCATATTTCCAAACATTAAACTTGTCATCAAATTTTATATTAGATTTAGAACGTGTTGGCAGGTTAAGATACGGTATTTCAGTTTTTTGAAAATCATCATAGATTTTAGACGCAATCATATCTATCTTGTTAAGTACATTAGTGTAATCTTTTTTCACCATTTTTAGTCACCTTCCCATTTATCTGCTCCTATCACATAGGTCGGGTTGATATTTTCTATGTACAGATCGTTTTCATCAAAATCTCCTTGTCCAAGACCTGCAAGCTCAAAATTCACATCAATTTTGTTAGCCGGTTGAATTGTTCCAAGACCCCATTTAATATAATTACTGGTAATTTTAGATGGCTTAGGCTCAACTGCCCCTATAACAGCATCCTCAGGTATCAATGCATAAAGATTGAATTTTTGTGGAGTACGTTTATAGTTTACAACCATGATTTTACTCTTTGTAATAACACCTTGTTGTTTTTCCTCAACAGGCTCTATCAAAGTTGTTTGAATAACTCTATCAACTTTTTCATATGTTATTACATCCTCAATCCATACAACATCCATGATTTTTGTAATAACAGCATCAAGAGATGGCACAGGTTTATCAAGCATATGTGCTGATTTCTTTGCAATTTCAGGTAGTATCTTTGTAATAAGATCAAATTTCTCACGAGTTTTTTTACGACGTACTTTTTTATGGATATGTTTCTGTACTTTACGAGCGCATTCTCTAAAAGCAAGTTTAATTTCATTTTCAATTTCAGGAATATCAGCAATTGCTTCTTTGCTCTCAGAAGTAAACGGTATCTGAGTTGAAGAAATATGAGTTAAAAATATTGCAGGACCAGTTGGTATGCCTTTACCTGATGGTTGATCCATGCCATACCGTCTCCAATCAATTGATGATATGGCAGAGGTAATAATACATCCACCCTGCTGATATAGAAGGGGTACACGGTTTGCAAAACGCATGATTTTCACAGATCTATCCTTTGGCAAGTTCCCACCGTAAACAAGTCCTACCTCTATCTGAAACGGGTTACCTGAATAAACAGATGATGGCCTTGAAGCAGTGATGATGAACTCCGGGCTGATTTCTTCGGTCTCATGTTTAAGACTACGTCTGATGAGTGTTTCGCCAATTGGTGACAAACAATCATTTGAAGGGGCCATGATTTTAACTTTTTTAAAGGCTTTATGTAATGCTAAAAAATCCTCACGGCTCATCTCCTTTGGGTTTATATTTCTATCAAGACCTGCTTTTTCACAAGCAGTTTTAGTGGTACGATCTCCCATGCTGCTAAACTCAGTTTTCAAAAAACTGGAGAGTTTACGAGCCTTTGTATGTTTAGCCATTTTGATAAGAGTACCAAGCTCAACACCATATGGATGAGGTTTAATTTCAACTGCTTTACGGGGTAAAGTTTCAGTTGTCCTCTCAAAAAAATGTACTGTTCCCTCAGCATCTTTATAGGTTATCTGAGCATGAGGATTAACAATAGACGTACTCTGTAGATAATCATAAACAAAACGTTTACCACGTTTATAATCTGCTATAATACTTATTTCTATCCTTGTACCTGATGGTTTATCCCAATGTACAGTATTGCGGTTAAGCACCTCGGCACGGTTTCTATTAGTATCAATTACAAGCTCAAGTATTACCGCAGGTCTGTCTTCTTCTACTTTTGATATAACTTTTGCGTGTTTACCTGTTGTAAGCTGACCATACAAAACAACAGCAGAAATACCTATTCCTTGTTGACCACGACTTTGTCTAATGGCATGAAAACGTGAACCATACAAAAGCCTTCCAAAAATATGGGGAATCTGTTTTTTTACAATTCCAGGGCCGTTATCCTCAATAATAATTTTACATTCGCCATCTTCATGGTTTTTAACTTCAACATAAATATCTGGTAGAACATTTACCTCTTCACATGAGTCAAGAGCGTTGTCAACTCCTTCTTTAATGCTTGTAATTAATGCTCTTGTAGCATTTCCAAACCCTAGGATATGTTTGTTTCTTTCAAAGAATTCTGCTACAGATATCTCTTTTTGTTTTTTTGCTAGGTCATGCGCGGTTATCTTAGTCAAAATTTCACACTCCTCAATGGTAGAAATCAGGCACCCGGAGACTGTAATGTAGATAGTAATTATAAAATTATTCCTTGTTAACAAAAAATTCGAAAGAAATATATAGTAATTTTGACATGTTAGTAAAAAACTTCTATAGTTAAAAGGAGGAGAGCAAAAATATGAAAAATAAAATTATTGTATTATTGATAGGTATTTGTTTAATATTTGGTCTATTAAGTGGATGCACACAACAAGAAGAAGTAAAAGAAACACTTGAAGCAATTTTTGAATACAACCCAACAGAGAACGTCTATGTGAATGTAACTGTCACTTTTAATGATAAATCAACTGGAGAGGACATAGAATCATGGTTATGGGATTTCGGAGATGGAATAAAATCAAGTTCAACGGATTCTGTACACAAATATGAAGGAATTGGTACATACATTGTTACATTAACAATTATAGATAAAAATGGTGATACTAATACTACTTCAAAAACAATTGATATCACATATAAACCGCCAACAGCTAAATTCAACCATCCAACAGATGAGCTTTGGGTAAATACAGAACTAAATTTTACAGATGCCTCAATACCGGGTGATGCAAATATAACCGGCTGGGAATGGGATTTTGATGATGGAACAGCATTATTTGTATTGCAGAATCCACCGGTACATACATATGCTGTAGAGGGTCAATATGATGTCAGTTTGACGGTAACGGATGGAAATGGTTTGAATGATACAATATCAGTTAGGTTGTCAATCGGAAGACCACTTTAGTAGTGATATCATCTAATATAATCAAAAAACTTGCAGGATGGTGCTGTATTATCCTGCTTTCATCTCATTTTTCAATTGATATTTTTGTACCTTTAGAAATATTATTTTTTTTACAGAAGCCTGTGTTACATTCAATAATATATTTGCAGAAGCCATGGCTGCAATAATATTTGTAAAATAGGCCTGTTTCTACTGGTGCTTCATGTATATTTATTATTTTTAAATCCTTGTTTATAAAAACAATATCGAGTGGTATTTTTACGTGTTTCATCCAGAAAACTCTAAACCATGGAATTCGAAATGGAAACAACATACCATGATTTTTTGGCAATGATGATCTATTCATTAATCCTTTTGTTTTTTCTAAAAAACTTTTAGCAACTTCACATACTACTGTGACCTGTTTATTTTTTTTAGGGTAAAATATTATTTTGATTTCTTCCATGTATTATGTCAACCTATTTTTAAGTATAGAATACTTAATCTTAACCATTGTGAAAAAAATTTATGCCTATGCCAGTGTTCAGACATGTAAATAATGCTGCATTTTAGTGTTTTGCATCTAGTGCTTTAATACATTATGCCCCATAAAATATAATTTTGCAATTTAATTAAAGGGAAATCATTTTATAACAGATAGATACTATATCAGTAATGGAGTATTACTATGTCACATGATACGAAGAAGAAACAAAAATACTTGTTAAGAAACCTATTTCGCCCAAAAGATTCCTCTGTTAAAGAAGATACCAGGATAAGTCTTGCGTCGCTTAAAAAACTGGCGACGACAAAAGAACAAAAGGATATATTAAAACTGATAGAACGGGAGACTATACCAAGTGTTAAGGCAGCATGGATAGATTATTTCCTTGAAAAAACAAAACCCCATAAATACAAAAACAGTAACTAACCAAAAAATACAATGTAACTCTTACTACAGAAGTGTTTTATCCCAGTGATTTATGCGCATACAAAAAGAAAAATGTGTTGGTATCCATTATTCTATTGGTTATCATGCCTGCATCGGGATTCGATCGTTGTTTTGGATCATTTTATAATTGTTTTTTCCTGTAAACTGAAAATGTAAAATTATACTAAAGATATTTTGAAGTTTCTACTATTATACTTCACAATAATTATATATGGGGATTCAATGTTATAAAAAAGGTGAAAAATGATGGGAGATACTAACTCTATAACAAAAAAAGTAGCATGTCCTCACTGTAAGAACGAAATTACTGTTCATGGCACTTCAGGGGAAACAATAGAAATCGTTTGTCCAAAATGTAATGCGAAAGGTATTTTTGCATTTCCTGAGGAAAAATCTGTATCAAGATCAACAACTGGACCGGTTGCAATCGAAGTGAATAACCTAGAATTCACATATCCGAAATCTGATAAAAAAGCAGTAAATGGCGTTTCATTTGGAATAAAAAAAGGAGAAAT
>DAOWIZ010000003.1 GCA_030640585.1 Thermoplasmata archaeon
AAAGACCTGGATGCTAAAATTAAAGAAAAAGAAGATCTGGATGCTAAGAAAAACGAGGTTGTTAATCAAATACAAGAGAGCAAACAGAGACTAGGCGAACTGGACACCGTCAAAGAGGAAAAAGGTAAACTTTTGATGAAAGGAACCAAAAAAGAACTAGCACAAAACGCTAGAACCCTTGAAAGTGAAGTATCTGAACTTCATGAAACTGTTTTAACTTTTAACTCTGAAAAAGATGCTCTGGAAAAGAAAATAGAGTTACTTCAGGAAAGAAAAGATGAAATAACTAAAAGACTAGAAACTCAAGATAAAGAAATTATAAACTACAAAAAATCAATAGAGGAACTTAAACAAAATAAAGAGGAGTACAGAAATGAACTAAAAGCTTTGATGAAAGTTGAAGAACAAATGACTGGTAAGATGAAAGAATACACAGTTAAACGAGACAGCATTTATAGAGAAACTGTTACAATTGAAAACGAACTTGATAAGGTTAACACACGTATCGAGTCATATTATGACCTGACATCTAGGGCAAAATATCGTATGCCAACACTTGAGGCAGCAATTAGTGAACTCGATCAAGAACTCAAACTTTACAACGTTGAAATAACTGATACTAAACTTCCAAATGTTGAATCACTTAAGGACTCAATGAAAGTAATTGAGGAATCCATGAGGGAATTTGAACCAGTTAACATGAGAGCCCTTGATGAATATGAACATCAGACAGAACGAAAAAACAAACTGGATGAGGATGTAAAACACTTAAAGGATCAGAAGAAAAACCTTGTAAAACTTGTAAAAAGCGTAACAGAGAAAAAAACAGAAAGATTCTACGAAGTATATGATCAAATTAATCGTAATTTCAAAGATATTTATGCACAACTCTCAGAGGGTGGAGAGGCAGAGCTTAAAATAGAAGACCCTGAAGATCTATTTGAAGGTGGCCTAACAATTAAGGCACGGCCTCGTGGTAAAAAAATACTATTGCTTTCTGCTCTATCTGGTGGTGAAAAAAGTATTGCAAGTCTTGCTTTTATTTTTGCAATTCAGCACTATGATCCAAGCCCGTTTTATGTACTAGATGAAATTGATATGTTTTTGGATGGTGTAAATGCAGAGGTTGTATCACGTATGATAAAACGTAATGCTCTTGATTCACAGTTCATCATGGTATCACTTCGAAAAGTGGCACTTAAAGAAGCAAATCATGTATATGGTGTGACAATGCGCGATACTGGGGTATCTGAGATGATCGGAAACCTAGATCCAAACAGTGTTGGGCCAAAAGGTGAAATAAAACTTGAAGGAGGACGAATGCGTGGAGCAACTTAGGATAGATAACGATGTAATCAACCATCTCTTGTTTCATAAATCACTTATTGATGAAGATGAGGATGCAACTAGAATTAACCATTATGTAAGTATGCTGCAAAAAGCAGACGCGGGGGAGTACATCTCAATAGATAACCCGTTTGATAGATCAATAGCAATAGCCTTTGAACTGGTAATGCAGCATCATTTGAATCCTTGGGATATAGACCTAGTTGGTTTTTCAACGATATATCTGAACCGTGCAAAAGACGAAAAAATTGATCTGATGACTGCTGGACGAATCATCTATATGGCATGGAAAATACTCAAACTACAAAGTGATAATTTGGTAGTCAGTATAGAGGCAACCGAAGAAACATATGAACCATTTGGCTGGGGGGATATACCAACAGAGATGTGGCTCACCCAGGATGATGATTATTCATATACTAATCTTGTAATGAACATGCCAGAACCACCAATTGCTGAGCCACTTCGTAGGGAGTCTAAAAGAAAAGTAACACTTATCGAACTTTTAGACGCATTTGACCTTGCTAGAAAAGAAAGCGAGGAATATCAACTACTAGAACAGCAAAGACGAGAAGAAAGAGAAAGACTCGCAGAAAAAGCAAGGAAACGAATGGTAGGAACAGCACATGAAGATCACCTGGAAGAAGACATACAAATAATTTGGGAAAAAATCAAAAAACTCAAAAAAACTACTTTGACGTTAAATGAGTTATATGAAAAAAGAGATAGAGAAGAAATAATTAAAACACTTATGAGTGTGTTATTTCTAGCAAATGATAACAAAATAAGGGTTTACCAGAATAGATTTCCTTATGGTAAAATATACATTAAAGATATTAGATATAGTTAGAAAAAAAGGGTGAAAAATTCCCATGGGCATAAAAGAAAAAAGACTGGTTGAATCTGTGCTGTTTTCAGTTAGTAAGCCAATAAGTATAAAGGAAATAAAAGAGGCTACTAATCTTTCCCCTAAAAAAATATCTGAAACCCTCGAAGAACTAATTGAAGATTATAATGTTACACGTAAAAACGAAACAAGTATGGAAGTTATCCGTGCAGGTGACAAATATGCTATGCAAGTGAAGGAAAAATATACTGAACAAAGTATGATGGTATCAGATCATGACATAGAAGATCATCTACTGAAAACACTCTCGCTAATAGCCTTTCATCAACCACTTAAACAAAGTAACCTACGACGAATGATAGGAACCAAAACATATGATCATGTAGATGAACTAACAGAACTCAAACTAATTAATGCAAAAAAATATCGATCTACAGAAATGCTTACAACAACTAAACGTTTCCCGGAGTACTTTGGGATAAACTCTGCAAAACCAAAAGAAATAAGGGATTTTCTGCTGAAAAAAACAGCAGAAAATATAACAAAAATGAAGAAAGAAGAAGAATAGCACTCTCAAAAAAACAATAGAGATTTATCAATTAATCTCTTCTGTTTAAGAATTTAGACTCACATAAATTGAGAAAAAAAATAAAAAATGGAGTGGATTATACAATCATTTCTATAGCAATAGCAGGAATAGTAGTGATCGGGGCAGTAGGGTTCTTATGCTATAAAAACCAGAAGATAGTCATCAAGATTTTAAAACAAATCCTTGAAACATTAAAACAGATACCTAAAAAACTTGGTATAAAGCAAACTATGAGCAAAGGTATGAAAAAACGTAGAAAAAAGGGTAAAAAATAAACCCTTCTTCTCTTTTTTTGGATAACAACTGTAAAGAACCCTGGTAAGGCTTGTACAGCAAAGCCTTTTAAACCCTTTTTATAGAATAAATATTAGAATTGTTGGAACTGGGGGAAAAATGAAATTTTTTTCATCCTTTCACCTCCTCTCCTCATCACCTTCCAATTCTCCCATCCAACAATTTTCTCTTTCCTAAACTTTTAATCTCTCATTTCTTCTTTCTATTTATGATAAATTAATATTTTTTCATCAATAGTTTTAAACAACAACTATACATATACATAATTTGGATGCAAAAAACAATAGAGCAGCTTTATGATCAAATCAAAGATCTCAAGACAAAAAAAGAATTCAACTCTGAAATAAAGAAAAGACAAAAAGAAAATGATGACCTGTTAGATGAAAATACTATTGCATTGTTAATCGTTGATGAATTGGGTAGAAACCAACAGAATATTTCAAAAATTTCAGATCTAAAACCAGGGATAGATACAACGGTTTATGGAAAGATAACTAATATCAGTAAATCAAGAACTTTTAACCGTAAAAATGGGTCACCTGGGAGAGTAATCAACCTAGAAATTACTGACGAATCAGGAACCTGCGGACTAGCACTCTGGGATCAAGACGTAGAACTAGTAAAAAACGGGTCAATAAAAATTGGGACTAATGTTAAAGTTATTAATGGATATGTAAAGGATGGTTTCAACAGTCTTGAAATAAACATCGGTCGATATGGAATGTTAGAAACAAATCCAGAAAACATGCCAGAATTAAAAGACGAAACACCAAAAAATAACAAAAACATAATTGATGGAAAACTAGTTAAAAAAGAGCCAACAAGAGCTTTTTTCAGAGACAATGGAGATTTTGGTTTTGTTGCAAAAATCCAAATAGAAAATAAAGATGGAATACAAACATTGTCTGTTTGGGATGAAAAAGCAAAAGAAATACAGAAATTCAAAGAAGATGACGCAATTCTAATTGAAAACATTGATTTCAGGCAAAGAAACGGTGAAACAGAGATACATGTAAATGGTAAAGCAACAATTAAAAAACTCTAACAGCCGCCCTGGACATATTTTTTGTTTTTTTCAAGGTTGCATTGCGCTCTTTGAATCTCACGACCCAGATACATATAATGCTCTGGTAATAACTCAGGAACATTTTTAACAATTGTATCACAAAGCGCATCAGCCTGTTTACCTATGAAAACTTTTTCAAAACTCCCTGAGACAATTCTATCTTTTTTATAGACATTGGAATAATATTCCACACGGATGTTTTTCTGGTCACTATCAACTTCTATTACAAAAAAACCACGAGAGTCAAGGTTAACCTCTTTTTCAGGTGTTTTCTTTGCCTTTATTAATGACACTTCTTTATCAGCCATATACTTCCTCGTATGCTTTTACAAGATTTTTAAGTTTTTGAAAGGCAACATTTCGTGTCTGCAATCTCAGACCACAATCTGGTGACAACTGGGAAATCTTGTCACCAAAAACATCTCTACCATGGTTTATATGTTCTACGATTTCTTCCACAGGTTCAACATGTGGACTATCTGAACGAACAGATCCAAGACATATACTTTGAGAGAAATTATGTTCTTTGAACGCATCAAATAGTTGCGGTGTGGCTTTAAACTCATGAGATAACACATTTACTGGCAACTCTATAAGATCTGGGACAATTTTTGACACATCTCCACAGGCATGAAGCCGTGTTGGACATGAAAGACCTTCTACAATTATTTCGATTAGTTCTTTTGCATACTCAGGCATATTCACTGAAAAAAATGGTTCATCAACACTAATCATACTAACATGTTTTTCAAGTATTTTTGCTTCTTGCCTAAGAGCATGTGCAAAGTCAAAGGCAAGTTCTTTTTCATCATTATAGTATAGATCAATACATGATTGCGCTAGTGTAAAGGGACCTGCGATTAGACCAATAATCTCCCGGTCATCTGGAATGATGCTTCTGACATATTTTTGATCATCAACAGTGATAGAACCATCAAACTCAACTTTGTCAATAACCTCAGGTCTATCTCTTATCCTGCAGCCTTTTATTTTCCTAAAAAAAATGTTAACAAATGGGTCACGTGTCTGCCCATCTGAAATTATATCAATACCCGCATCAACCATGTTGTTAACTGCGGATTGTATATAACGTTCCCAGGAAAAACTATCTTTTTGGCTGAAATAACCCTTCATAAATTCCATGTTATCAGTAATTACTGGGTATGATCCTATTACTGTGGTTTTAACACCTTTGTTCATTTAAGCAGTTTCCTCCTAGGATGAAAATCTACAGGGCTAATTCCAAAATAGTTCTCAGTATATTCAGAGACAAGGATATCCTGCCATGCAACTATAGGAAAAACAATATCTGCATTTCCAACTGGTCCAAATATTGCAAAATCACCGCCAAATAATGGTATATTGACATTACTTGAGGCATCAACCGTTTTACGAACACCTTCAAAGTCATCAAGCCATTTTGATTTCTCTACAACATTATGAATTGCACAACCCGTAGGAAGGCCATATTCTTCTTTTATAACAGGTATTGCAGCGATACTTGCACCACTGTTATCTCCTGGTGCAAGAGCCGCAGTATCTATTAGGATTTTTTTGATCCCAACATTTTTTGAAATATCAAGCAGCCCAGAACTTGTTAGGTGTGCACCGTTTTCAAGAACCTCAATTTTCCCATCAGGAGATTTATCTTTAGGATTAAAACTTACAACAATTGCCATCTCTGGAGTATACTTTTTCAAAGCATCAGTTTCTTCATCAGTAATACCTACATGAATTGAGTTGTAAATAGTTCTACTAAGTAGTTTTTTATCATGTAGAGATTCTAATACCTGTACTTTTACAGATGGATCAGTGATATCCACTGAAAAAGGAAGATTTTTTGGTAAATCTACCTCAATGAAATCAATAATCGGAGCAATATATTCTTCTTTACGGATAAAAAAATCAGGAATACCGGGGTTACCAGTTTTTTTGCTAAGATCCAACATTTTATGCAGATACCCTTTTGCTTTAATTGGTTCTGGTTCACCTTTGAAAAACAACCCTCCAAAAAGAACTGTTGGATACATACCAGGTTGACCACCAATCTTAATACCTGAAATTTCTAGGACTTCTTGTTCTTTAGTAAATGAAAACAAAACCTATTCACCTCTCTTTTCAATTTTTCCCATATAATCTACCACAATTTTTGAATGAAGCGCTCTCTGATCCTCTAAATTTGTTGTCGCCTCAGGAACAATCCTAATAGCAATGTAAGGTTTACCAAAAGAACCAGGTTTTTCTTTTATACATTTATCGATAGCTATATCAATTTTATTTTTATCTTTTTCATCTATTAGATTAATAGTTTTAACTTGAGAACGAAATCGTTCAATAGCCTCACTGTTAATGTTCTCAATATATGGAATGGCACCAGGGGCATCAATAATTCTATGTTGATCATCAATACCGTTCTTGTTCAGAGCAATAAGAGACATACCACTTCGATGACCGCGTATCTCTTCACCACAGACAACAAGATATCTAATATTAGGATTGGAAATAACATTTGCAACAATTTTTTCAATACCAATGTTTTCAGTTTTCAAAGGACCATAAATAGCAACTTTATCAGAGGGCATGTATTCTATGTTTAGCAATACAACTGCAACACAACTATTTGATGTACATCTGGTAAATTCGCCACCCCATGGGTAATATTTGTTTTCCATTTCTATTATTCCTCATCTATAGTTAAATCTAAAATCTATTGGTTTTGCGTAATACTGAATAAAAATAATACATTATAAAATAATAGGGCTTTGATGGCATGTTAGAACCTACTCTCATATACTGGAAATGTGTGTGGTGGAATTCTTTTGATTGTAATCCCTCTTGGGTTATTTTTTATTATTTTTTTGCGGGTTCTAGTTCTTTTTGATAACTTATTTTTATTTTTGCAATGCAATTTTAACATTTTGGCAGTTTTGCAGAAAAATTATAAATAGTAGAAATGAAAGATATAACATATGGCAATGCAATATAAAAATGCCATATAGACATTTAATATTGCTATGGATATTGGAAAGGTGGGTGAGATGAATAATAAAGGAAGCGCAGGAATAACCAGTTCTATTGATAAGAAAGAAATCAGATAAAGAACCTTTTATTTATCTCCCTTATACTAAAAAATCGAAACAGGAGATAGAATTAGATGTCAAAATATAATGAGTATTTGATAGAAGATTTGTCTTATTCTACTTTCAATATAAAGAATATAGATTTTCTTTATAAAATAAGAAGAATAAAAAATGAGGTGTGAGAAATATGAAAAAAATTATGATAGTAGATGATGACCCTGATGTGAGAATTTCTGTTAAGCATGCATTGGAATATTATTGTTCCGACTATAATGTTATATGTGTTGAAAGTGGCAGCATGTGTTATGAAATGTTAAGAAACAACGTGATTCCAGATATTATATTGTTGGATATTATGATGCCTGGAATGAGTGGATGGATGCTTTCGGATAGATTAAGAGAAAATCCATCCTGGAAAAATATTCCTATTGTTTTTCTTACCGCTCGTACGGACAAATTTTCTGAAGAAATCGGAAGGAAATTATGTAAGGATTATATCAAAAAACCTTTTGATATAAAGGATTTAAAGAAAAGAATTGACAAGGTTTTGAAGAATGCCCGTTAGAACATAGCCTCTTTTTAAAATGTCAATAGTTACTACTTTTCAATAAGAATGAAGAGTTAACATGCCATAAAAACCAAAATAATGGGACTTTGTTTCAAAGTTAATACTTTAAATGACCCCTACCACACTTTTATAAATAGATATTAATTACCATAATTAAAGGGATTTTCTATGGTAAAAAATAAGATAGATGCGGAGGATAAAATTGATGAATTACCTGGTGTAGGACCATCTACAGCAGAGAAGTTAATGGATGCAGGATACACAGATATTATGAGCATCGCGGTAGCATCTCCAAAAGAACTTTCAGAAGCAGCAGATCTAGGTGATTCATCAGCAGCAAAAATAATACAGAACGCTAGGAAACAAGCAGATATCGGTGGTTTTGAAACAGGTAGTGCATTGCTTGAAAAAAGAGCAAAAGTAGGTCGCCTTACATCAGGATCAGAAATATTTAATGAACTGCTGGGTGGTGGTTTTGAAACCCAGTCGATAATAGAATTATTTGGTGAGTTTGGATCAGCTAAAACACAGATCGCTCATCAGTTATGTGTAACAGTTCAACTCCCAAAAGAACAAGGAGGTCTTGATGGTCACGCATTTTTTATAGATACTGAGAACACGTTTCGTCCAGAACGTATAGTACAAATGGCAGAAGCATATGGGCTGGATCCTGATGAGGTTCTTAAAAAAATCCATGTAGCACGAGCTTATAACTCAAATCATCAGATGTTACTAGTTGAAAAAGTCAAAGAAATATCAAAAGAAACACCTACTAGTTTATTAGTAGTTGACTCACTAACTGCTCATTTCCGAGCTGAATATATAGGTAGAGGTGCACTAGCTGACCGTCAACAGAAACTAAACAGACACATGCATGACTTATTGAGGTGGAGTGATCTTAACAACGGCGTTGTTTGTGTTACAAACCAGGTATCATCTAAACCTGATGCGTTTTTTGGAGATCCAACAAGACCAATAGGAGGTCATATTGTGGGCCATACGGCTACTTTTAGGATATATTTACGTAAAAGCAAAGGCCCAAAAAGGATAGCAAGATTAATTGATTCACCACATCTGCCCGAAGGAGAGGCTGTTTTTACGGTTAGTGAAAAAGGGATAAGAGATTAAAAAAACCATGTTTTAAGGTAAAATAATGAAAAAGCTTAAATGCTAAGATAAGCATTCTGTTTCTTGGAGGTAAAACTTTATGGCATATGTACATGATGGTTGGACTTTATACACGCTAGACGTAAAACTAAAAGGTGGAAGAAACCAAACAATATATTTCTTTAGTAAGAGAAAACCAAAGAGTGGTAGCCCATGTGACAAACCAAATAACATGACGGTTGGTATTAACAAAAGAACAGGTCTTCCATATCTAAAGAAAAAATAAAAAAAAACATAATTTTCTTATTATTTTCTGCTGGCTTTTTTTGCCAGCAAATTTTTTTCTTTTTCCCTCTCAGAATTGTTTGTCTTAAGGTATAGTGTTTAAATAATGAATCCTTGTTTTACCACTCGAAATAATGATGATAACAAAAATAGGTCTGATAGTTAATCCTATAGCAGGTATGGGTGGAAAAGTAGGTCTTAAAGGAACAGATGGAGTTTTAAAAGAGGCAGTTAAGTTAGGGGCTAAGCCAATTGCATCATCAAAAGCAGAAGAAACAATAAAAGAATATATATCAAAATTTTCAAAAAATGATAAAATACAGTGGTTTACCTGTTCAGGAGAAATGGGATATGATGAACTAAAAAACAATGGAATAACAAACATAGAAATTGTTTATAGTCCATCATGTAAAGATACGTCATCTGAGGATACTAAAAATGCATGTAAAAAATTACTTGAGAAAAACATTGATATGGTTCTTTTCTGTGGGGGAGATGGTACTGCTAGGGATGTTTTTCAGATAATTGGGAATAAAATACCACTTCTTGGCATTCCAGCTGGTGTGAAAATGCATTCAGGTATTTTTGGGGTAAATACTAGCGCTACTGCAAAGATGCTTCATGAGTTTGTAAATCATACTCTAACTGTTGGTGATGCCGAAATAATGGATCTTGATGAAGAACGCTACCGGCGTGGTGAATGGAATATTAAACTATTTGGAATTGCAAAAGGTATTGTTGAGCCAACATATGTACAAGTTGGTAAATCTTGTTTTGAGTCTGTCTCTGATGATGAAATAAAAGATGAACTTACTGAGCATATCGTCGATGAAATTGAAGAAAACAAAGATTTTCTTTTTCTTTTTGGATCTGGTGGGACAATAGATTACATTGCAAAAAAAATGAATCTTGATAATACTCTTCTTGGTATTGATGGTGTTTATAACAAGAAACTTGTTGGAAAGGATTTGAACGAAGAAGGAATTCTAAGGCTTTTAGAAAAATATCCAAAAGCAAAAGTTATACTCAGCCCTATTGGTGCACAAGGGTTTATACTTGGCCGTGGAAACCTGCAATTAACCCCTAATGTAATTAAAAAAATTGGTTTGGATAACATAATTGTTATTTCTACACCCTCTAAACTGTTATCTACTCCTGTATTGCGTATTGATACAGGTGATAAAGAACTGGATTGCATGTTCGTTGAAAAAGAATATATGATGGTTGTAATTGGTTATCGCCTTAGCCGTGTTGTAAAGATACAAACCAACAGATTTTAATAATCTCATATGTTACAGGGGAATCCACTTAGAATCATTGAAGAAAAATTTTGGGAGGAAAAAAGTTTTATGAAAAGAAATCCAAATGCTTTTTTAAAAGAAGAATACGAAGAACTAGTTAAGAATAGCTTTGACTGGAAACTAAGAATATTAGAAACCGGGTCAGCACCACACTCTGTTGTTGATGGTAAAGAAGTCGTAATGCTTTGTTCAAATAACTATCTAAATCTTAGCAATCATCCACGTCTGATCAAAGGAGCAGTTAATGCTGCAAAAAAATTTGGTGCAGGATCAGGATCAGTTAGAGCAATAGCTGGTACGATGGCTCTTCATATGGAAGTAGAAAAACGTCTTGCAAATTTTAAAGGAACTGAATCAAGTCTTATTTATCAGACAGGTTTTGCTGCAAATGCTGGTCTTATACCACAACTAGCTGGAAAAGGAGATATTATAATTTCTGATGAACTAAACCATGGTAGTATAATTGATGGTGTACGACTTACCAAAGCAGATCGTGCAGTCTATAAACATTGTGATATGGGTGATCTTGAGAGAGTGCTAAAAGATGCTGATACGAAAAAATACAACAGAATACTTGTTATCACTGATGGTGTGTTCAGTATGGATGGGGATATTACACCTATGGATAAAATAGTGAAAATCGCAAAAGAATATGGTGCAATGACTTATGTTGATGATGCTCATGGAGAAGGTGTTATAGGGCCAGATGGCCGAGGGATAGGTGCACACTTTGGAATACAAGGAAAAATCGATGTTGAAATGGGAACATTTTCTAAAGCCTTTGGAGTAGTCGGTGGACTTATCGCTGGTAGCCAGGACCTAGTAAATTTTGCATTAAATAAATCACGTACATGGCTGCTTTCTGGTTCACATCCACCAGCAGTTGCTGGTGCTCAACTTGCAGCAATTGATGTACTTGAAACTGAGCCTAAGCATGTAAAAAACCTATGGGATAATACTAATTATTTCAAAAAAGAACTAAAAAATATGGGATTTGATACAGGACACAGTGATACGCCAATAACACCTGTAATGGTTGGAGAAAGCAGTAAAGCAAAAGAACTCAGTAATGGTCTCTATGATGAGGGAGTATTTGCGCTTCCAATAGTGTTCCCAATGGTTGCCCGTGACAAAGCAAGAATACGAACAATGATGAATGCAGGTCTCACCCGTAAAGATCTTGATTTTGCTCTTGAAAAATTCGAAAAACTAGGTAAAAAACTTGATATAATTTAATGAAAACAAGTTTTTTTCCCTAACTATTTTTATTTTTTAACTAGTTTTTATAAACCAATGATTAATACTGATAAAGTGGAGAAAAATTCTATTACGGAAGATATAATATTACATCATATAGCATTGCGATATACAGATAAAGAAGATGCTGAAACATTTTTTACAAAAATACTAGGATTACAACTTGAAAAAATTTTTACTATTTCTTCTGATTTATCAAATAAAATATTTGGAATAAAAGAAAACATTGAAGTCCTTGTTTACAACAGTAAAAAAGCAAGATTTGAAATATTCATAACTAAAAAACAAAAACCAACATCAGGTTTTGATCATACCTGTATAATAATAGATAACAAAGAAGAATTCATCAAACGTTGTAAACAGTACAATCTTCAACCAAACCTTGTTGATAAAAACGGGAGACAATTGTTATTTGTAACGGATTTCTCAGGTAATTTATTTGAAGTTAAAGAAAAATAAATTTTATGAATGTTAAACGTTGCATTTGCTTGTGTTACTAAGAAAAAACTCTGTTATATTAGTCTGATATGAGAAAGTAGTTTTGCTAAGAAAGAATGCAGAGTCACATAAGATTATTAATATGAGGGTGAATATCTAATATTTTATTATCTCATTTGTGTTAAATAATCCGCGGATCTCATGATTTTTATTGTTTTATGCCTGTAATCTAATATATCTTTATCTCCTGTGATAATGAATTTACATTTCGAAGATTCAGCACATGCAATTACATGCGCATCATATTGATCTCTTATGTCATCAAATTTTTTAATTTTCTTTTCATAAAGTTTCTTATTTATAATCTCCATTTCTGATATCTCAATGAATTTCTCAAAAATCTCAAGGTGCTTTGGGAATTTCGTTATAAAAACTCTAGTAGCCTCTTCCATTATATGTTCTGAAATGTATATCTTATCCCCCTCGCTTGCACATCGAATTATCAGTTCCAGTTCATTTTTATCAAATACTATTGCAGAAATGAGGATATTTGTATCTATAAATATTTTAGTCATTAAGCCCAAACCTCTTTACGAGATTTGAGAATAGCTTTTTCAATTTCTTTTTTTGTAACACCTTTTTCTTTTACGCTTTTTTGAATAATATCACTTAATTCCTTTAATTTTAATCCTACTTTTTTCATAATGATATAATCTCCGATTACATCTACAGCAATATAGGTGTCTTTGCTAATATGTAGTTTTTTTCTTATATCTGCGGGCAGTGTTACCTGACCTTTACTTGTTACTTTTATTACTTCAGCCATACAGCACCATACTAATGTAAGAATTCCTTACTATTTATAATTTATGTTCTTTTTCTACATAAAAGTAGAGATCAAAGGATTTAACTGATCATATTACTTCATGCAATTTCTAACAATAGAAAGAATAAATGAATTTTAAAAAAGAAAAATATCAGATGTCATGTTAAACATTCAAAAAACAAATTTTTTTTATTTTCTGCCCCATTTCCCCTTCTTTTTTTGACTTAGGACCTTATCTATTATTGTTTGTTCATCTGCTTCAATTATTGTTTTATCTTTTTCTTCTCGTCTTTTTTCAAGAGCTGCATCAATAGCGTCAGCATCAGCGCTGACAAGAATACTTTCATCTTCTAATTTTTTTGCAGGTTCTAGCTCTTCTGGCTTATTTGGCTCAGATTTCTCTGTAGTTACTTCAAATACCACTGTGTCTTCTTTTTTCTCCGATGGCAGTGGTGCTGGTGTCTCCTCTGGTTTTTTTATTTCTACATCGACAGATGATATTATAGCAGGTTCCATTTCATTTTTAATTTCAGGTTCAACAGGTGGTTTTGAAACAGTTTTAGATGGGGTGCTCTTGGTTTTAGTTGCAGGCAGCAGTTCAAAGGCTTCATTAATGAAATCTTTTTCTTCAACTGTTGGTATCCAGTAATATCCTTCTTCATCTTTTGAAAAATTAGGTGCTTTTTCATCAAAAATAGTTGTAAGTGCTAATTTACCAGAGTCATCTCTAGAAAGTTCTACTTTAATATATATTTCGTTATCTGTCATATTCTCCTCACCATTTAAGTTTGAAAGTTGAATAAATTACTAGAACTTATACTTTTCTTTAAAAATTATTGAAAATAGAGAAAGGCATTATCTTATATATTTTTAGTTTTGATATTGTGTAAAGAATTCTAGTAACAATGTCTTGTTTATCTTCATCTGTTTCAATTGTATTGTATTTTGTTTCTTCTATATTGCTACTTCTTAGTCCTTCTTCAGGACGCTCATAGATTCTTGGTGTTATAATATTGTTTTTTGATTTTTCATTCATCATTATGTTTCCATCTTTGTTATCTGAGATTTTACATTTTATTATCTGGTTTTCAGATGATGATGCAAGATATATTCCATGGACTCTGTTATTATAAATTTCACAGTTTTCAATTATGTTTCTATCGTTTGATGAGGCTATTGCGTCAATTCCTGTATGTGTATTATCATAGAATTTGCAATTTATTATTTGATTATTTGATGAGTACTGTAATTCTATTCCATCGCAATTTTCGTAGAATTCACAGTTTATGATTTTATTATTCCCACAGTTTGAATGTTTACTGCCTAGTAGTGCTATTCCTTCGTCTTCACATTTCCAGAATTTACAGTTTTCAACTGTGTTATATGATGTAAATATTGCAATTCCTACAGGCGTATCATGTATGTCGCAGTTTCTTATAGTTATCTCTGTTGATGTTATTCGTACGGCATTTGTATATAGTCCAGGAGCCCCATTTGAGATTGCGAATCCTTCAATTGTTGCCCCAGGGGCTCCAAGACGCACTGCATATTTGTTTTCTTTAGAGATGGGATTTATTATAGTGTTATCTTTATCTTCCCCAACAAGTGTTATTTGTTTTTGTATGTTGAGTATCTCGCTATATGTTCCTTTTTTTACATGTATTATTGATTTTTCTGTTGCGTTGTCTATTGCTTCTTGTATTGTTGTATAATCTCCATTTCCGTTTTTATCTACTGTTATTATGTGTTGCGTTTGAGCATTTGTTGTTATTGTTATCTGTAGTAGAACAAATATTATTGTAAGTACTGTGATTATTTTTTTTCTCCACATCATCTTACCATACCACGTTAAATACTAGCATGAGATTATTTAACGTGATATTGTCTGTTTATGAGTCTATATAAAACTAATCCGTTAAAATGTCAAAATGAAAAACAACCAAAATACAAAAATATCCAAAGAAAAACCAAATTTTTTTCAGCTTATGACCAAACCATTCAGATCATTACATCTAGAAACAATTTTATCTTTAACTACTGCATCACTTTCAACAGAAACAATTACAAAATCATCATATGAAATATCCAAAACATTTGCTTTCTCATAAATCCAAGAGATAAACGATTGAGACTCTCTGCTGACTGGCAGCTTAATACTAAATCTAAAAAGATGAGGCAACGACTCATAAAGTATATCCAACAAACCATCAATGCCTTCTTTGTTTTTTACAGAAATACAAACAATTTTTTTATCATCTTTTAAAACATTCCTCTGTAAATAGTCAATTCTATCCTCAATTTCATCTTTTGTTAACAAATCAGTTTTATTACAAACCACAACAATGGAGGAAGTTGCACCCAACTCAACAAGTTCATCCAGAGAAACCCTCAGTTTATTTTCTACAATATTTTTTTCTTCGCTAATATCCACAACCAACAAGACAACATCAGCAACCTCGATTTCTTCAAGAGTAGAATGAAAAGCATCAACAATAATTGCAGGAAGATTCTGAATAAAACCAACAGTATCAGTAAGTAAAATTGGTACATTCCTGTCTTTAAGCCTTCGTGTAGTAGTAGAAAGTGTAGAAAACAACCGCTCCTCAACTTTTACCTTCTCACCAGATAACAAATTAAGCAGACTACTTTTACCCGCATTAGTATAACCAGCAAGAGAAACAAGATAAAAACCACCACGATGCCGGTGTTGCCTGCGCAACTCACGTTCATCTCTAATTTTTTTAAGATTGTTACGTATCTTTTTCGTCTGCTTTTTAATCATCTCATAATAATCATCAACCTGGTACTCACCACCAGCCATAAGGCCAGGATGTTCACCAGATCTAGCATGATGAATGAGTTCACGGACAAAAGGACGTTCATATTGAAGCTGTGCAAGTTTCACTTGCAGTTTTGCTTCTTTTCTATCCGCCCGGTTCTCAAATATTGCAAGGATAAGGCGTATACGATCAAAAACATCAACACCAAGTTTTTTTTCAAGGAAAAACCATTGTGAAGGTTTCAACTCACCATCAACAATGACAAGATGAATATCTTCATCAAAACCCTCAATGAACTCCTTAATCTCAGTGACTTTACCTGGGCCTATATAACTATTTACATCAGGAATTTTCTTACGTTGAAAAAATTCTTCAACAACACAATAATCTAAAGAATCAGCAAGTTGTTTTATCTCAGAAACATCATTATTTAATGAAACAACTATAGCATTTTTACAATCATTATTCATCTTGTTTTCAAACCATTACTAATGTATAAGTCTACTATGATTTAATGACTACTTTTAATTTTTTCATTATTGATATTTGATAAATCAAATATCGTATAAATTTAGTACAAAAATAACAATAAATGTCATAGAAACAAAAAAATAGAACTAAACCTTTGCCCCTCCTTAAAAAAAGAGGTTGTGTTAAAAATTGTTATACTACGTCCATGGATATATGTCAGAACCTGATAGTACCAAAGGAACATTACTGAAAGAAAAACTAAACGCTATTCCAATAAAATATCGTGACTGTGAACCAGAAGACCTCATAATCTCTGATTGCCTAAATCGTATTGAGGAAGAAATCAAAGATGACGACGATGTTGTTCTCATCGGATCATCACTTGGCGGCTTTCTATCTGCAAAAACCGCTCTTAATTGTTCAAATGTTAAACAAATCATACTTTTCAACCCAGCAATTATACCACCAACAGTTGATATAAACACCATACAAGACATGCCACAGAAAATATTACAAGATATGCAAGACAACCGGCTTTTCAAACAGGAAATAAATGCAGATATCTATATCTTAGCAGGAACAAATGATGATGTTGTACCAACAGAATGGGTGCTAGAGTTTGCAAAAGCACAACAAGCAACCATAAAATTCTTGCATGATGATCATAGTCTAACTACCAATATCAATCAAATTCCAAGCATGGTTATGAATATAATTGGCAAAAAACATTAATCTATAAAGATGTATTACATATGTTGATTTCTTATGGATGACATCTGGATAGAAAAATACCGACCAAAAACACTTGATGATGTAGCTGGCCAAGATAAAATAATTGAAAGACTAAAGGCATATGCTAAAACAAAAAATGTGCCACATTTGATTTTTGCAGGGCCAGCTGGTACCGGAAAAACTACATCAGCACTTGCACTTTCAAGAGAAATATTTGGAGATACCTGGAAACAAAATTTTAACGAACTTAATGCTAGTGATGAACGTGGAATAGGTATAATACGTGGGAAAATCAAAAACTTTGCAAGAACAGCACCTATGGGAAAAAGCAATTTTAAAATAATATTTTTAGACGAGGCAGACTCACTAACAAATGATGCACAAGCAGCATTACGACGTACAATAGAAAAATATACTCATATCTGTCGTTTCATCATGTCTGCTAACTATTCTTCAAAAATAATAGAACCCATCCAATCTCGTTGTACCGTTTTTCGTTTTACCCCAATCAAGGCAGATGATGTTAAAAAATACATCCGTAAAATAGCAAGTAAAGAGAAACTTGAGATAACACCAGATGGACTGGAAACACTCATTTTCATATCAAGAGGGGATCTAAGACGTGCAATAAACATATTGCAGGTCGGTGCATCTGTTGGTAAAAAAATAACAGCTGATTTACTATATGAGACAAGTGCAACAGCAAAACCTGAAGATGTTAAAAACTTAATTGACGCTGCACTCTCAGGTAATTTTATGGCATCACGAAACCAACTATATAACTTACTTATCACCCATGGTCTCAGCGGTGAAGATGTAGTTAAACAAATACATCAAAGCATTTTTGATCTTACAATTCCTGATGAAACAAAGGTACGACTAATTGAAAAAACAGGTGAAACAGAGTTCAGACTTGTAGAAGGTAGCAACTCTCATATACAACTAGAAGCACTTCTTGCACAGTTTGCATTAGCAGGTGGAAAGTTAAAGTAATTTTTTTGTAAAACCATCAACTATTTTTTCTAGTTCTTTTACAGTTTTATCTCCAACACCATATCTTACACGGACAATAGGTTTACTGGATTTAAGTACACGAGTAATATCAATTGGTGTACCACTTACTACAATGTCACAGTCAGCATTGTTTATGGTTTCTTCAAGTTCCTTTATCTGTTTTTTTCCATATCCCATTGCTGGAAGGACCTTTGTTAGATGTGTATATTTGTTAAATGTATCTGTAATACTCCCAACTGCAAAACTTCTTGGATCAATGATTTCCCCTGCATCGTTATCTTCAGCTGCGACTGTCCCTGCACCATATTGCATACTACCATGGGTAACTGTTGGCCCATCTTCTATCACTAGTACTTTTTTCCCTGCAATCATTTCTTCATTTTCAGCTGTTACTGCTGAAACGCCATTAATAATCTGGGCAGTGGGATTAACCTGTTTTATATTCTCGCGAACTTTTTCTATATTGTCTTTTTCCGCAGTGTTTACTTTATTGATAATTATTACATCAGCTGCTCTGATGTTAGCCTCACCTGGATAATAAGAGATTTCATGGCCTGGGCGATGTGGGTCAGCAATAGTAATTAGCAGATCTGGTTTGTAAAATGAGAAATCATTGTTACCACCGTCCCATATAATCACATCTGCTTCTTTTTCAGCTTCACGCAGGATTTTTTCATAGTCAACACCTGCAAAGATTACTCCACCCATATCAATATAGGGTTCGTATTCCTCACGTTCTTCTATCGTACAGTTGTATTTAACAAGATCATCATAAGATGCGAAACGCTGACATATCTGTTTTGTCAAATCCGTATCATATGGCATAGGATGACGAATAGATGCTACACGAATTCCTTTTTTACGAAGTATTTCAAAAATAGCACGAGATACCTGGGATTTACCACAACCTGTTCTAACAGCACAAACAGCAATCACAGGTTTAGTTGATTTTATCATAGTGTTTTCTGTTCCCATGAGTACAAAATCAGCACCAGCAGCATTCACCATTGCAGATTTCTGCATAACATAAGGATAAGGTAGATCACTATATGCAAAAACAACCGTGTCAACATTGTTTTCTTTTATCAGTTTAATCATATCTTCTTCTGCATAAATGGGTATACCTTTTGGGTATAGTTTGCCAGATAGTTCAGGTGGATATTTACGTCCATGAATATCAGGTATCTGTGTTGCTGTAAAAGCAACAACCTCATAATCCGGGTTTTCTCTAAAATATACATTAAAATTATGAAAATCTCGTCCTGCTGCGCCCATTATTAGTACTTTCTTTTTTTCTGTCATAAAATATAGTCCCCTAATTGTCTCACGGGTAGCAACTGTCAATTTAAAGAGTTTTCTAGATATAAAAAAGAAAAAAATGAATGATTTCTTAGG
>DAOWIZ010000002.1 GCA_030640585.1 Thermoplasmata archaeon
ATATTTTATCGTGCCAAGTATTTATAACTTTCGAAGCAAAATACCAATTTGACAAAATAATGATTTTATAATTCAGCAATTATAAATATAGTGATGTGGCGAAAAAGAATTACTACATCTACATTTTATACATTACAAGACCTGAAAGCATTTTAGGCAAAAAGTAAGTTGATTTCTGAGGCATATGCTCACCAGCATCAGCAACATCTTTTAACTCCTCAATTTTTGTAGCATTCATAAGAAAAGAAAGGTCAAACTTATCTTCATCAACAAACTTTATTGCCTCTTCATCAACACGTGTATACTTAACATGATCCTCAAGATTTTTATCATCAATGCCCATCATGTTTTCAAGGATAACTTTATGTAAAATAGATACATCAAGAGTCCTCCATGTCTTTGAACGATCATCAGCAAAATTGTCCATTATTTTTTCATCTTTCAAAGTCAAAATATAATACCGATCTTTGACATATAATGCAAACTTATGATCAGTTTCAGTCTTAAGATCATCTTTGATTTTCTGACTAATGATTTCAGCAGATTTTTTGGATTTATTAACTATCTTTTCTTCAACTGTAAAATATTCTCCGAGTTTTTTTATCAAATCATTAATATCTATATCATATTTCTTGATGAATCTATGCGTTGGAAGAATGGAAAGACCTTCATCAAACATGTTTGCAAGAATTACCATACGATAATTATATAGCGCATCTTCATCCTCGCCAGTTTTATTTTTCATCTCATCAGCAAAATTAATCGCTGTCTGATACCTGTGATGCCCATCGGCAATAAATAGCATTTTGTCACTAAGCTCATTTTCAATAAAAGAAATTATGTTTTCATCTTCAAGTTTGTATAGTTTATGTGTAAAACCATCATAGCCTTTAACATTAATGATTGGTTCACCAAGGTTTTTATCCGTTTGTTTTCTAATCTCATCGTTTTCATCAATGTATAATAGTTGAATTGGTTCAAGATTAGCATGGCAACTCCTCATAAGATCAAGACGATCTGCTTTAGGTTTTGATAGAGTTTTTTCATGAGCTCTAACAAATCTATATTCGGGGTCAAGTTTTAACAAAACAAAAAAACCATTCATAGTCTTTGATTGCCCCTCAGTTTTATAATCAATTTTATACGGAAAAACAGCAGGTTTATCAGACCCTAAGAGAATCGACTCATTTAACCATTGATTAAATTGTTCTTTTGCCCTAGTGTACCTATTATCCTGGTCGGTATCACCTTTGTTTTGTTTTCCAAGAATAAGTCTAACAAAATTATTAGGATGTTTGTTATAAAGACTGTTTTGCAACTCTTCAGAAATAATATCATAGGGTGGAGACATCACATCATCAAGTTTACTAATTTTTTCTTTGTTATAATTTATTCCTTTAAACGGGATAACTTCAACCATTGTTTTTTTGCCTCCCCAGTTTTTAACAGATATCTACTTGTTTATTAAAAACGTTACTAAAATGAAATCTTTTACAATGCATAATGTCAATATAGCTCATTGGAGTAGTTGGTGAAAAATGAAATACGGGGATTTATTACTTGTTTTTCTTGGAATAATATCAATACTGTCAGTTGGCTATACTTTTGGTGTTGCTGATGGAAAAATTTGGTATGTACTAGTGATACTAGAAAAATAACCACCTCGCTTCGTCTTTTTCTAGAATACTAATATTATAAATACTATTTTTTATTAAGCCCATGAGATGACTACTAGTTTAAACGACGAAGAAATCAAAAAAACTGCGAAGAAAATCTTGGTAAAATATCAGTTGTGTGATCATTGTCTTGGTAGAATTTTTGCAAAAATTGAGTCCGGTAAAACAAACCAAAGACGAGGAGAAATACTGAGAGATCATCTGGATCGAACTAAAAAAACGGAAATAAAAAATTGTTGGTTATGCGAAGGTTTAACTAGTGAAATACCGCATTTTACAGATTTGATTATGGAAACATTGAACGATTACGAGTTTGAAAGTTTTTTAGTAGGTTGCAAAGTAGATGAGGACATTCTTGGAAGAGAACAAGAACTATTTGATTATGCAGGATCTGAATATTCAGAATCTATTAAAACAGAAATCAATAGAGAAACAGGAAAAATTTTAGAAGAAAAACTTGGTAAAGAGGTAGATTTTGAAAATCCTACAATTATGACCGTAGTTGATACCGCATTTGATGTTGTCTCTCTGCAGATTGTTCCTCTTTTTATCTATGGCAGGTATAAAAAATTTAAACGAAATATCCCACAGACTCGTTGGTTCTGCAGGATTTGCCGTGGTAAAGGTTGTAAAAAATGTGATTATACTGGTCAGATGTATGAAACAAGTGTGGAACAGTTGGTTTCTAAAAAGTTTTTAGAAGCAACTTATAGTAAAGATGAATCTTTTCATGGTGCAGGTCGAGAAGACATTGATGTCTTAATGCTTGGAACCGGTCGTCCTTTTGTTTTAGAGGTTAAAAACCCACATG
>DAOWIZ010000019.1 GCA_030640585.1 Thermoplasmata archaeon
AGAACCTCCAGGATAAAAAAGTGATACAAGAAGTTAGGACTATTCTTTTTGAAAAAGAACTTGGTACTAAACATGATCTTTGGAAGTTGCTAGACATTCTTGAAGAGGAATCTGATGGTCCACGGTTTTTTTATACAACTGGTGATCTGGCATCTATTTGGAAATGCTCCCCGCCTAAGACTAAGAAAATTTTTGAAAAATTAAACAAAAAAGGATACAAGGTTTGCCGTACACATTTTAATCCTACCGGTTTTAAGACAGATGCGCCGCTAAAAGAAATTGAAAAAATCTTTAAAAACTAGGTATAATGGTTGGTTGTTTTCTTTTCATAATATAAGTTAGTATCACCAATGTTATTGCAACAGATAGTAATACTTGTAGAGATACGCATATTATTTCTTGAAGGATGTCGGCCCATGGTGACCGGTCATCAAAAGCACCGGGGTATTTTTCTTTGATTTTTACAAAACCTAATGCCGATGGCAATATGTTTTCTTTGTTTTGAAAGGATATTGTATCAAACACATGAAGTTCAACTGGTTCAACATATGGGTCAAGGTCTGACATGATCCAATGAGCTGCTTCATGCACAGGTGTTGTTGCAATAACCATACTACTTGAAATTAAAATACCAATTATGATATATCGTAGTTTGATTTTGGTTTTTTTGTGGTTGAAGTCCTCCCTCATTTAAAAATTCAATATTATTTTGTTTTATATATTTTGTTAGGAATATTTTTATATGTTGGGTGGGGAAAAAGTCAAAAATGGTTGAAAGTATACAGCAAATGAAAAAGTAGGGGGAGCATAATAAACTACCAGTACAAGAAAGATAATAAAAATAAGTTCTCTTAATACAGGAATGTGAAATAATATGGAAGAGAAACTAAGAGTTGGAGTTCTAGCATCGGGAAGTGGAACTGATCTGCAAAGTATAATTGATGCGTCTGAAAAAAACAAAATAGATGCAAAAGTAGTTGTAGTAATTAGTGACAACAAGGATGCTTTTGCACTTAAGAGATCAGAGAAACATAACATAAAAACATGTTTTATAGATCCAAAGGGTAAAAAAAGAGAAGACCATGAAAAAGAAATACATAATGTTTTAAAAGAAAACAATGTAGATCTTGTTGTTGGCGCAGGATATATGTGCATACTTTCATCTGGTTTTGTTAAAAAATGGCAGGGTAAATTAATCAACATCCATCCAGCATTGTTACCATCTTTTAAAGGCGTAAATGGCCAGGGCGATGCATTTGAATATGGTGTAAAAATATCTGGTTGCACAACCCATTTCATGGATGAACAAATGGATCATGGACCTATCATTTTACAGGCAGCTGTAAAAGTGTTTCCAGAAGATGACAGAGATAAATTAGCAGAACGTATTCTAGAGGTAGAACATCAGATACTGCCAAGAACCATTGATCTTTTTGCACAAAAAAGACTTAAGATTAATGGTAGAAGAGTGAAGATACTACCAGGTGACTCGTGGAAAGAAAAATACAAAACAATACCTGATGTGCTATACCCTGAGGGATATTAAAAATTGGCTTTTAATACCTTTAAAGAAGCGATAGATTGGCTTTATAGTTTTCAGAAATTTGGAATAAAACCAGGCCTTGAAAGAATAACCTATATTACAAAAAGGCTTGGAAATCCGCAAGATAAATACAAAATCATCCATGTTGGTGGTACAAATGGTAAAGGATCAGTATGCAGATATTTGGAATCTATACTTGAACAAAACTCTTGCAAAGTAGGGGTTTATACTTCCCCACATATACAAGAGATAACAGAGCGCGTCACAATAAATAAAAAACAAATTTCAAAAATTGAATTGATCTCTGTCGCCGAGGTTGTCAAACCAATTGTTGATGAAATGATAAAAAATAGTGATATTCCTACTTTTTTTGAAGTTTTTACAGCAATGGCTTTTCAGTTGTTTAGTGAAAAAAATATTGATTTTGCTATAATAGAAGTAGGACTTGGTGGACGTTTTGACGCAACAAACATTGTAAAACCACGAGTAAGTGTCATTACCAATATATCTCTTGAGCATCAAAATATTTTAGGTGATAAGATTGAGGATATTGCCTTTGAAAAAGCAGGGATAATTAAACAAAACATTCCTGTTGTAACCGCTGTAAAAGATAACGCTTTTGAAGTTATTGATGAGGTTGCTGAACAAAAAAATTCTGTAATTAATAAGATTGATGCTTCTAATTGGAAGAGAATTAATAATGATGAATTGGGTCAGGAGTTTTTCATAAGTGGTTTTTTGAATGATTATACTGTTCAAACAAGTGTTCTGGGTGGTTTTCAAGGTGAAAATATAGCCCTTGCAATTGGAGCAGTTGAATTTTTGATTCAGAGCGGGTTTGATATTTCTTTTGATGTTATTGTTGATGGTATCAAAAAAACACTTAACCCGGGGAGAACAGAAATTGTTAGTCGTAACCCAATGATGTTACTTGACGGGGCACATAACCCTGGCGGGATAAATGTTTTAGTTGAGACAATTAAAAACGATTTTGAATATAATAGATTAATACTTGTAATTGGGATTTTATCTGATAAAAACATCAAAGAAATACTAAAAACAATAGTTCCAATAGGGGACAGTATTGTATTAACAAAATCTAAAAACCTAAGAGCATGTGAACCAATAGATCTTAAAAACAAAATAGAGGAATTGGGCTTGCATAAACCAATTGTTATAAAAGATGACGTTGTAACTGCTGTCAAATACGCAAAATCTGTTGCAAAAAAACAAGATCTTATTTGTATAACTGGTTCTCTTTTTACAGTTGGAGAAGCGCGAGACACACTTTTTCAGTAAAAATTATAGCGTAATTTATATAAATGGTATAATTTATATTATAAGCTAGACATATGACAGTTAAACAAAAAATTTATGACACCTTTCATCCGATGATCAAAGATGGGGGATTATTATTCATTTTTTTAGCCACGCTATTAGTCACAATTTCAATGTTTTCAACATATGTATTTAGAACGGGTCTCTGGCCATGGCATAAAGCACTACTGCTAGGGGTTCCTTATGCTTTTGCATGGGTTGTAGTTGCATGGATTATTACTGATAAATCAGTGTTTAGAAAACCATATCCATATATCGTAATATTTGTAGTATTGTTTTTTGAAAAAATATACTGGGCATTATTCTACAATCTATTTCCAATGACATATAGAACTATCTCTGGATCTATTGGTGATGCTCTTGCTCTTAGAAATACAAATTATGCAATTCCATCAGCTGAATGGTTAAACTTACTTGAAAATGCAAATAATTTGTTTATCGTTGTTGAGTTTATTGTAGTCTTAGCATTGTTTGTCACCTTGTGGTCTCTTGTTAGACCTAAAGATTTTGAAAAACTTAGTTTTTTGAAAACCAAAAGAATGATTCTACTTATAATCAGTGTAATACTTATGACTGTACCACTCTGGATATGGAGAGCAATTGCAGAAATAGGTGGACCAGAGTTAATTAGAGATCTTTTTAGAAATATTGATTGGTATAATCTGTTGTTTTATGGCATTCCAATAGCAATTGCATTGGTCATTTTTGCATTTGTCATTACAAATATTAAAAGCAAAGCAAAAAACATACTATATCTAGTAATTCTTCTTTCTGTGTTAATCCCACATGTTCCAATTTATGATTACATGTTTTGGGTTAGATCATCTTCTACAGTCACGGTGTTTTCCTATTTCTTTGTTTTTGCAGCTATGTATTTTGTAATGTTTTTAAGTCTGCTTCTTCTTTCAAAAACAAAATACATAGAGCAGTGATACTTCCAAAAATGTTAATACAACCCATGTAGCTTACAAAATGGTGACTGGATGCAGATAGATTATAAGAAAAGGCATATTGAAACTGAGAAAATATTCTACAAGAAAATGAATAAACAGAAAACTTTTCTATTAACTTTAGCAATTGTTGGATTGGGGTCATTATTTCTTTATATCCAATACTGGTCAATAGATCGTTGCAGGGCAATAGAATTGTGGTTCTGGACTTTGATTGTAGGTATTTTATTTGTTGCCCTAACACTG
>DAOWIZ010000098.1 GCA_030640585.1 Thermoplasmata archaeon
TCCACCCTGAATCCGAATTGCATATCCTTTAACCAATGCATTTACTACCTTTTTTCTCGCTTGTTGTAAATCATTCCATAGTGTTTTTCGTGAAACACCCATCATCGCTGCTGCTTCTTCCTGTTTGAGATCTTCAAGATCCACAAGTCGAAGTGCTTCCAGTTCTTCTACAGTTAGAAAAACTGTATTGGCAGGAATTTGTGGTTGCCCATTTGGTCTGAAATGAGTTGCTTCAGGGAGTTGTTCAACCCATCGTCTTCCACGGCATCTTCCACGTTGTCTTCCGTATCCGCGTCCGTATCCCGGCATAGTTTTACATTCCTATATATTACTCATATGCGAACTATTATATAAAAGTTTCTACAAAACTGGCTTTGCCCTAAAACTCGGATTTCTGACTCTAAAATCAATATTTATCCTAGTAGAAACATTTTTTATAAAAGACCCAATTCAGGCAAACCACATATGATTGGAATTACATATCACGAAGACTACAATAAATATGACCTAGGCATAGATCATCCACTTGTTGGAGATAAACCAAGGAAATCCATAGAATTTTTCAAAGAAAAAAACATAATGAAAGATATCAAGTTATTCTCACCAGAAAAAGCCACAGAAAAGGATCTTCTAAGAGCCCATAGCAAAAATTATGTAAACAGAGTAAAAGATCTAAGTAAAACAGGCGGTATGCTATCATCTGATACACCAGCACCAATAGGAATCTATAATATTGCAAGTCTTGCAACAGGAGGAAGCATACTTGCAGGTGAAAAACTATTTGAAGGATTTAACATCATGGCAAATCCACTTGCAGGATTCCATCATGCTGGTAGAGACTTCTCTTCAGGTTTCTGTTTTTTTAACGATATCGCAGTTATAATAGAGTACCTACGTGAAAAACAAAAACTAAAACGTTTTTTAGTAGTTGACTTAGACGTACATCATGGAAACGGAACTCAAGATATTTACTCATCAGACCCAACTGTGCTTAACCTTTCATTTCACCAAGACGGAAAAACACTTTATCCAGGAACAGGTAGTTTAGATTACATTGGAAGAGATAAGGGAGAAGGATTCACAATAAATCTACCATTACCCCCTGGAACCGGTAGCGCAAGTTATCTAAATGCTTTTAATGAAATAATACCACAAATTACTAGACAATTTGATCCTGAAATTATAATCTATCAATCAGGTGTAGATACGCATCATTCTGATCCACTAGCAGATCTAAATCTAACCAATCAAACATATTATCATCTAGCTAAAAAATTAATGAAATTATCCTCTACTACTTGCAATAAGTTGCTCGTTCTATTTGGCGGAGGATACAACAGCAATGCAAGTGTTACATCATACTACAATATTATGTGTGGACTCCTAGACAAAAAGGAGTATAAAAAAGAAAAAGATATTCCAGATAAAAAAACTGATGAGGTAAAAATCTTAGTTTCTAAATTGAAAAAATTACTTGCAAAATATTGGGATTTATAGTAGTATTTTTACAATTTTTTTACTGATTTAGTTGCTACAATATCTATGCTAGTATTTGCAACATTTTTAATTATTGTTTGTCCAGAATTTATGGGAGCATCCACTGCGTTCTTCTTTATCTCTTTAAGAATAGGAAAAATTTTTTCCTTTGGAACAGGTTTTGAACTTTTAACACTAATAAGTGGCCATTCACCACCATTGATTAATGCAGAGGTCGTCAACATTCGTCTGGGATCAAGAGCCTCGTTTTTTGCATATTCTATTCCTTTTTTACATTTATTTCCCTCAACAATCTCAAATTGTGTTCCATCTGTTTTAACCAGTATTTTACAACCAATAGGACAAACGATACAAGTGATCTTCTTCTCAGTGATCATCAAGCGTTACCTCCAAGCTCTGCATAAATGCTATTGTATCAGATGGAATGTTAACATCAATTTCAATCATATTAGCAGGGTTTACCCATGGTAATCTTTTCTTCAAAAGTTCTTTATCTCCTGCGATCACACGTAACATAGATGATTCCTGTGGTTTTTCAACTCTTAGTGTTAAATGCACTCTTTCACACTCACTCAGCCGCTGAGGAACAACATATCTAACTCCTTTACCTGGCACAATCTTAGCACTGATTTTCTTGTCTTCCTTTTGAATAGTTAAATTTTTTGCAGCATTTTTTCCTGCATTTTTCGCGTCTGCCGAGAGAACATCTACAGTATCATAAACCTGCAGGCAATTACCACACGCAAACACTCCTGCTAGCGTTGTCTCTAAATATTGATTCACTATGGGACCACCTGTTACAGTATCAATTTCAATCCCAACATCGCTAGCCAATTCATTCTCAGGAACCAACCCTAGCGAAAGAAGAAGAGCATCACATTTTATCTTCTTCTCAGTTCCAGGTATAATGTTCATTTTATCATCAACTTGGGCAATAGTAACCTGCTCCAATCTCTCTTTCCCATCGATACAGGTAACAGTATAATTCAAAAAAAGGGGAATATCATAGTCATCAAGACATTGGACAACATTTCTAGGAAGACCGCTTGCATAAGGTAAAATTTCTACAACTCCCAAAACATTGGCACCCTCAAACTTCAAACGCCGTGCCATAATAAGCCCAACATCTCCAGATCCAAGAATAACCACATTCTTTCCAGGTATGATATTATAAAGATTTATGAACGCCTGTGCCACACCAGCAGTATAGATACCACTGGACCGATTACCAGGTATCATCACATTCCATCTTGTCTTTTCTCTACATCCCATTGCAAGAACAATAGATTTAGCTCTGATTTTATGTAAACCTTTTTTGTTTACTGCTGTTATCTCTAGTTTTTTATTAAATTGTAAAACCATTGTCCCCTTCATCACGTCTATGCCATGTTTCTTGGCCATCTCAATATATTTCTCTGCATATTCAGGTCCTGTCATAGACGTTCCTGTTTCCTCAACTCCAAAACCATCATGAATACATTGCGGGAGAATGCCGCCGAGCCAACTATTTCTATCTAGGATTACAACATTTTTTGCACCATGCTCTCGCGCAGATACAGCTGCAGCCAGACCAGCAGGTCCACCACCAATAACAGCTACATCTACATCATAGTTAATCATCCTTCACCTCCCTAGTTCTACCATAAAAAAGATTAGAATCAGGTGACTTCAACTTCATGTCCTTAACATCGATATTAAATTGTCCTTCCATAATTCTCACAATATGCTGTGTGCAGAAACCACCTTGGCATCTACCCATTCCCGCTCTACAACGATATTTAACAGAAGAAAGAGTCCGAGCTCCAAGAGGATTAGAAAGAGCTTCTATTACCTCTGCCTCAGTAACGTGTTCACATCTACAGACAATCCTCCCCCATCGGTCATCTTTTTTAATCAAAATTGACTGTTCCTGCGGCGTCATTTCTGAGAAACGTTTTCCCTTGACTCTTCTCGATTTGAAATTGTTTTTAGTTTTTAACTTAATGGACTGAGAAATCATCTTCGTTACTTCTTTTGCAATAGCAGGAGCTGCAGTAAGACCAGGTGATTCTATCCCCAAAAGATTAATCAAACCAGGTGTCTGTTTGCCTTCTTCAATTTGATAATCTGCCCATCCGCCTTCTTTCAGGGATGCAAGCTTACATCTCATCCCTGAATATGCATTAATAACTGCTTTGTCCGGTATTGCTGGGATTATTTCTCTTGCTTCTTTAAGAAGTGTTTTCATCATTTCTTTAGTAGTTCTCTTATCCTCTGCATCATCTATGAACTCTGCACTAGGTCCAAGTAGAATGTTTCCCTCAATTGTTGGTGTGATATGAACGCCAAGGACACCTAGTTCTTTTACTGGTACAGGATATATCATAGAATTTACCAATGATCTGTATTTTTTATCTAAAATCAAATACTCTCCCCGGCAGGGATAAACCTGGAAATCTGGTTCCTCAAGCATGGAAACGATTTCTCTACAGTTCAAACCAGCAGCATTCACCACTATTTCTGAATTAAAATCGCCTTTGGTGGTTTTTATTAAAAAACCATTTTTTTGTTTTTTCAAACCTGTTACTTTTGTTTCAAGTAAAAATTTTACATTGTTTTCAGCAGCATTTTCAGCAAGAGCTATTGTGAATTCATAAGGTAATGTAATACCTGCAGTAGGAACCCATAACGCTGCATGGCATGAGACGTTTGACTCATTAATCTCCGATCCATCTTTTATTTCTAAACCCGGGACGCTATTATCCATACCAACTTGTTTAAGACGTTTGAGTTCAGATAATTCTTCTTCGTTTTTAGCTATAACACATTTTCCAACCCATCTTACTGGAAAGCCTAGACCGTCAGCAAGCGACTGAAACATTTTATTTCCTTCAACACAAAAACGAGCCTTGAGGGAACTAGGAGCAGAGTTTATACCACTATGAACAACACCACTATTTGCCTTACTAGCACCTGATGCAACATCACTTCCCATCTCAAAAACAACAACATCTAGTTTATATTTTGATAACTCCCGCGCAATTGCAGAACCAATAACGCCTCCTCCAATTATAGCAACCTGGAAGTTTTTCATCAAAGAGGGAATAAAAACTTGTTGTATAAATAAACTTTGAAAAATAAGATTACTGTAATTTTCACCTATTGCCAGAGTTCTACATTTATTTTTTGAATATCTTCCTTTTCAGGGTGGAATGGATAATTTCTAATCTCAGGACCAGGGAGACAATTAGCATAAGGTCGATTACAAGCAACCTCACCATCCCTTCCAGGACAACCACTGGTCATAAATGGTTTTCCTGATTCGATAATCTTTGAAAGGGCCTCATCAGCCATGCCGAAACATGTCAACATGCCCTTAGTATCAAAACTGAAATTTTCTAAACTGGCTATGCCCTCATCAATCAAGAATCTAGCAATCTGAATTCTTCTATATTGTCCAATTGGTGGCTGTGGATGCTGAGAAAGTAATGAATCATTTTCAGGAAAAAAAGAAAATAGATGAGTGAATCCTCCCATATTGTAGGATTTCTGAATTGTTTCTATCATTTCTCTTTCTGTTTCCCCAAGACCTACTATTATGTGAATACCGGCTTTCTGTTTGCCAAATATTTCAAGTGATTCTTCATAGCATTCCCAGTATTTCTCCCATTTATGTGGGCCTTTAACTGTTTTTCCCCTGATTTTTTCAAATAGATGTGGGGTTGCGCAGTCCACTGCTATTCCAATCATGTCTGCACCGTTTTCTCTGAATGTAAGTAGATCTTTTTTATCCATAATTGTAGGTGAGATAAGAAGTGATATAGGGATATCTAAATTTTGTTTTAGGGTTTTTGTGATCTTTGATGTATCTTTTATTGCTCTTTTGTTTGTTATCATTGAGATGCATATTCTCTTTACTTTATCATTATTTTCAGAAATTTTTTTGATTATGTCTGTAAGTTTATAAATGGGCCATTCTACTCTTATAAAACTTTTATCTTTATATGTTCCAGGTCGCCTCATTGACAGGCCGCAATAGCCACAGTTTCCTGCACATCCTGAGTTATATGTAAGAAGTACATTTATGCAAGGTAATTTTGCGTTACGATAAAAACGTCCATTCTTGAAACCAAGGGTCATTGCAGCAGCAAGGCTTGTTCTTAAATATTCAGGGCTTTCCTTATCCATTTTTTACCTCTTTCAGATTTATTGGAACAGAACAACATGTCTTTTCCCATTTGATATGTAAACCATATCTTTTAGCTTTTTTAATGGCTTCTTCTGAGGGTATTGCAATCCTATTCACTCCACAGTCTACTGCCATAA
>DAOWIZ010000029.1 GCA_030640585.1 Thermoplasmata archaeon
AGATTATATAGATAAGCATTACGAAAAATTATGAAACTAAAAAAATCAGTCATAGTTTCTGTTAACACAACATCCATCTTCAAGATTGAACTCAATCATTTTCTTTTCTTTTTCCTCACCAACATTAACAACAGTTACTTCAATTACATCATCATCAATATCAACTATGTTAAAAGTATTCCCAAAATGAGCCCTTGTGCGGTTACATGAAAACGTACCAGCATTCATCAAGAGTGTTTTATGTATTTTTACACCCCATGGTACATGACGATGACCCATTAAAACCAATGGAACCTCGTTACGTAGTATGATATCCAGTGTTTCACCAGCATCATCAAGAATATTTGCCTCACGACCAGAATTAGGAACAGGAATAAGATGATGATGAAAACCAATAACTGTCATTTTACTAGTTTCTTTGATTGCTTTTTCTATTATTTTATGTCTTTTCCTACCAAGACGCCCAGTATCCTTATCAGGTTCACTAGATGCAAAACCTATGAAGTTTAAATCATCATATGTATGGACAAAACTTGGCTCACCGAAAAACTCAGGGAACAACTTAAAACCCAGGTTTCTTTCATCATGGTTCCCTGGAACAATTGCAAGTTTACTCTCTATTTGTTTAAGTTTTTCTTTAGCAAGATCATATTCAGATAAAAGCCCCTCTGTTGTAAGATCACCGGATATAAAAACAATATCTGCTTCAAACTTGTTCAGAGTTTTTACTGCTTTGTCAAACATTTTAGGGTTAAAATCAGAACCAAAGGTGCAATGTATATCAGATATATGTGCAATTCTCATAAAACGGGATAAAAAATATTTGTTTATATGTTTTATCTATTTTGTTCTCAAAGTTTCCAATAGTATTTCAAGAGCAGCTTCACAAGTATTTTCCTTGTTCTGCAGCCGATTTCCCGTAAAAAGAAATTTTTCAACCTTTGTATCATCTTTTGTTGAAACAGCAATATATACAAGCCCAACGGGTTTTTCCTCAGTACCACCAGTAGGACCAGCAATACCCGTTGTTGATATTCCAATATCAACATCTGATTTTGTTCGTATACCATTTGCCATGGCTTTTGCAACCTCTTTGCTTACCGCTCCATGTTTTTTTAACAAATCCTTTGGGACATCTAAAAGTTCCATCTTTGACTTATTACTATACGATACAACCCCCCTATCAAAATAACCTGAGCTACCTGAAATATTTGTCAGAGTGTGAGCAACGAGTCCACCAGTACAGGATTCGGCAGTGGCAACAGATATTTTTTGTTTTTTTAGGATTTTAGAAATCTTATTAATAAGCCTTTCATCTATCACAACTATTACCTCATTTGCAAACATTATTTTGCAAGTATGTAAATAAACTGGGTTTTATAACATTAAAGGTTATATATACAAATTATCATCCACTGCATCAAAGAAAAACATTTTTAGCCCCGTAGTGTAGCGGTTAACATAAGAGACTCTGGATCTCTAGTCGCCAGTTCGAATCTGGCCGGGGCTGTGACTTACTCATTGGTTTGTTAGGTGAGATAATTATGGATTCAAAAGAAAATGTATCTAAGGATTTCATACGTGAAATCATTGATGAGGATTTGAAGACAAATAAATATGATGGTCGCGTACATACACGTTTTCCACCTGAGCCCAATGGTTATCTTCATATTGGTCATGCTAAATCTATTTGCCTGAACTTTGGCATCGCTGGAGAATACAAGGGTTTGTGTAATCTTCGTTTTGATGATACTAATCCTGCAAAAGAGGAAGAGGAATACGTTAAATCAATTATCAATGATGTTCAATGGCTAGGTTTTGATTGGGGTGATCGGCTTCTTTTTGCATCTGATTATTTTGATCAAATGTATAATTATGCTCTTGATCTAGTGAAAAAGGGAAAAGCCTATGTTGATGATCTAAGTGCTGAAGAAATCAGTTCCTATCGTGGTACTCTAACACATCCTGGAATAGACAGCCCACATCGCAATCGACCTATTGAAGAAAACATTGAACTATTTAAAAAAATGAAAGCAGGCGAGTTTGCAGATGGGAAAAAGGTTCTACGGGCAAAAATCGACATGTCTCATCCTAATTTGAATATGCGTGATCCTATAATGTACAGAGTCCTGCATGCAAGCCATCATAGAACAAAAGATAAATGGTGTATTTATCCTATGTATGACTGGGCACACGGTCTTGAAGATTCTATTGAAAATATCACTCATTCTATTTGTACACTAGAGTTTGAAAACCATCGACCTTTGTATGATTGGTTCCTTGACAATCTTGGTGTTTATCACCCGCAGCAGATAGAGTTTGCACGTCTTAATCTCACATATACTGTTATGAGTAAACGAATGCTGCTAGAACTGGTTGAAGAAAAACATGTCAAAGGATGGAATGACCCGCGTCTACCAACAATTAGTGGAATGAGACAACGTGGTTATTCACCTGCATCAATTAGGAATTTCTGCAGTCGCATAGGTGTTGCAAAGGTAAATAGCATCGTTGATTTCGCATTTCTTGAATACTGTGTCAGAGAAGATTTGAATAAGACCTGTAATCGGTTTATGGGCGTTCTAAACCCATTAAAAGTAGTCATCGAGAACTATCCCAAGGACAAAGTAGAAGAGTTTGAAGCAGTAAACAATCCAGAAGACCCTAAAGCTGGGAAACGAAAAGTTCCATTTACTAAAGAACTATATATTGAACAAAATGATTTTATGGAAGACCCTCCAAAGAAGTTCTATCGATTGACACCAGGAAGAGAGGTAAGATTCAGATATTCATATCTAATAACCTGTCAAGAAGCAATTAAAAAAGATGGAAAAATAGTAGAACTTCGTTGTACTATTGACCCAGAGACACACGGTGGCTATGCATCTGATGGACGACGTGTCAAATCAACAATTCACTGGGTTTCAGCACCTAATGCAATTGATGCAGAAGTCAATCTTTATGATAGATTGTTCACAGTAAAAAACCCTGCAGGTCAAAAAGATAAAAACTTCAAAGAATTCCTGAATCCTAAATCACTTGAGATACTCACAAACTGTAAAGTAGAGCCGGCCGTACAAAAGTTGAAACCGTTTGACAGATTCCAATTTGAACGGCTTGGATATTTCTGCATAGACCAAAATACAACAGATAAAAAACTTATAATTAATAGAACTGTAACTCTCCGCGATACATGGGCAAAAATACAGAAACAGCAACAAAACAAAAAATAAAAAATTTTTACCAATAAAGATGAAAATTATAAATATTATACTTTTATTCCGGTCATTATCAACACCGTAACAATCAATAGATATAAATATCAAATTTTATTTAGCCCTGTGGTGTAGTGGTAACATACTGGCCTTTGGAGCCTGCGTCAGCGGTTCAAATCCGCTCAGGGCTGTTTTTTCCATTTGCTCCCGTGGTGTAGTCCGGTCAATCATTCCAGCCTTTCGAGCTGGCTACACGGGTTCGAATCCCGTCGGGAGCATACCTCCGCACTCCTGTTGTTTCCATTCGAAACAGGGGTTTTTTCAGGTGTTTTTAAAATTAAGCCATTTTCTTGTCCCACATTATATGTATTTTTGTGGAATTTCAAGATGGCTTTAATCCAATCATAAGACGCATTGCGATAATATTGCTTTGCGTATCTTACATAATCCTCTGTTGTACCGACTTTGTCATGCCCAAGCCATTCTTTTACATCCCATATGTCCCAGTGTTTGGTTTCTACCTTGCTTTTGATTAGTCTTGCTATTGCACACCAGTGTCTCATTATGTATGGATGATAGTAGTTCCATACTGGTTTGACGTTTTGATTAAGATATTTTCCCAGATATGCTCTTGTGAATGGTCTACCATTTGGTTGTATATAGAGATAGTCTTCGCTGTATTGATTTGCTACTTTTGGTCTCCAGTGTTCGATCCAGTTTTTCATACTTTTACGTCTGAGATTAGTCATTAGGTCTTTTTCTGGAAAAATCTGTCTCGGCTGTCCATTCTTTTTTGACTCTGTAATAATGATATAGCCATCGTCAAGGAACACATCGCTTACTTTTTGAATTATTATTTCACTTGGTCTCCACCCTATTGTAAAACCATGAGCTAAAATGTACTGTATCAGTGCGTTTTTGTATAGATTCTTTGAGTATTTATGCTGGATTAGTTGATAGGTTGTGTTTGGTAGTGGTACAATTTTTACTTTTGGTTTCGGCGGACTCGGTGGTATGTATCCCCAGAGTTTTGCATCTATTCCATATGCTTTTGCAAATGTTTTCACTGTTTTCCATTCATTGATTATCTGAAATTTTCCTCTTTCGTTTTTGTATTCTTGGTATTCTTTGTATTCAAGATATGCTATGATCTGATTTGTGTTTAATTCAAACCAGTTTACTGGAAAAATGCTGTGTTCTGCCATTTTTTTAGCGTAGCGTAGCCTGTCTTTGATGGTTCTTTCGTTTTTTCTGTACTTAAATATCCACCAGTGTTTGATCGCGTCAAATAGTTCTTCTTGTGTTTCATATTGTTCTGGATCTATAATATATGGGTTTTTGATTTTTTCAACATCTAATTTTCTTATATTTTGCTTTGCTTCACCCATTTCCTCCACAACTGTTTGTGTGGTTTTTTGCTCGAAATGTTTTTGGCATATATTTTCTAAAATTTGTTTCCATTCTTGGTTTCTACCTCCTTTCAATTCATTTTTTGGATTGGTTTGAATCGAATTGTATGTGTTGTTAATAGTTGTATTTATCATATTAGTACCTATATTACACTTTACGTATTATGTAATACTCTAGGAGTATAAATACTTTACTATATTACACTTTTAGTAATATTGTAGTTTTTATGTAAAAATATATAATTTACTACTTTGTTACGGTACGTAATGAGTAATAAGATGGATGTCTTTGCAAAAGCAGGATCAACAGATATTTTGATTTCTCTTTTAAAACATAATAGCAAGATGTACGTAACTGAGTTAAAAGGAAAAATTGGCAAAGGAAGTATGTCTACATTAAACACAAGATTGCCTGAATTAAAAAATCAGGGATTAATCAAAGATGAACAAGAGAGTAAATTTGGTGGTCGTAGATACATTTGGCTCACTGATAAAGGTCAAAAAGTAGCAAAGCATCTATTAGAAATTGAAAAAGTATTATAGATTAATGGAGCGGTAAAAGGCGGAAGTACAACCCCCTGCTGGCAGCCCCGGCAGCATAGGGGATATGGGCAAATAATAAACTAATCTCGTACTCTCTTTTCTTTCTTTTTTTCATGGCAGAATGTTTGTTAGGCTAAATGAAAAATTTCAGATTTTTTTAAATACAGGTAATTTGTTCTCGGAATTGTGAAGATTGACGCCATTAACAAAAAAATTCTTTATCTCCTACAAAAAGATGCACGGATGACCTACAAAGACATTGCAAACCATCTCAAACGATCAGAAACAACAATACGCGATAGAATACGAGCAATGGAGAAGGTAGGTATCATTCAAGGATATACTGCATTAATTGATAAAACTGCACTAGGGTTAAACTTCTTTGCAATAATACTTGCAAATCCGATCTCATCATCTGACTTAGATAAAGTAACTGAGAAAATAAAAAAATTGAAAAATGTTATGAGGGTCTACCAGATATCAGGTAAACAACGACTTGCGATTTTCATGGTGACACAATCTTATAAGGAATTGAAAGAAATCCTCAGAACACAGATCATACCAATTGGATTAAAGGATGATGAAATTATCACTGTTCTTGAGGCAGATCGTGAGTTTATTTCACCGATTGAAATACCTTAAAAAAAACTAGGTTTAATCGGTAAAAATCTTATTAGATGAAAACTTTGTAAATTTTACTTTTTAGTTGAAATTTCCGTGGATAATGGTTTTTTGTTATTCAATTTCACAGGAATCCTATAGTAGTGTTTATGAATTTTATTTTTCTACTATATTCTAAGGGTTTGCCCCTAACGAGGTGACAAATGGGACCAAAAAAGAAAAAGGGAAAAAAGGATAAGAAATAAAAATTGAGATACCTCTGCTCCTATCCATCATGTTCATTTTAGGCAGCGGATTTTTTAATTAAAGTGATCCTGGAGGGCGGATAACGGTTTTTCCTCCTCCGCTCTCAACTTTAAATTATTTACTATAAAAAAAGCGCGGTTTTAACTGATCATTATTCTATCGATTATAGAGATGTATTTATAAAAATCACTCTCATAAAAAATGATATTCAATATATAACAAAAGGAATATCTAATTTTTCAACTATTTCTTTATATCGATTCCGAACAGTTACTTCGGTAACACCTGCGACATCAGCAACCTCTCGTTGTGTTCGTCGTTCTCCACAAAGAACTGATGCGATGTACAAAGATGCTGCAGCGTTTCCTGTTGGCCCTCGCCCAGTAATCAATGCTTTCTCGGCTGCAAGTTTTAATATCTCCATTGTCTTGACTTGAACTTCATTACTAAGTTTTAATTCACTGCAGAACCGAGAAATATAATCCTCAGGCAAAGTAGGAAGGAGCTTCAGTTTGAGTTCCTTTGCAATAAACCGGTAGTTTTTCCCAATTTCTTTTCTTTTAATACGAGATATCTCACTCATCTCATCTAACGTCCGTGGTATATGACATTGCCGACATGCTGCATATAATGCTGCTGCAGCAACACCTTCGATGCTTCTACCACGTATAAGATTTTTCATTGCTGACTTTCGATAAATCATGGCAGCTGTTTCACGAACTACTCTAGGAAGCCCCAAACTAGAAGCCAGCCGATCCAGATTAGACAATGCAAGTGCAAGGTTTCTCTCAGTGCCATCTGCTATACGTATTCGACGTTGCCATTTTCTAAGTCGGTATAACTGTGCACGATTTCTAGTTGGAATCGTTTTTCCGTATGAATCTTTGTTACTCCAATCAATTTCAGTGCTTAATCCTTTATCATGAATTGTATATGTCATGGGTGTACCAGTACGCGACCTTTTTTCCCGTTGATCTCCATCGAATGCGCGCCATTCAGGCCCATGATCAATAAAATCTTCATCTATTACAAGACCACAGTCCTCACACACCAACTCAGCTCTTGAATAATCTTTTGACAGGTGGGTGCTCCCACATCCAGGGCATCGAACAATTTCTTCGATACTTTGTTTTTCTTTTTTAGCTAAGTAAATCAACTCCTAAGTATGATTTTGAATAATTCGAATAGTTCATAGACATTAGAAAAAATAGAATCATATAAGGTATATTTAACTATCCATGGGAAAATGCTGTTTAATTTAGTTATTTTTGATGATAATTCTTATTAGCGTCACCATGTTATCTGGCTAATATGAAAATCAAATCAATTTCAGCTTACCCGTTAGACCTTAGATTAAAAGAGCCTTTCGTAATTGCAAATGAGACAATGGAAATAGGTGAAAATGTTTTTTTTAAAATTGAAACTGATGAAGACATTACTGGATGGGGTTGTGCAACACCAGACAGTGTTACATCTGAAACAAAAGATACTGTAATTGATAATTTCAATAAAATAGTTAAAAATATTTTAATTGGACAGGATCCAACAAGAATCCATTTTTTAAATGATGTTATTGAAGATAAAATAAAGGGTAATCCTTCGTTAAGAGCAGGTATTAATATGGCTCTTTATGATATTCTTGGAAAGAAGGCAGATATGCCCTTATTTAGACTTCTTGGAGGGTATAGAGATAAAATTGAAACCTCTATAACAATTGGTTTGAACCCAGTTGATGTCATGGTAGAAAAAGCCAAGGAACTTGTTTCTCAAGGATTTACTTGTCTCAAAGTAAAATGTGGAATGGATCCAGACCAAGATATTGAAGTAGTACTTGCGATAAGGAGCACAGTTGGCCCAAATATAAAAATCCGCTTAGATGCAAATGAGGGTTACACTCTTGAAAAAGCCTTACGTGTGATTGAAACACTCGAGAAACTAGGAACAGATATCGAAATGCTTGAACAACCAACTCCAGCTAAATATTTATATGCTTTAAAGGAAGTAACAGCACAATGTCCAGTTCCGATCATGGCTGATGAAACAGCTCTTACTCTTAGAGACAGTCTTAAAACCGTTAAAATGGAAATAGCAGATATGATTAATATTAAACTTATGAAAATCGGAGGGATTACAAACGCCATCAAAGCAAACACTTATGCAGAAATTGCAGAAATTCCTGTGATGATAGGTTGTATGAATGAATCAATGGGCGCTATGGCCGCGGGGGTACATTTTGCCTGTGCTTTTAAAAATGTACAATATGCTGACTTAGATTCTGCCTTAGATTTTGAAAAAGATATAGTAAAAGGCGGAGCTACTTATAAAGATGGATTTGTCATTCCATCAAATAAACCAGGACTAGGAATAGAGGTTGATTTGTAAGTGAAAAAAAGTTATAATGATGTTCTTGATGATGTTCCATCTTATAGTCGTTTTTTAAAGGTAGATGAAATTGATAATTTAGTGAATCTAATAATAAAATTACCTGGTGTAAAACATAAGGTTATAGGCAAGTCATTAAACGATGAACCACTAGTAATGCTTGATATTGGAAAAGGGGAAAAAACTGCATTGATAATTGGAGTGCCTCATAGCGATGAACCACTCGGTAGTTTGGTTATAACATTTTTTTCTCGTTGGCTTGCAACGCATCCTGAAAAAGAAAATTTTGGTTGGAGATGGCTATTCATACCTATGCTTGAAAGACGAGGAATGCGACTAAATGAGGGATGGTTCAATATGCCCGAGTCATTAGCAGATATGGCAAAATCTAATTTTAGAGAACCAACTGAGGATCAATATGAATGGACATTTCCAATTCAATATAACGATTATGAATGGACAAAATCTAGACCCGAAACAATTGCTGTAAAAAATGTACTTGAGCAAGAAAAACCAGATCTGTTATGCAACCTTCATCATTGTGGTTTTCATAATGCATATTATTATCTTAGTGAAGATTTTCCTGAAATTTATCCTAAACTAAGGAAACTTGCATCTAATCTAAGAATGTCTTTATCAGATACAGCACCTGATGTTCCATTTGGAAAAATGTTTTCCCCAGGTTTTTATCAGATGTATGGATTAAAGGATTATCTTGATTATTATAGTAAAAAAGATCCAATTGTATTAACTACAATAAAAAGAGGTGCCTGTAGTGACGAATGGTATCAAAAACAAATTGGAGGGTTCAGTTTCAACTGTGAAGTACCAATGTATTTATCATCAAAACTACAGGATATAAAACCATCAGATAAAAGTTATAAAAAAGTAATGGAAGGACGTTATCGTATAAAGAAAAATAGACTAAAATACTCAATCAGACTAATAAACATTATAAAAGACTATTCAGACCTAGCCGATCCCCTTCTTCTAAATGTTGCTGAAAAACATATAGCAAATGCCCAAAACTCTTTAGACCATGAAAAAAGAGCTTTAAAGGTTACTGAAGGCAAAATAGCATCAAATGCAGAAGTTTTTGAAAATGAAGTAATTGTAGATTTATTTGGCATATTCTTTCTTGGCCAAATATGGCGTGTCGCAGAAAGCATTTGTATTAAAGGTAGTACTCCTACAATATGTCAATTAATGGAAACAGCAGATATTGAAATTAAATCTCTCGGAAAAAGTGTCGAAGAAAGAGGAGCGTTTTATCATATCCCGATACGAAATTCAGCAAAAATGCAACTGGGAAGCATCTTGCTCATATCTGATGCATTAAAAAGAAAATAATCTCCCCTTCCCTAATTATTCATAAGTATACGATGAATAACTCTCTGCTGGGGAGGTAGATGTTGATCTTCGAGCTACTTTTTTATAAGGACAATGTTCAAACACAACATTAGGTGTTGCACGTTTTTTCACAAGATTTTGTAGTTTCTTCGTATAATCTTCTTTGCATTTATTCTTATTCTCCTGCATGGTTCTCTCCTATATATGTTCATTCTTCCTCTTATGAGAAGATGATATTCTGTAATATTGTATCTGCCTCTGTTTCTATTTATATGGTTTTTGGTATAAAATATCAAAATGGCATTTTATCATTAATTTGGTTTCATGGAAACCTTTTTGAACGCCCTCCAGATGCGGCCATTATGTATGATGCTGGTGTTATCCGAAGAGCAACAATCCATGATCTCCCAGAGATTATAAAGTTGGAACAGAAATGCTTTCACACGAATAGTGCATATACTCCCAAGCAATTGCTCTATCTCATCACTCGAGCTAATAGCAATTGCCTATTACAGCAACTAAACCATTCTATTCAAGGGTCCATTATTGTACTGTATAAACAAGGATCAGAAGTTGCCGGCATCGAAACCATAAGTGTCGATCCTCATTGTCGCGGTCAAGGCATTGGGAAAAGACTCCTTGGCGCCGCTGAGAAGGACATGATATACAGAGGGATACAAAAAATCCGTCTCGAAGTTTCTATCGGAAATTTCCCAGCAATACAACTCTATCAAAAATCCGGTTTTAGAATAACAACGATTTTAAAGGACTATTACACCTATGAGAAATATGGCAGTCATGATGCGTATCGAATGATTAGAGAATTAACTACGTAGCACTTCTTTCTCATTTTTATGAACAGAAACCCAGTTGTTATCATCAAGAACACAATATCCTAAAGTATATTGCTCCAAGATATGCAAAAGTTGTTTTCTGAGATGAAATGGAATGAGCGAGAGATCGCATGTTTCTTTGTTCATATGAATTTTTTCCACATGATCAACAGGTTTATAATTTTGATTATTACCTATAAGATAAAAAGAATGATTTTTCTCATCCTGATCAAGTCTTAATTTTAATGGATCAACCTGACTCAGAAAAGATTCAATATTTTCGTTTTTAAAGTTCATTATTTTTGGATTTGCTTTATTAGCTAATAGAAAAAGTAAAACACCCATACATTTTGAACATGTTCCACATGGTACAATCCTATTATTTTCAAAATGACATGAATGGCATGATCGTTGAAACCTTGCAAGTTTCGGGTAATGCTTAACAAGTATTTTTTCCACAACTAAGCCAGATATATTTCTAACTGCTGACCATTGATGCAAATCGGGTATTCTTTTAGTATACCAATTATTCATAATATTATCATAATCCTGATGTTGGTCATATATTCCATAAAAATGTTTAATTCCAAGATATTCTAGAGTGGATCTTAAATCATCAAATTCACTACCAATAAGAAGATTGCCTATTTTTTTATCAACAAATATTGGTAATAACAAAAAAACATAAAATGGAAAAATGCACAATCGAATGGGATACGTATCAGCCCATATTTTCCTATGATCAGATCTGATAAATTTTAAATTATCAAGCATAAAAACATAAAATCGGTCAACATTTGTCCAAACACGATAAGTGTTTGAATCAATTTTTTTATGATATCTATAAGCAGGAATAGCAGTTCTCCAGTGGCCTCCACTTTCATTTATATACAAAGGATATGTATTGCATCCTATCTCATTTAATAGACCATAGGTTAAAAGGCTTTCTTTACCCCCGCTAGAGAGAATACCACAGCTATTCTTGTCCACATCTGGTGAAATTATTTTATCATTGTAAACTTGAGATGGTTCAATTATTGCTTTTGAATTAGCATCCTCAGGTTTTACATCTTCTTGTTTCGGAAGGAAATCTGAAAGAATATAGTTAGTTCTTCTTCGCAGTATCTTATTTACAAAAATATCTCTGCTAAAAATTCTATTTAACTCGTTTAAAATATTATAATCTGTTTTACTTATGGGAAAATTCAATTTGAACTTTTTTGAAAATAAACCATAATTTAAAAGTGGCATTGTAAAAGCAAGTCGTAATAGTGGAAGAGAGTCATCTTTAACTTTTTCTTGATATTTTAGCATAATTGAAAAAGCAGATTCATCGCCCTCTGTTTTATTTAGAAATATATTTGTTTTAACACTTTTACCATTAATTATTGGTTCTGAAATTTCAATTGAAGAAAAGCAAACCATATCAGGTATTTTACCTGACATTAAGTTCCTCCAAAAAATCAACGATTTTACTAACACTGTCACTCAAAGGTTCAATTACAGGGACATTGAAAAATTTCTTCAGTTTTATTTTTGCATTTTTAATATCTTGTTTATCCATATTCTCACGATTTATACCTATTCCTAATAAGGGTTTCTCAGTTAGTATCTCTGCAATTTTGACAACCCTCTGAGGATCTGGCATTGGATAGTCTGGAAAACCATCAAGATGAGGTCTTTTTGGAGCATCAACAAGTATAAAACCATCTATTTTCCCAGCAGCTAATATCTCAAAACCACCTGGGAAAAAAGGATGGACTAGACTTCCTTGTCCTTCAATAATTATAATATCTGGTCTTAAATCATTCCAAGAATCAATAATTGCACCTTCGATTCCGCCAGCCACAAAATCATTAATCATAGCATCAAGGACAATACCATGAGGCCAACCCTGGATCCACCCAGTTTGGCCAGTATATACCATGTCAGTTTTTCTACCTCTTTTCTTTAGTTCTTCATTTATCATAACTGCTATAGTTCTTTTCCCAATAGCAGAATCAGTTCCCAAAATTGCAATACGAGTTGATTTAACATCTTTGATATTACCTGTATAAAATCTTTTATGATCACGAAATATCTTTCTTACATCTGTAATTATACAATCATTTTTTTTTGCGAGTTTTTCAAACACAGGATCTTCTGATATGAACTGATGAAGACCAGATACAACATCGAGACCTTTTTCAAGAGCCCAAATAACAGCTTTATCATAGCCTTCAGGTAAAACACCTCCCTCTGAGACAGCTCCAATAATAAAAGTATTTACATCTGATTTACTATATGCTTTACCAAGATCATTATAAAGAGGTATATTTCTTTTTATACCATCTAAAATTTCACCTGAATCACCTTCAATAAGTGTAGTATCAACAACACATGTTACATCAAATCTTTTACTATATCTAACAAGACCATGAGCAGTTTTTCCATCAGCGCAATTAAAAAGCCGATCTGCGTAAACAATAGCACGTTTTTTAGACATTACCTCCCCCCAAACTCTAATTTGAATTTAAACGTAATTTACTTTCTCCCCGTCAAAATAATAACATATCGATCATTAGGTAATGGATCTTTTTTATGTTTTTCTAAAAGTGCAATAAGACCGGCAGTGGAAGCAGGTAACACACTAAGTCCCTCTTTTTCCCGTAGTTTTTTCGAAAAAAACATCATATTTTTATCACTAGCATAAGCACCCCATCCACCAGATTCTCTAATAGCCTCAAGAGCATAATCACCATCAATAGAACGCCAGTTAATCAAAGGTTCATTGATGGCAGTTTCATGAATTTTTTTTGGAGATAGATCCTCACAAGCAGAAAGATTTTTCAAAAAGGCTTGAATAATAGGGTTTTTTCCAAAAGATGAGCCAGCTATTATCCTAGGAATCTTAGATGTTTTACCACGTCTATAAAGACTAACAAAACCTTTGTACACTCCAGCAAGGGTAGTACCATTAGAAACAGGCATTGCCACAACAGCTGGTGCATCACGCAATTCATCATAAATCTCATAGGCTATCTCACCATATGCACGGAGTTGAATCATAGTATTCTCCCCGCCAGCATTAGCATCATAATACTCTTTTTTATCAGCCATTTCCTGAGAGACGTTCACCGCGTTTTCATAATCTCCAGTTACACGAATAATTCTTGCACCATTCTCTTCAATTTCTTTAATTCTACTGGTATGATATTTTTCAGGGATATATATCTCACATTCTATCCCTGAAATAGCTGCAGCAAGAGAAATTGCAGCTCCATAATTTCCACAAGTAGCAACGGTAACAGTATCGTAACCTCTTCTTAATGCATCCATAACTTGAGCAAAAGCAATACGATCTTTCTGAGTACCCGTTGGTGTTGTTCCTTCGAATTTTAAAAAAATTTGACGAAGACCAAACTCACGTTCAATATTTCGAGCACGAGTAAGATTAGTGTCACCAATCTCAGAGTCAATAATGTCCTCCAAAGCTTCTAATCTTTCTTCTAGAGGTCGGGTTGTATTAGTAGCGATTTTTCTCTGAGACTCAAGATCTAGTGCAATAAGTGGAAACTGAGAACGAGCACCATCTAAAATAGATAAGATAGGTTCATCGTTACTATTATTTACGGTTTTTACATTGTTATTGTTTTTTTGTTTTTTTTCATGCATAATAAAGCCACTAAACTAAGCATCTCTAGCAAAATTTATTTAATAAAAATATCGAAGTAGGGTTACTTAAAACTTACGAGCATAGCAAGGTATAATAATCCCTTGAAAGTTATCTCCCATTTGTAGGTGGGTAGTATGAGAAAGATGTCTGCAAAGTTTGGAAATAATGCCGGGAAAATATGGGTTGCATTAAGCACTCATGGACCACTAACACAATCAACACTTATTAAAACTACAAAATTAACAAAAAATGATTTTCATACAGCAATTGGATGGCTCGCCAGAGAAAACAAGATCTGCAAAGAAGGGGAGATATACAAACTTGGAGAAACAAATCTAACAAATAAAATCGGAGAAGATGCAGGAAAAATATGGAAACTAATCGATTCTCATGGAGAAATCGATATATCATCAATTACAAAAGAGGCTGAAATAACAATCTATGATGCTTATTTTGCTCTTGGATGGCTTGCCCGTGAGAATAAAATAGACGGGGAAAAAATTAGAAAGAATTCAACCCAACTTAAATTTAAGCTAGAATATGATTAAAACCAACAATAATTCAGAAATAATTAACGTAATAAATTTATTACTTGCAGAAAAAAGAACGTCTCTAGCGATCTTAAGAACAGCGATAGCAGTATTCACTCTACCATTATCTGTTTTTACAGTTTTAGTTGCAACCTCAAAATTCTATGAATTTTATTCATCACTACATTTTCTTATACCATTGTTAATAATATGTTCAATTTTAATATTTTTAGGAATCTATCTAATCTTCAGATCTTTTAGAAAAATAAAAGAAATAGATTACAAGATCCATGAAATTAAAAAACAACAAAAAACGATGAAAGACCTTATTGACTCATGCTGAAAAAGATAGTAATATTTTATTTACCTTTTCTATGCCATTTGAATAAACGGTGATAGTTATCATACCGTCTCAGTCTTCTTGCAGGGAATATAGTTGCGGTCCCAACAGAACGGATGTCTTCAACTGAGTAGAATGCATTTGGATTGAATCTTTCAATACATTTTATAACTGTGTTAAGGTTTTCTCGGCGTATCACAGTAAAAATAATTTTTACTTGTCCTTTTACCCCTTCAGCGTCGACCGTGGTTAATCCATATTTTTCTGATTTAAGATGGTTAATCAATTTCGTTGCATCTCGTTTTGTTATGATGCGGATCATTACAAGTCCAATTGATAATTTCTCCTCAGCCAGAAGTCCTACAAGAGTCCCTGTAGCAAAACCACCTGCATAAAACAAGTAATAGTAAACATTAGTTAGATTTTGCATAATTTGACCAATAGCAAGAAGCCATATCAATATCTCAAAAAATCCAATCATTGGAGCCAGATATTTTACTCCTTTTGAAACCAATATGATGCGAAGTGTGCCAAGGCTAACATCACAAACACGGGCAAGAAAGATAAGAATCGGGAGTATAACCCATGCATAGAGCTCCGGACTGGAAAGTGTAAATAATTCCATTGTCTATTTCCCCTGATTATTTTTTTCAACATGGAAAGTTGTAGTGTATGAAATAATCTTGGTTCTTAAGATTTTTCCGCGGTTTTTACGTTTTTTTCTGTTTTTTCCTTGTTAAGCGCTATCAAGTCTTATAAACATATCTAAGGTATGGATTTGTTGGAAATATAGACTTCTAGAAGGAGGTAAATACTATAGAGCCGAAAAAAGAAATAAAAAACTGGCTCAGGCGAGAATGAAGTATCACAAGTTTCTACAGGTGTCTCGAACTTCAGGAGGAATTAAAAACAAGCCAGAATATGAGACTGCAAAAGTAAAAATAAAATAGATTAAAAGGAGGAATGAAAAAAAATGATAGCTGGACAACAACCAATAATTATTTTAAGAGAGGGAACTCGAAGAGAGAAAGGAAAAGGCGCACAATTAAACAACATCATGGCAGCATGCGCTATATCTGACGCTGTAAAATCGACACTTGGTCCGAAAGGAATGGACAAAATGCTCGTTGACTCGATGGGTGACGTCGTTGTAACAAACGATGGAGCAACTATTTTGAAAGAAATAGACGTGGAACATCCAGTTGCAAAAATGATTGTAGAAGTAGCTAAATCCCAAGATGAAGAGTGTGGTGATGGAACTACGACCGCAGTTATTTTGACTGGGGAGCTATTAAAAGGCGCGGGAGAATTAATCGATCAAAATATTCATCCGACTGTTATCTGCGGTGGATATAAACTCGCAGCGGAAAAAGCAGTTAAAACACTGAATGAACTGGCTGTATCAATAAAATCAGGAGATAAAAAAACACTGAGAGATATAGCTATGACTTCTATGGCTAGTAAAAGTGCTAGCGCAGAGAAAGACATCCTTGCAGACATTGTTGTAGATGCTGTAACTGATGTCGCAGAGACAACCAATGGTAAGACAATTGTTGATCTTGACAACATCCAAATCCAGAAGAAACAAGGTGGCGGAATAGCAAATACCGAGATAATCAAAGGTATTATTCTTGATAAAGAACGAGTCCACGAAGGAATGCCAAAGCACGTCAAGAATGCAAAGATAGCGCTTGTAAACGCTGCACTTGAGATAAAAAAGACTGAAGTAGATGCAAGAATTCAAATACAAGATCCTGCACAACTTCAAGCTTTCTTGGATGAAGAAGAAGGCATGCTCAGAAAGATGGTTGACAAAGTCAAAAAGAGCGGTACAAATGTCCTTATCTGTCAAAAAGGAATTGATGACATTGCACAGCATTACTTAGCAAAAGAGGGAATCTATACTGTAAGACGTGCTAAGAAAAGCGACATGGAAAAATTATCAAAAGCAACTGGTGCAAAAATAGTTGCAAATCTCGATGATTTAAGCCCAAATGATCTTGGTAATGCTGGTAATGTTGAGGAGAAAAAAATCGGCGATGACAAGATGACATTCATCACTGATTGTAAGAACCCGAAAGCCGTATCGATACTAATCCGTGGTACTACAGAGCACGTTGTAGATGAACTTGAACGTGGACTACATGATGCACTTTCAGTCGTAAAGGTTGCCCTTGAAGATGGTAAAATGACTGCTGGAGGAGGTGCCGCTGCGATATCTATCTCAATGGCTCTTCGAGACTACGCACCTTCTGTTGGAGGGCGAGAGCAGATGGCAATTGAGGCATTTGCAAATGCAATTGAAATAGTTCCAAAGACACTCTCACAAAATGCGGGACTTGATCCGATTGACATGATGCTAGCGATCAGAAGCGCACATAAAAAAGGAAACAAATATGCCGGCATAGATGTGTTTAGCGGAACTGTCACTGACATGATGAAAAACAACGTCATAGAACCACTACGGGTAAGTCTTCAGGAGATCCAGGCAGCCTCTGAGGCAGCAACAATGATGTTGAGAAT
>DAOWIZ010000069.1 GCA_030640585.1 Thermoplasmata archaeon
TACAATTTTTAACTAAAATATCGATTTCTTCTTTTGTCGCATTATCTACATGTATGCCACCAACAGCAACAAGTGTTTTATTATATTTTTTACAAGCTCTTTCGGCAATAGGCATTAAAACAATACAATCATGATGAGTACCAATTGAAAGAACCTGAGGTTTTTGATCGGGCTCACAGATTACAGCACCGCCAATATGAGATTTTTCACCACCACCCAGTATATAAACTAAGTCATCGTCGAGTTCTTTTTTTTCTAAAAATACTTTATATCTCCCTTTACCAGAGGTAATCACCTAAACCAACTTTTTTATACTTTACAGTCTCATATTTCTTCTTATCAACATCAGATGAAATAGTTGCATCGATACCAATTTTTGTTGTAAGCGTTTTTTTACCAGGTTCATGCTTACCTGATGGGTCAAGACTACTACCCGGTTGATCATTTTTTACAACAAGGTCTTTATCTCCTTGGAATCGTGTAGCAATAGCCCATTCTACAGCATTTCCATTATAGATATCTACATCTTCATCGATTATTACCACATGTTTCATGCTCTTATGACCCTCAAATGCTGCATCTATTGCCTTTCTCCCATCATCAGGGTTTTTCTTTTTAATCTGCACTATCGAATGTAACCAGCTTCCACCACCCATGGTAACAAGAACATTCTTACAATCTACAACCTTTGAAACTTCATCATAGATAGTTGGTTCTTTTGGCATACCCATGAGTATTTTATGTTCAAATCTTCCAGGAATAAGTGCCTGATACATCGCATCTTTTCTATGAGTAATACAATCAACAACAAAAACAGGTTCCTGACGTTCAAAATCACGTGTCTCTGTAAGGTCTACAAACGGGCCTTCTTTATCAAGATTTCTTGTAAGTCTCCCCTCAATAACAATTTCCGACTCAGCAGGCACTTCCAGATCCTTTGTCACACATTTTACAAGCTTTGTTTCATCAAGAGCATTTGCAATACTAAATTCATCAACTCCAGATGGCGGACCAAGCGATGCTGCAACCATAACTGCAACACTGTTACCTATACAAACAGCCATTTCAACATCGCCATTGGTTTTATCATAAGTAGTTCGTGTTTGACGTTTCTTGATAAGTCGTGCTGTGAATTTATTTTTACCAATTTCCATAATCCGATGATATGAAACATTACGTCCGGTATCAGGGTCCTTAATAGTTGCAACTGTCGCAGAACCATAACGACCACCATCACCATCAAGATGAAATAAAATAGGAAGTTTAGATAAATCAGGGTCTTTGATTATAACTTCCTGACAAGGAGCATCGCTGACTATTTCAGGCTCTTTTGGATTGTGAAGTGCATCTACTAGTTTAAACAAAAGTTTATCTTTAGTCGTACCAAGTCCTTCTGCAATAATATCTCTATTGCTAGTAATCCCTGCAAAAACTGGGAAATCATATCCTTTAACATTTTCAAAAATAACTGGTTTTTCATCTAAAGAATAAATTATGTTTGCAATTTCTTTTTTAATGCTTACTTCTTTTTTAATACGTATTAATTTATCCTGTTTTTCAAGATGAATAAGAAAATCACGTAGATTCATCAGTCATTCACCTTTCTAGATGCTCCAACAACTGTTTTCACTGTCTGAAAACCTTCTTTTTCGATGGCATTAGCTACTTTATCCTGAAGATCCTTACCCGGTGTAAGAGCAATCATGTTGCCACCTAGCCCTCCACCAGTAAGTTTTGCACCAAGGGCACCATGATCACGTGCAAGTTTTACCATAAAATCAAGTTCACGAGATGAAACCTCAATCTGCTGTAAGAGCTTATGATTCTCATTCATAAGTTTACCGATTTCTTTGTAGTCCTCTCCTTGAAAAGCATCCTTTGCTAGATATGCAATATTTTCGGCACGATCAAAAATTTCTTTATATTTCTCAGGATATTTTTCTTTCCGCTCACGTACTCCCGCAACAGCTTTAGTGGTATCGGCTACTTTTCCTGTGTTTCCCATTACTATCTCAACAGGATTTTGAAGTTCAATTTTATCCATTACATTGTTTTCACTTTTTTCAAACCAGATAAGACCTCCAAAAGTTGATGCAGTATTATCTATTCCGGATGGTGTACCATGATATCCTTTTTCGCCTTCATATGCTATATCATTGATTTCTTCATCAGTAAGGGTAATTTGGAAATGCTGAGATAATGCTCTTGCTATTGCAACACAGCTCGCAGCACTAGCACCAATTCCACTTGCACAATAAAGGTTTCCCTCAAGAGTAATTTCCATTCCATTTTTTGAAAGATCAATATCCATTTTTTGTATCATACGATTTATTGAGTCTTTCTGTTGATCAATTTTATCTTCTTTATATCTTGGTGTTGCTTTTCTATTGTCATTTAGTTTCCAACCAGATCTGTTTATTGGCTCAACTTTTGCAAGTGTATATTTGCCAATAGCAGAAACTATAGCTGGTATTTTATATACCACAAAATGCTCATTAAAAACAATAGCTTTTCCAAAACCTATGCCCTCTCCCGACATTTTACATCACGTAGATACTCGTTGTTATCCTTGTTTTTTTATTCAAAACCATTTTTGCTTGGAATACCATATTAAGTATTTCTTTTTTATGATTGCGGTAAAAAAATATATACTAGAAAGTTTTATGGCTCCATGGAATATATATTATAATGTTAACGAGTTGGATTTTAATAAATAAAAGGATAGAAATCAAATGAATAAAGGGGAGAAAAAACCATCCTATTCTTATTCCCTGTTTGATAAGATTAAAATCTGGCAGTCTAACTTATTTTGGAAAGTTGTTGATATATTATCATGTAAACTCACAAAAGTAGCAACGATTTATGACAAATTAATCATAAAAGAATATATACGAGAAATAGAGATATTTGAGATTTCTAAATCAAAAAAAATTCTTCACGTAGGATGTGGATCATACCCAATAACTTTATTTACGCTATCAAATATGAATAGTGGCGAAATAGTTGGTATCGATAAAAGCAATAATGCTATAAAACGTGCTACGAGATTTATTTCTGATAAAAACCTTGATGAATGTATTAGCATTAAATATGGAGATGGTTCAAATTTCCCACTTGAAGGTTTTGATACAATTATCGTTTCAAGTTGCTCCATTCCTAAATATAGAATTCTTGAGCATCTTTTCGACAATGCTCCTTCAAATTGTAAGATTATTGTCCGTGAACAGCCGGGCCTAGGAAACCTTGTCTCAGAATATATCAAGTCATACGATGATAAAATAGACGTCATCAAAAAAATTGATAATAATGCATTTCCAACATTCAAATGGGACTCGTATTGTGTTGTAAAAAAATAGTATTACCATGTTTAAAACTATCAATATATGATATACCAAATGTTTTTGATTACATATTCTTAAGAGTTTAATGAAAGTAAAAAGGAATGAGTTTTTGGGTTAACAGTCTTTTTTTCAATAGAATATAAATCTAACAATGGTTTTTTTCTAAATATATTTTCCATATCCCATTTTACCCCTCTGCAAACAATTCTCGCATCCTTTTTAATTTGAGATGATAAATGTTTTAAAACATAATCTATAGGCCATACATTTATTGCAATAAAAATTACATCAAAACTTTTTACATCATAAGTTGTACCATCACCAAATTCAATTCTTATAAGATTTGATAATTTTTTCTTTTCAACTATTTTTTTTGCAAATTTTAATGCTATTTTATTATTATCTATTCCTGTAACATTTGCCTTTGTTTCTTCTGCTATAATTATTGATGCGGTAGGAAATAGGCCGCATCCGATATGCAATACTTTGTCTTTTGAAGTAACACTTGCCATTTTTATTTCTTTTAAAAAAACAGGTGTCCTCCATTTCATCAAAAGATTATTAAAAAAATCTATGTTTACTGCCAAAAATTCTAAAAAACTATATTGATAACATGAAATTATTCTTTTCCAATTTGTAAACGTAATTTTATTATTCACATGTATCTTTCCTTTTTACATTATGCAAATTTTCTATAAATGATATTATCAAACCAATAGATCCTGGAATTATCTTTTTAGTTATATATCCTCCTAAAGATATAACAATAGCAATTTCGGGTGTCGCACCAAATGAGGTTAATATTAATACAAATATTCCTTCCCGTATACCCAACCCACCTATTGTGATGGGTAAAGATGCTGCAAAAGAAGCAGACAAGATAGCTGTAAACAAGAATAAAATAAATGGCATATCTATCGAAAATGAGTAAGCAATAATATACACTTGAAATGCTCCAATAAACCATAGAGTTATTTCAAGCAAGAATGGGATTAAAAAATCTTTATTATGTGGTATATCTTCATACAATAATTCTATAGATCGATTTAATTTTCTTTTATAATTATTAAACATCATCTTTCCAATAAAAAAATTAAAAAATTTACTTCCTGTTTTTTTACCAACAAAAACAGTAAAAATTACTAAATTTAAAATAAAGAAAGAAAAAACTGTAAGAGAATACCCTAAAGAAAGATATTCAACTAATAAAAAAGCCCCAATTGATGCAAGAAATAAACCTGATAAAGTTGTAAGCATAGAGTCAAGAAAAGAGTTGGCAATACATTTCTCCCAAGTAGCTTTTGTTTTTTTCTTGATATGATATATTCTTATATGCCACCCTATGGACGATGGAGTTACACTAGCATAAAACAAGGACATAAGAAAAATTTTGCCAAGATAAAGCATTTCAACATTCAGTTTTTGTTTTTTAGAGATATAATGCCATTTGTATGAAAAAATTATAAAGCGTAAAAAAAACAAAGAAGTAGAAAGTAAATAAAACTCCAAAGGAACCTGGTGGAAAGTATTAATTATTTTTGTAAAACCAATATTAGATAATAAATAAATTAAGATTATTATTCCAATTACGGGAGAAATATTTAGTATTAATCCAATAATTTTTTCAAAATTATTATTTTTCATTATAAATCAAACCATTATATACAAGTTAGAATAACATTCAAATTAATTAAGTTTCTATTTAATAGTTTTAAATTCAAAAAAACAAAATATGGATATAATTAATATTGTATCTAGAGCCAGCAATTATGAAAGAAAAACTAAGAAAACAAATAAAAGAAAAAAGAACGGAAATTACAAAAGAAGAAAACAGAAAAAAAAGCAAAAAAATAAAAGAAAGATTGTTAGGTCTAAAAGAATATAGGGATGCAAAGATTGTTTTGTTTTATGTGTCTTATGATGGTGAAGTATTTACTCACGATATGATAAAAGAGGCTTTGGATGATAAGAAAGTTGTAGTTCCTATAAGTAATAAAAAAAATTGCTCACTTAGTCTTTCTATGTTAGAAAATTGGGAAGATTTAGAAGAAGGATCTTATGGGATTTTAGAGCCGAGAAAGGATTGTATAAAAGAAATTTCAATTGATGAAATTGATCTAATAATTGTACCAGGTGTTGCTTTTGATTTAAATGGAAATCGTCTGGGTCATGGTAAGGGATACTATGATAGATTACTTGAAAAAACAAAGGCTATATCAATTGGTCTTGCTTTTGAATTCCAGATTGTAAAAGATATACCTACTGATGGAAATGATGTACCAGTTGATATTATTGTTACGGAAGAAAGAATAATAGGGTAAGTATATTTAGGTTACAATATCCTCAAGTCTATCTTGTTCTATTGCTTTTTTTATTTCCATAGCAATTCTTTCACCATAAGATATTGAATCACCATAAAGATAACCAGAATGTGGTGTAAAACGAGTAAGAGGACTACCCGGTATTCTCATACTCACATCAAACACTACCATCTCTTCTTTGCCCTTATCTGCAGCTATTGCGCCTTGAAGGGCAAATGGCCCAATGATACCTGGTGGACACTCTTTTTGTGTTGTTTTTACAAATTTTTCTCCAAGAACAAATATTTTTTCAATTATGCTCTCTTTTGTAGTTGTTGCAATATGACCGGTTTCAATGATTTTTGGCGACATGTACTTCAAAACCTCAAGTTGTTCATTAGCAGGAAGACGGATAAGCCCATCAAGATTTGTCTGCCGGCGTGTATCTGTCCCCATTAGTTCTAGTTCATCATCAATTGCCGAGTAGAAATAATTAAAATTAACCTGTGCACCTATTACATATTCCTCAATAACTGCTTTATCAAGTGATTCTTTTGTTATCATCTTTTTCTTCAGTAGTTCTTCAGATTTTTTATTATAATCCTCAAAACTTGTCGCATAGAAAAATGCTCGTTCATAACCACGAATTGCCTCGTTTACTTTAACAATTACAAGCCGATCGATGTCTTTAGGTGATTTAAGTATCTTTGGAAATCGGATTCCAGCCTTTTCCAAAAGATAATACTGATTATTTGGTACATCACGTTCTTCAAGTTTAAGCATACCACGTGTCCCATAAATAGGAACCTCAAAATTATTTTCAATGTCTTTAAAATCAAAATACACCCAGAAATACCGATTATGAATAAAAATCGTGTTCTTTTTTCTTAGTTCCTCCTGAACTTTGGGTTTTGTGATATCGGCAAATTTATCAAGAACAATTGTTTCATCGATACATCCTCGACCATCCTTCCGTGTTTTGTAATATCTTGTATAGGTTTTTTCACGTCCTTTTTGGCAAACTGCTAATGTTCTGAATCCGTGTTTTTTTTCACCACGACAGACATCAAGACCAGAGTGCCCACCGAGAACACCGATAGTGATATTGTTTTTATCATATGAATCTGCTATTTTTTGGATTTGTGTTCGTTTTATCATAAAAACGTCCCCGTTATATTTTCTTAATAATGCATATTTTCTTTTTATGTTTATATACTTAATTTAACCTTTAAATTTTGGTCGTTTTGAAAGATAAACAGGAAGAGGCAATGGTTCCTGTGGAAAACCTTTAGTTTTCTTTGAGATGAGTTCATGTAACTCAGATATTTTATATGATTTGTTACCTTCACCGATACTCTCTACTCTAAACCTTGGAATAAATGTTTTACTATCTCTTTCCTTTTCACCAACAACAACAATTATTGGTATCCATTCTTTTTCAGCATCACGAATCTTACGACCTACGCTTTCTTCACGGTCATCAATATCTGCACGTATTTGATAAAACTCAGAAATATTTTTAAATTCCTCAATGAGTTTTTCACAATCACCTATAAATTCATCACCCACAGGAATAAAACGAATTTGTGTAGGTGAAAGCCAAAGAGGAAGAATTGGTTTGATGCCTTTTTTTATTTTAATTGCTTCTTTTTCAAGTAAAGCATAAATAACTCTCTCAATTGCACCAGAAGGACTGCAATGAAGTATTAAAGGATGTTTTGTCGTTCCATCTTTATCTGTGAATTTAATATTATATCTCTCACCGTTCTCGATATCGATTTGATCGGTGCTTAACGCAGAAGCTTTATCTGACATATCAACAAAGTTAAACTCATATTTTAAAATAAAATAAAAAATTCTTTCATCCCACATCTCTACTAAAACAGGTTTTTTAAGTTTTTTAACTAGATCTATTATAAAATCCTTATTTTGTTTGTAAAAATCTTTAGTTGTCCGAAAAGCAATCTCAATATCATCTTTTCCAATACCAATATTTTCTAAAACACTAAGGCATAAATCATATCTTATTTTAAACTCATCCATAGCCATATCTAAATCAGAGGTAAAAGCATGTACATCAGGCATTGTAAAAGCTCTTAGTCTTCGAAGGCCTGTAAGTTCTCCAGATTGTTCTCTTCTGAAAGAATATCTTGTCATTTCATAGATTTTGAGTGGAAGATCTTTGTAACTAATTGTTGCATCATGAGCCATTAAAAACTGTCCAAAACATGCAGAAAAACGGAGGAAAAATTTTCTCTTATCACTTTCAATCTGGTACTGCCTTGCAGGAAATCTCTGTAAATATTTAGAAAGTGTCGGATGATCCACATCATACATTATTGGGGTTTCTACTTCCAAACCACCATATTCAACAACTCTTCTGGTTACATATTGTTCAATTAATTTTTTTATAAGCCTACCCTTGGGATAAAACCTCATATTTCCCGCATCAGAGGCTGGTTCATAATCTGCTATTTCCAGTTTTTGCATCAGTTTAATATGAGCTGGTTCTTGTTTAACTGCCCTTGATTTCTCTTTTTCATAAAATGAAAATTTCTTTAAATTTTCATGTCCTTTGAAGTTAAACTTGTCAATATCATGAAGTGTTCCATCTTCTGAGAGAATATGCCAGTAAGAACTAAGTTTTCTTTCTTTTTTCAATGATTCGCTTTCTTCTTCGCTTTTTTGTATAGGTATAATTTCTCTTGAAAGTTCGGACAATGGATGACCTTTACAACTTATTTTAAATGCTTTGTACCACCCAAAAGGAGATCTTTTTACATTAAAATCTTTATTTTTTAGTTCATACTCAAGTTCAACAAGTATTTCCTTAGCTTTATTAGGACTGGCAAGATCACTAGAAAGATGAGCATAAGGATAAAGCATAACGTTTTTAACTTTAAGCTGCTCAGCTATTTTCTCAATCTCTTTGATTGCATCCTGTACCGCCTGGCTAGATGCTTTTTCATCAATTTTCTCAACTGCAGTAAAAACAGTTAAAGCCTCTTCCAATCTATCTGATTTTTTATCTGTTTTTTCAGGGTCTTTAATTGCTTTATCTTTTACTTCGTATTCAATATAATCACTATGTATAAGTAACAGTTTCATGAAATTCACTCCGTAAAACAACTAAATGTTCTTAAAGATGATGATTAACCTAAGACAAGTAAATGGGGGAGGCGGCGGAGGTGTTAAACACCGCATTAAAAAATAATATTTGAAACTACTTGCAATCCCATCTCTCCGCCTAGCAGTTTGAATGTATTAAATGATATAAGAACATTTCGGAAAAAAAGTAATAGGAGAAATTCTCCTAGTGTTACAAAGAGAAAAAACCAAAAAAGGTTACATTGTTTTTTTGTAAGAATCAGCATCAAGAAGAGTATTTATTTCTGAGTTGTCAGTAATTTCTAGTTCCACAAGCCATCCATCATCATAAGGGCTTTCATTAATGGTTTCAGGGGAATCTTCAAGTTTTTCATTGACCCGGGATATCCTACCACTTATAGGTGCATATATCTCAGAGACGGATTTAACTGATTCTACAACACAGAGTTCATCGCCTTTTTTTACTTCTTTACCAACTTCAGGTAGTTCAACAAAAACAATATCTGTTAACTCACTTTGTGCATGATCGGTTATACCAATCTGAGCAGCGGTATCTGTAATTTTCAACCATTCATGTGTCTCAGTATATTTTAAATCATCACGTACTTCTTCACTCATAATTATCACCTCCCAATATTTTCAATCTTGTTTTAAATCTTTTTCTAATTAGATTGTGCCCATTCTTTATCAACAAAGGGTGGTTTTACAACCTCCGCTTCAATAGGTTTACCCCTTATTAATATATCAAGTTTATCCCCAACTTTCCTATAATCAGGATGAACATATGCCATCGCAATACCAATTCCCAGACATGGTGAAAGAGTTCCACTTGTAACCTTTCCAACTGTTTTACCGTCTTTTTGTATCTCACATCCATGGCGAGGTATTCCTTTACCCATGCATTTTAACTTTGTAAGCCGCTCAAAATCACCTTTTTCTTTTTGTTTTAAAAGAGCATCTTTACCGATAAAATCATGATCCCAGTTAACAGTCCAACCAAGTGTTGCTTCAAGAGGTGTACGACCCCCTTCAAACTCGTTACCAGCAAGAATGAAACATTTCTCAAGACGAAGTGTATCACGTGCACCAAGACCTATTGGTTTAATATCAAATTCTTTACCAGCTTCCATGATTTTATAAAAAACATCTTTTGCTTTCTCAGATGGCGTTATTTGAAGTTCAAAACCTAGTTCACCAGTATAACCAGTATGTGAAATAATACAGTTCGCCCCTGCAATATCTATATATTGACAAGCAAAAAAACCAATGCTTTTTAGATCAGTATCTGTGAGTTTCTGAAGTGTATCTCTTGATTTTGGACCTTGAACTGCAAGAATAACATATTCTCTTGATACATCTTCGATTTTAACATCAAGGTTGTGTTCTTCTGCTTTGTCTTTAAGCCAGTTGGTAATAATTTCATTCATTCCAGCATTTGGAATGATCATATATTTGCCTTTTTTGAGATGCATAAAAATTGTATCATCAATAACAGTACCATTCTCACGTAATATCTCAGTATATTGACTTTTACCAACATCTATTTTTGATGCTTCTTCCACAGTTGTAAGACTTATGAGTTTCTCTGCATACTTACCAATTATCCACACATTACTCATATGAGATACATCAAAAAGACCAACAGATTTTCTAACAGCAATATGCTCGTCTTTAATCGAAGAAAACTGAATTGGCATCTCAAAACCAGCAAATTCAGTAAACCTTGCACCTAACTCTTCATGAACTTTATATAACGGCGATTTTAAAACCATACCATTTTCCCCTTTGGGTGTATATAATAACTGTAATTATACATTTCGACAAAACATTTATCAAACATATATTATAACATACAACGATGAAAACTACAGAGATATACGGTGTTTCCAAAGATAGAAACAAATTATTCACAGAAAATCCTAGTGGTTGCGAAGGAATAAAAATATACAACGAACGACTTATAAAAAACAGAGGTAAAGAATACAGATCGTGGAACCCGTATCGTAGTAAACTTGCTGCAGCAATACTAAACGGACTATCTATTGAGTTGAAACCAGATTATAACATTTTATATCTTGGTGCTGCGACAGGTACAACAGTTAGTCACATTTCGGATATTGTCAAAAACGGAACTGTTTACTCTGTTGAAAGTTCACCTGTAGCATTAAAAAAACTAATAAATGTAAGTGAAAAAAGACGAAACATTATACCTATTTTAGAAGATGCAAATCATCCAGATCGATATTATTCCATTGTATCATCTGTTGACATAGTATATCAAGACATCTCTCAGAGGAACCAGGCTGAGATTTTTATAGCAAATGTAAAGAGATACTTGAAAAAAAACGGGAAAGGTCTTTTAATAGTTAAAGCACGAAGTATTGATGTATCACTTAAGCCAAAAAAAGCTTATGATCTTGTTTGTTCAACATTAAAAGATAACGGGTTAAAAATAGTTGATATGATAGACTTAGAACCATTTGAAAAAGATCATGCAGTAATTCTTATTACTTATTGATTAAATCGAAACTAATCTTTAATACCATGCATATTAAGGATGTTGTTGTAATGAATAAAAAAATTGATTATAAAACCTTTGTTCCCCTTGGAAAGATTTTCGTACCAGTCATATTAGGCCTTGGCATAGTTGGAACCATAGGAATCTTACTAGGGAATGCAATAGGATCTAAATATTTGACTCTTGTTTCTGCATATTTTTTCCCACCACTTGGAAAAGAAACAGTTATCCCTGCAGGTATTTATGCAGGTATTAATCCTTTAGTGATGGCACTATCAATTGCTCTTGTTGATATAATTGTTGCATTGTTTCTCATATGGAATTATGACCTTGCAAAAAAAATACCAATTGTTGGAAAATTTATGATAAAAGTTGAGAACATTGGGAAAAACTCATCAGATAAATATGGCTGGATAATACCACTCAGATTTATTGGAATTGTACTTTTTGTAATGATACCATTTCAAGGATCAGGAGGGATGGTTGGAAGTATTGTTGGACGTTTTATAGGCATGAAACCATGGAATACTTTTTTAGCGATAGCAACAGGATCGATAATTGGATGTGTAACAATAGCATTTTTTGCAGATGTAATACTAAGTATATTTTCAAAAAATATCATACAGGGAATACTAATAGTTGTAATAATTTTGATTATTGGGATAATAATATTTGTTTATAAGAAGACAAGTAAAAACAAAAAAAATGATACTAGTAGAAAAATATAAGTATCAAACATCATTTTAAAAAAAGGGAGAGGCATGGCTGAAAAACCAAAAATGTTGTATCTGTTAATTGCCTTATGGGTAATATTCTCATTGATTTTTATTAGCATGGGATATTATTCTTTAGATCTTGCGTTAGATGCTTTAACGCAATCACGTTCAGATGAAACTTTTTTTCTACCAATGTTATTTTTTGCAACTTTTTTTCTAACAATAGTAATGTTTGTTTTTGGTAGCATATTCCTAATTTTTGCATATGAGACATTTAAGATAAAAAAATGGGTATGGAATGCAGGAATTATAATTTCTACGATATTTATAGTGATTTTTAGTTTTATGCTAGCTGCATTGATGATAACCGCGTTGATATTCATGGATAGTTTCTCAATTCTAACGCTTATAACAGTTATGATTGCTTTTTTAGTTGATCTAGGTATTGTCTTCTCAATTACACGACCCAGCGTCAAAGAATATCTTCATGATCAGGTATAACTAAAAGACATAATATTTTACTAAGAAAGAATATATTATATTTTTTAGATTGTGATATTTATTTCTTTAAGCATAATATTTATAATAAAAGATGGTGCATCTGAAAGAAGTGTTTTATACTGAGACTGATGTATCATTTCTGATTTGCTTAACTCCTCTGCTTTTCGTACATGTTTTTTTATTTCATCAATGTAAAACTCTCTAATTTTAGACTCATTTTTCTTAAACACTTTTTTAATCTCACGTTTCTTAAAAGCAGACTTAGTAGTTTTTTTATGTTCCAACCTATTTAACAGAGGGACAATAACGCTATCTATCATTTCACCATTTGCAAGATCCACAAGATCATCAGCTAGTTGATACGCAAATCCTATTTCACGACCGTAATTTGAGAATACCTTTAGAATTTCACCAGACATATTTGCTTCAAGAGCACCTGCTTTACATGCTGATGAAAAAAGTGCCGCTGTTTTAAGATCAATGATTTTATTATATGCATAAAAAATCTGTGATTTAGTAGACATCCTTTTATTTATATCTTTCTCATTGAAATCAACTTCATCAATCTCTCCATTTAAAATCTCATCCCACGAGTCAACATATAATTTAGCTATATCTTTCCCATGACTAAGTGCAATTCTAAAACCCTCTGCAATCATTTTATGACCTGTGAGAATTGCTTTGCCAATGCCTTCTTTAACATGAAAAGCTTTTTTTCCACGACGTACAACATCTTTATCGATTATATCATCATGAATAAGAGATGCTCCATGTGCAAGCTCGATGCTGACAGCACCTTCTAATGCTCGTTGGTATTGTTGAGGTGTTTCTTTTCCTTCAGTGCATACTTTGAATGAAAGATGAGCAAGAAGTGATCGTAGTCTTTTACCGCCTTCTAGAAGTTCAACGATTTTCTTATCAGAAACAGTAGAATTAATCTTTTTTTCCAAGGTAGATTTAGTTGAATTAAAAAAATAATCCATATCAATACATTGGTTATCTGTCAAATACTTTGCCTTCCTTAACTACTATTAGTGGAAATACTCCATATTACATTTGTTTAATAAACCTTTTCCCTAGAAATCTGGCTATTTTTTAAAAAACGGGCAATGATAAATATTTCACTACTACTTTTACGTGATGCAGGTGGAGAGAACTGTTTAACCATTTTGAATTTTTTATTTATATCATTTCTTAGATCTTGTAAGTCCTCACCAGCAAAAACTTTACATATAAAGTTTCCACCAACTTTAAGAAGTGCTTCAGCGGTTTTTACTGCTTGTTGACAAAGATAAATACTTCTCGCCTGATCAACTGAGTAATTACCAGACATATCTGGAGACATATCAGAAATTACAACATCTGCTTTTTTGTCATCAACTATGTCTTTTATTTTTTGTAATGATTCGGCTTTTGTCATATCGCCTTTTAAAAAGGTTACATCCCTAATTGGATCAATTGGTAAAAGATCGATTCCAACAATAGTTCCAGAATCCCCGACTAGTTTTTTTGCAACCTGGCTCCAACCACCAGGTGCAGCACCCAGATCAACTACGACATCACCTGGTTTTATAATTTCGAATTTTTTTTGGATTTGTAATAGTTTAAAAGCTGATCGGGCACGATAACCGTTTTTTTTAGCTTGTTTATAGTAATGTTCACGTTTTTTTTCCAGATACCAACGAGTTGCCATAAAAAAAAGATTAGAGAATAATATCAATGTCTAATCTTTCTGCAAGTTCTTTGTATCTGTTTCTGATTGTTACTTCTGTTACTCCTGCTACATCGGCGACTTCTCTTTGAGTTCTGCGTTCACCACAGAGAATCGATGAAATATATATTGATGCAGCGGCTACACCAGTTGGTCCACGTCCACTTGTTAGTTCTTTGTCTGCTGCGTCTTTCAGTATTTCTACTGATTTGGATTGTACATCGCCAGATAGTTTGAGTTCACTGCAGAACCTTGAAATGTAATCAGTTGGTGAGGTTGGCATAAGTTTAAGGCCTAGTTCACGAGCAATGAAACGATATGTTCTCCCAATTTCTTTTCTAGATACTCTTGAAGAACCTGCAATTTCATCAAGTGTACGTGGTACGTTACATTGCCTGCATGCTGCATAAAGAGCAGCTGCAGAAACACCTTCGATACTACGACCACGGATAAGGTTTTTAAGAACAGCTTTACGATAAATCATAGCAGCTGTTTCCCGTACATTTCTTGGTAACCCCATACCTGAGGCCATACGATCTAATTCTGAAAGAGCGAATGCTAGGTTACGTTCTGTAGCGTCACTAATGCGGATACGGCGCTGCCATTTTCTAAGACGATATAGTTGCGCACGATTCCTGGTTGGAATGCTTTTACCATATGAATCACGGTTTTTCCAACCAATCATGGTAGACAGACCTTTATCATGAATAGTATAGGTCATTGGTGCACCAGTACGCGCTCTTTTTTCCCTTTGGTCACTGTCAAATGCACGCCATTCTGGTCCGTGATCAATGAATGCTTCATCTATAACAAGGCCACAATCTTCACAAACAAGTTCTGCCCTTGAGTAGTCCTTGGTGAGATGTGTACTACCACATGACGGGCATTTAATAATTTCTTCAATAGATGGTTTTTCTTTTTTCTTTTTGGATGAACTTGGCATCATAAAACGCATTTCCCCCATAAATTTTTTATACTTTGCGATATACTTTTAAGGGACATAATAAAACTTATATATAAAGATTTCTGCATTTTGGTGCTAAATTTAAACCTTTATTTCCTATGAACGACAGGAGTGGTTGTCCTAAAATAGAGGTTAAACGGTAGAAATGACTATTTTTTACGTTTTCTCAATCTTTCAATTACAATATAAGAAAGAACAGTCGTTATACAAAAAACAACGATTAGAAACGCAATTATTTGAGAAAGTAAATCTTGATACATTTGTTCATCAATGTCATCAACAAAATCAGGTGTTGAACCAGAAGCACCGCTTGATTCCATTTCTTCAGATACCTCATTCATTGGTTTTAAAATGTTATAATAAGCTGAAGCTGCCCAAATTCCAGTTACAATTGCAGCAATTATCAAAGCTATTGAGAGACTCTTCCATTTATTCTTCATCCCATCACAATGATAAGAAACAATTATGCTATATTAACAATTTTTGGGATATTAATTATTGTGCAAAAACTGGATTTTTAGAAAATGAGAGGAGTTATTGTGCAAAGCCGAGGTTAAGAGGTAAAATGAGTGGTAAAAAACCAAGGGTACTGTATAATGAGGGTGTGTTGAATAAGGTGTTCATTTTGGGGTGTTGCAAAAGAGTTGGTGAAATAAAAATTCTTGAAATTATTAAAATTAACTATCGAGATATTTTTCTAAAAATTCATCCCAATGAGTATCGTCAACAAAGTCTAGATTTAAAGTAGTATAATTTTGCATCGACCATTTTGATGATGGGATATATCCTGAATATCCTGAATAGTTATGACTGTATGGGAAAAAGAGTGACAATCCATATGCATCTTTATGACCTATCTGTACCCAATTTGCAATCACTGATTCATCTAACGAATTTTTTAAATTTTGTATTGCTGTATGAAGTTGTGGGCTAAATTCTTCGTAAACGTATGTATCCAACAAATCAGCAAAATGATAAATGTCAACTAATTTACTAATAGGATAAATAAAATCTGGAAAATCATTAGCTTGTAATCGTGCAACTGTTATGAGATCTTTATATTCACCTAAATTTGCAATAAACATTTCTGATAAATCATTTATTGCTTCACATACTTCATCCAGTTTATCAGTTCTTACCGCAGACATAGTAAAATGATAGTAATTATAATCAGATAACTTGAATTGCTGTCTATTTTTCAATGAAATTAACATACCCATCATAAGCATATATGGTGTAAATCGATAAGGATGTGATATTTTAAAATAATTAACCATTTTTTTTGCTATTACAGGTGTTGATCTATAAAAGTGTCTGTTTAATATCCTCATATTGTTAAAAACAGCAATAAAGGGTGTAAAACCCGCAGAACCTTCTTCACTCGCTATATATATCTCTGTGCAATTACGTAGTTCATATGCTGATTCAAAACTAGCCATATTACAGTTTGTAAACTGTAGAATATCAACACCTCCACTTTCTTCAAGTGCTTGATGTACTTCGTTCATAGTCAGCTGATCATATTCGATATCGCCTTCACCAGGGATATCATCATCATTTGCCCCATACCATGCCCTGCCATGTCCATGCATGTGCAGAAAATAACGTTTTGCAGGATAATCTGTTTTACATCTTATAATAAAATCTCTTAATGTAGTATAATTACCAAAGTTAATTTCCTCATATTCCTCAATAGTTTCCATTTTAGCTCGAAGAGGCCCAATACGTTTGAAATGCCCTAAAAAAGCTCTTCCAAAATCAAGAAGAAATACTATCTCTACGTTTCTATTTAATAAGATAGGAACCGATAAATTAGCAAGCATATCCGTTAATAATTGTACTGGTTCAAAGCCCCAATCAATATCGTCTCCTCCGACATATAACATATACGTCCATTCTTTTTCTACTTTTGACAGCGTATAATCTGATTTATTATTTTCAATTTTTATTGCGAAAGCATTAACACTAATTGATCCAATCAATATGAAAAGTATAAGACCAATCACAATTATTTTTCTCATTTTATTTCCTCCAAATTACAAATATTTGAGCGCATTTTTGTTGCAGGATCACCATAAAAACCCATATTAATAGAATTCCATATTGTACAATATTCACCCATTATTTCTTCCCAATTTCCTTCTTCAACAACTTTTAAATAGTCACATTTTGCTTTATAAAACGCATCACCATAATTATCATTATATACGGCAACATTTTCGAAGAAATTATAGTTAATCGGCCAACCTCCAAGTGTTGGTCGAGCGCTGCCAATATACACAACTGCTCCGTTTCTTAGCAAGGACATGCCAATAGAAATGGGATAAGTTACTATTTTAAAATAAATTATCTCTAGCATAGCCCAAAGTGGTTCTGGCGGAATGTTAAAGCACGAAAGAGCATATACAACAGAAGGTTTATCGTCGTTTAATTTAAAACTATCAACAGATTTTACGCATACATTTTGCTCTACTTCTTCTACTTCAGGTATCCCATTCCCATTATCTTTATTCCAGATTAGACTATACGCTTTAACTGTTCCTGAATGCCCAACCCAATTTACAAAACCATATCCTGTTTTCCATTGATTTACAACATTTTCATGACTCAACGGATAATCACAACTATGATTAGAAGGGCTTATTCCACCTTTCTCATACATAGTGGTACAAATGAAGTCGTTTGGAATAAAAATATTATTTTTCAGTAATTCCATTTCCTCAGCATTATCTACTCTTCCATATTCACCGCCACCAGTATGGTTTTCATATTCTTGCATAAAACCTAGAAGTAATGATTTTTTCTTCCATTCACCATTATCTTTTTCATAATCTATGATTTTTTGACAGAATTTCTTAACTCTAATTATGCTATCAAAAGGAATTCTACCAACATATAATTCAGGTTGAAAATCAGTAAAATTATTTATATCATCTTGAAATTCACAGAAATATCTGTCGTTATCTTTGTCCCAATCACAAGTAAGTTCTGCATAATAATAATCAGTGGGTACTGGCTGTGCCCATGTTTGAAAAGGCTTTAACAATCTATGATCATCAGAATTTGGCCAACAATACTTCATTGGTATAGATTTATGACTGCCAATTATTAATACGTATTTTAATCCCCAGTCTAAGTAATTATCTTGTAAAAATTCTCGTAATTTTTCTGGATTTTTAAAACCTGTCACAATTTTAACAGAGTATCCTTGTTGTTCTCTCCATTCTTTAAGTGACTCAACTGCATGTTTTAGATATCTGTTAGTTACAATCAAATAATCATAGTTTTCTGATGCTTCATTGATTTGCACATCATTTTTTATTACCTGAGCAGTAGATATAATAGAAGAAAAACTAATTATAATCGCAATTAAGACAGCAATGATATTGTTGTGTGTTTTCATATCGATTCATTATATTATTATTCTGTGTTGTATATAATACTTCTTATACGTCTATTGTCCAATTTTTAAATTATTTTGTCTCTTTTTCATTTTTTATAGACTGTAAAAGAAGGTTTTCCCACTTGTTTTCACCAAGGTTTAGATCAATATTTGCAATCTCGGCAGGTGTGCTACCAAATAAACTTTCATGAGGTCTTATAAAATTATAATAAACCTGATGTCATCTTACAAATAGGGAGTATGGCTCTATCTGTTTTTTTATGCTTTCAGGAACTCCCTATATGCCAGATACGAAGCATATACATCAACCTTGCTTGTAACCTCATATGGTGCATGCATGCTCATAACAGCTGGACCGAGATCTATTACTTCCATACCAAGACGTGAGAAATATTTTGCAACTGTCCCACCGCCGCCTTTGTCAACCTTTCCAAGTTCTCCAGTTTGCCATGGGATTTTTGCTTTATTGAGCATTGTCCTTATCTCACTAACATACTCGGCAGAAGCATCATTAGCAGAATATTTTCCGCCATGTCCGGTATATTTAGACATAACAATTCCTTTGCCAAGAGATGATGCATTTTTAAGTTCGAAAACATCGGTATAATTAGGAGTAACTGCTGCATTAACATCAGCAGATACTACTTTGGAGTTAAGCATTACTTCATCAATATCGGCTTTGGAATCCAAGTCTTTAATGACTGATCTTAAAAACGTTGCAACCTGAGCTGTGGCACTTCCCTCACTACCAATTTCTTCTTTATCTACAAAAAGGGATATTGCTGTGTGTTCTGGGTTTTTCAACTCCATAATGGCACAAAGCGATGTATATGCACAGGCTTTGTCGTCTTGCCCATATGCACCAATAAGTGATCGGTCAAAACCTATATCTCTTGCTTTATACGCAGGTACAATTTCCAGTTCAGCAGAGACGAAATCTTCTTCTATCATACCATAATCTTTGTGAAGTTTTTCAAGAATTGCATCTTTTATTTTTTCGTCTTTACCAGAGGTAGGCTTACTCCCAACCATTAAATCAAGGCTTTCACCAGTTATTGCATCATCCATTTTTTTACTGTCTTGAACTTTATGAGATAGATGAGGTAGCAAGTCAGGAATCGAAAAAATTGGATCGTTTTCATCTTCACCAAGTGTAAAAATTTGTTTTGTACCATCTTTTTTGACAACAACACCATGTATGGCAAGAGGAATAGTAAGCCAATGGAATTTTTTAATCCCGCCATAGTAATGGGTTTCAAAAAGAGCAAGACCTGAATCTGAGTCCTCAAATAAAGGAACCTGTTTAAGATCAAGACGTGGTGAATCAATATGAGAAATAACGATACGAACGCCATCACCCACTGGTTTTTTACCAGGTACAACAATAGCAGCCGCTTTTTCCCTGTTGATTTTGATTATTTTATTACCATTCTTTGCAATTTCATTTATTTTTTGAACAGCCTCACGTTCAGTCTTAGCAACATCTAGAAATTTTTTGTAATCCTCACAGAAATCAAAGGTTTTTTTAATTTGATCCTTGGTAAAAATCTTCCAAGCACTTTTTTTCGTATAAGCATATTTACTTTTTTTCTCTTTATCTGCCATAGTTAGATGCCTCACTCAGAGAACAGTCATATAATACTTAGATAAAAAGATAACTAAAGGCAAAGAAAGAATTATATGGATATTTGTATAAAAAGCAATTACCTTTATATATATTCTAGTCTATATAATATATTGTTAATAATACTGGGTGCTTTAAATGAAGAATAACATACTAGCAATCATCATTATAGGCTTATTTATTGGGGTTGCCATAAGTCCAATAACAATAGGAACAAATGAAAATTCTATAAAATCAAATTTTAATGAAGATTTCTCCGAGAAACTTTTCGATACATATATAACATTTTTAATGAAAATAGGACACAAACCATCAATTGCAACATGCATTATAAAAAATGATACAATTGTATGGTCAAAGGGATATGGATATTATGACCTTGAAAATAAAAAGCCAACCACCGAGGATATACTATACTTACAAGCATCTGTATCCAAGACAGTTACTGCAACAGCATTAATGCAACTATATGAACAGGGGCTCTTTGAACTAGATGATGATATAAATGATTACATACCATTTGAACTAAGAAACCCAAATCATCCAGATATGCCAATAACTATCAAAATGATACTATCACACAGGTCAAGTCTTGCAGATGACAATCTATACTGGTTATGTTTATCATACCTACCAGGGGACCCAGATGTACCAGATTATCCTGATCCATGGTTAGAAAATTACTTGACATCAAGTGGTAGTGCATATAGTCCTTCCACATGGTCAAAAGATAAACCAGGTGAAAAATACTACTATGCAAACGTTGGATATTCATTAATAGGATATCTCGTTGAAATACTATCAGGACAAAACTTTAACGAATACTGTAAAGAACATATCTTTACACCACTAGAAATGTATAACTCAAGTTTTAGACTAAGGGACCACAACATAAGTAAAATTGCAATTCCATATGAACACAAAAAGGATGGGTATTTCCCACATCCACACTATGGGATATACGTAATACACCCAGCAATAACACTAAGAACATCAGTAGAAGAATATTCTCATTTTCTAATAGCATTCATGAATGGTGGTATATGGAACAGCATTCGAATTCTAAATGAGTCAACAGTTGAACTTATGCATACTGCACATTTTTCACCAGAGGATAAACATAACTATGGACTTGGCTGGCAGATAAAAACTGATAAATTTGGAAAAAAAGAAATCAGTCATAGCGGAGGATACGTCGGAGTTCATGATCTTATCACAATACTTCCAGATAAAGATGTTGCAGTGATAATTTTTGCAAATGAGCTTGATTCTGAGTTAATTTCAACAACAATAGAAAGATATGCATTTAAATTTATAAGAAACGCAATATTTGCTAAAGCAAATAGACTTGCATCATAGATATATTGTCTAATCATCTATTTACATTATTTTACAACATATATTGACACGGCTTTTTTAAATTTAAAAAAAAATTGGAAAAAAAGAAAGAGGAGTTTTTACCTTTTTAAAACGTAAAACAATACTGCTACTCCAGCTATTACTACGACAAGTATAAGTGCAATAAATGCTAGTGAACCGCCGCCAGAGCCATTATCACCATTTCCGCCTGTAATACTCTGTGAAATCTCTATCTCAAAAGATTCATATCCAGCATTTCCATCTGCATCATATACCATTAAGATAACCGTATATGTTCCATCTTTGGAGTAAGAATGTGTCGGGTTCTGATCAGTTGATGAATTTCCATCACCGAAATCCCACTCATATTCATAAGGAGATGTACCTTCGCTTGCACTTCCAGTAAATGTAATTGTTTTGCCTGTTTTTCCTTTAGTCGGCCCATCTGCTGTTACTTCTAGAATTACAAGATCAGGTGCATAGTCAGAATATGTTAAAAATGTAGATAGATCCATTTCCATGCTGATGGCTTGCATTGAGACAAATGTTTCATCAGCACTGCCAAGGTCAAATGTTACAGTGAGCGTAGAACCATCTTTAGTATAAGTAGCATTATCATCGTTTACAGTACATAATTCGTTCATATATGATATAACATATGTTGAATTCGATGTTTCAAGGTTTATCGTATACATTACTATTGGTTGTAATAGTTCAGACCAATCATCTAGATCCTCCAAGAAGCTTTCATCTATACCACTATCTTCAATAATACCTTTGACTTCTAATGACATAGTTGCATTAGTACTCTGCTCTTCTTTTGAGTATGTTACCTTAACGATATCAACGTTAGGTTTATCGCCAGTAGTTTCTAAATCAGAAAAATCTTCCACAGTTTCTAATGATTCTTCATCCAGTACATAAACATCGTCTTCTGGGTCTTCCAGTATTTCTAATTCATCAGCTGCTAAGACGGGTGAGCCTGCTGAAAAAAAGAAAAGGCAGCTTATTACTATTCCAAAAATCAATATTTTTTTGGTCATTTTTTATCACATCTTTAGTTTTTTTTTCTTCAGGTAGTAGTATCTCATTTATAAACCCCATGATTTATATATCTTGTTTGACAAAACTTGTCAAAAAATGGTCTGTGATGATTTTTGCATCTAAACATAGTAAAAAGTAAAGATGGATGAAGTTTTATTTTTACCCAGGTGTTTTCGTTTCTTTTTTATTTTAATTTCTTTTTTAGATCTTGTACCTTAGTTGTGAATTCATCAAGTGTTGATTCAAGTGTACCAAGTGTCTCATGCACCCGATCTGTTATTATGGCTCCATGGGGTGATGGTGTTATTACGCCGTCTTTTTCAAGTGTTCGTAAGGAGTATCTAATCATGTGTTGTGGTTGACCTGTTATTTGAGAGATTTTTATGATGCCTATTGGCCCTTGTTCTTCTACTGTCTTTAAAACATCTATATGTCTGCTTAGAAGGTTGAGTTCTTTTTCTGCAACACCGGCGATACTTGATCTATTATTAGTTTTTTCTTCCAAACAAAATACCTCCAAGTTAATTGTTAACATAATGCATTTCTAATATTTAAAACCATTGCTAAATATTATCATGCAGTAATAAAAGAAAAAATATAATACGAAGAATTAGATTCAGTGTAACATGGCAATAGGATTCGCACTTTTATCAATAAGTCCGTTACACGAAAAAAATGTATTTGAAACTCTTAATATCATCAATGAGATCACCGAGGTTCATCCGTTATTTGGAGAGTATGACATTTTGTTGAAAATCGAGGCAGATAATATCGATTCTATTGGCGATGTTATTATTAATAAGATACGGTCAATTAAAGGCGTAGTGGACACAAAAACACTCATTGGAACCAAGAGTCTTTCTGGAGAAAAGTAGAGTTTTACTTATTTTTTCTTTGTTGGCGGGCAAGGTATCTGAATCTTTCTCCTATTGCAA
>DAOWIZ010000007.1 GCA_030640585.1 Thermoplasmata archaeon
CTATACCTTGGGATTTTCTATGTTAAGCAGTGTATGGTTTGATACCCTACATGCAATTGGCAACGCAATATTTTTATTGATTCTTGGTGAAAAAACAATTAAAATATTTATGAGATACAAAAACCGTTTCCATATAACATTTATACCAAATAACAAAGTCTTACCTTTGAAAGAGCCTGTTGCTAAACCACAGGATTCATAATTTTATTTTTGTGCAAAACCTTTAAACGGTGTAATAATTTCCGTTCTGTATGAACTATCCCTTATATGAGGCTGAAAAAGAAACAATTAAACTATTAAAAAATGCTATTTCTAAACTAAAATATAAGTGTGAAATAAAACTAGAAACACCACCACAGGAGGACATTGGTGATTTTGCTTTTCCATGTTTTAATCTTGCACCAATTGCAAAAAAATCACCAAACATGATAGCAAAGGAAATAGCAAAGAGCATAGAAAAAAACAAATGGGTTAAAAAAGTTGAAACAAAAGGAGCGTATGTCAACTTTTTCCTAGATGACAAAGCCATTGTTTCCCAAACATTAAAACTAGTACATGATAAAAAAAACCAATATGGGTATCTAGATAAGAAAAACAAAAAAGTGATTGTGGAACACACCTCTGCAAACCCAAACGGGCCACTGCACGTAGGACGGGCAAGAAACCCTATCATTGGTGATACAATTGTACGTATTTTCAAAGCAGCAGGATACAACGTTGAATCACAATTCTATCTTGATGACATGGGAAAACAAGTAGCAATTCTTACATGGGGTGTTAACAATCTTGATAAAAAAAATATTCCAAAATCGGAATATGACAAGCCTGACCATCAAACAGTAGGGTTCTATCAAATAGCTAGTAAACTCATGAAAGAAGATGAAAAAGTCTCAGAAGAACTAGCAAGAATTGTTAAAAAACTAGAAGAAGGGGATAAAAAAACAATAGAACTTGTACACAAAGCCTATAATCCTGTTTTAAACGGTATGAAAGAGAGCATGAAACATATAAACATAACAGTTGACAGTTATGTTCCTGAATCAAATTTTGTCAAAGATAAAAGCGTTGACGTTGTTATTGAAAAACTAAAGAACTCCAAATATTGTGGTGAAGAAAACAATGCTTTTTACCTTGACCTGGAACCATTTGGAATACAAGGACGCAATACAAAATTCTTCTTTGTCAGAGGCGATGGTACAACACTATATGCAACAAGAGATATTGCTTATCATCTATGGAAGGCAGAACAAGCAGATATACTGATCAATGTCCTAGGTGAGGATCATAAACTTGAATCAAGACAAGTGGAAATAGCACTAGGAATAGTGGGAGCGAAACAAACACCACATGTTATTTTCTACTCGTTTGTCTCTCTTCCTGGTGGAAAAATGTCCACCCGGCGGGGACTGGTTGTACATCTTGATGATCTAATCGATGAATGCATTAAACGTGCATATAAGGAAGTAAAGAAACGACGTGGAGCAGAACTAACTGATGCAAAGATGAAAGAAATAGCAGAAATTGTAGGAATCGGGGCACTAAGATACAATATTATCAAGGTTCAACCTGAAAAAGACATTGTGTTCAAATGGGAAGAAGCCCTTAATTTTGAAGGTAACGCTGCACCATTCCTTCAATATGCTCATGCAAGAGCATGTAGTATACTAGCAAAAAGTAAAGACGATATAAAAAATGTAAATGCTGAGATGTTAAAACACAGTTCAGAAATACAACTAGTTAAGAAACTAGCAAAATTCCCACTAGTTATCAATGAAGCATGTAACAGTTATAAACCACATATTATCACTACATATTTATTCAACGTTGCCTCACAATTCAACCAGTTCTACCGTGACTGCCCAGTGCTACCAGAAAAAGATATTGAAACCCGCAGGGCAAGACTTGCGTTAGTAGATGCAACAAGAATTGTACTAAAAAATGCTCTAGAGATACTTGGAATTGCTGCCCCTAAGGAAATGTAAAATGAACTACAAATACATAACATGTGATCATATTATCAATAAGATAACCTGGAACGACACTCTATTTTTAGGTAACTACACCATTGATCCATATCAGAACTGCGAGTTTGGATGTAAATACTGCGACTCAACATATGACCCAACCATATACATTAAAACAAATGCCTGTGAACTACTCAATAAAGAACTAGCAGACCTAGAAAAAGGATGTATAATTGTTGGCAGTGTTCATGATCCATATCAAAAAGCAGAAGAAAAACAAAAGATTACAAGAAACCTTTTAAAAACCATTCAAAAACATGGTTTTTCGTGTCATATTCTTACAAAATCAAATCTAGTACTACGAGACCTAGATATTTTATCAAATATTAGTGGATGCATGGTAACAATAAGTATGATATCAACCAGTGGTAATATATCGAATATTTTTGAAGAACAAGTTCCATCTCCAAAAGAGAGATTAAAGATAGTAGAAAAACTTTCTCAACATGGGATAAAAACAGGAGTGGCGGTTATGCCATTGTTGCCATTCATTGTTGAAGGCCAACTTGAACAACTTATCAAAGCAGCAAGTAAACACAAGGCACAATATATTCTTCATAAACATCTGGAACTTAAAGGTGATCAAAAAAAATTCTTCATGGATATCTTAAAGGAATCTTTCCCAAGTCTGGTTGAAAAATATGAAGAATTATACCAGGATAACTATATGCCCAATGATGAATATATCAGTGGAATAAAAGATATTTTAGATTCTTTATGTGTTAAGTACAATATAAAAAATATGATTACATAGTATCAATCAGTTTGTAAAAACTTGTTAAAAAGAAAGAAAAATAGAAGAAGTGTTTTTTTCACTTCTTTTTTCTGCTAACTATTGCTACTATTGCCACTAGTAAAACTATTGCTAATGCGGCTAGTATCACAATCATATATTCCCCAAAGAATGTCACTGGTTCTTTTTCATTTGGATAATCAGTTGCACCAAATGGCATATGACCATCGATGCTCAGTTCTTCATTGTATCTAATTGGTTGTACATCGTCGTTTTCCCAGTAATTTTTATCACTGTATTCAGTACTTGGGACAAACATACGAAGGTCAGGATCGCCAAAATAGCAGACATTCTCGAATTCATCCCACCACCATTGTTGATGGTCATCATTGTCACCGATATATAGTATTCCCACATGGCTAATTCCTTTGTTGTATGCTTCACCCATGGTATCCCCAAGTATTATATCCCTTGGGATAGACTGCTGCCACACACCACTATACCATGATGTGGGCCATGGGTCAATTATCTGAGATACTGTACCATGTCTAACTAATGCTGTTTGCATATATTTACCAGCAACTAAACAAACACCGGTGATAAAGACCATAGAGTGAACATTTTCTAGTTCATCATCAACACTCCATCCAGTATACCAGGAGTAGCCCATCTGGTTAAAGAAAGCAGTACAAACCATTCCATCGTAATAATCATGGGTATCTAACTGTCCTTTTGGTAAAAGTTTCTTGAGGACTGGAGTATTAGATAAGATGTTGTTTATATAGTCCCTTATCGGCCTTTTAGCAGGTGCAATATCAACTGCTGTTCTAAAAAGACCATCTATGTTTGGATTGCCCAATAACATTGGTATAAGACCATGGATCTCGTGACTCATGGTATCAGGCTCTTCGGTTGAACCAAGATACCATTCATATGACCTCCATGGATTAGGGTCCTTTTTGGCCGCAGCACCAGGGGGCAGAGGAAAGGCTGCAGATCCACACCCTCTAGCGGCACCTTCACCCTGTGGATCCCAGAATACAAACATACCACTGTTTGTATTGAATCCATGAGATCCAAGATGCCAGTATAAAACCCCTTGGTTGATGTTATCCATTGTATCTGGGAAATTACTAGAGAATGCACATCCATAACCTCCCTTTTTCATATAGAAAGGGATTATATCGCTAGGACTCATATCCGGCCAGAAACAACCTTCTGTACCTGTATACATTTTAATCGAGTCTTGGTCAATAGGCTCCATAGATCTTGTTTCACCAGGAATAATCCCATCTGCACATTGATATTTGTATCCGTAATATTTGCTCGCTTGTTCGTTATAACGGTGCGGATAAGATGCAAATGTCAAATGAACCGGATATTTGAAAGTTTCCTCTCCTGCCTCTTTTATGGTTTTTAATCCAAGTGACCCCCATGCAAACAAGTCTCTTCTTTTGCTTTCACTTCCAGTTACCAATTCAACACCATTTTGACTCATTGCGGGGTTTTCAAAAACTAAACCTGGATAAAACATATTCCTTGAAATCCAGTATGCAGTGTCAACTGGTGAAAAAAGGAATTTACCTGGATTTGCCATTCCTGCAAACATACGATCCCATGAAAAAGCAATATCAAACTGTCCTGCAACCGAAATTATTGTCTCTCTGCCAATTTGATCAAAACCATATTCTCTTAGAAACTCATAGACACGTTTCCCTGTTAGGTACATCTCAGAAACTGATGGGGAGTTTCCATGTGGATTATTTGCTGTTCTCTTCCAGAACTCGTTATGCCATACAATTGCTGATGAGAGGCGTGGATGATTGTCAACTATTAATACGGGCGTTCCATGGTGAGCAGCCAGATATGCTGCGGGTCCAATATGTAATGATCCAGGATGTTCACCTGCTGGTTTCATCTCTGCTACATACCAATAAGTCCATGGATCTAGAGTAGAAAATATGATATCGTTGCTACCTGTTTCGTCTTGTATGGTGTCATAGATGTTTTTTAAAACTATATAGTGTTCTTTTACCTCAGCAACATCCTGTAACTCCTTTAATGTTTTAGGATCTAGGCGCTCTCCAATATCAACTAGATAAATGTTTTCGACGCCAAGTTTATACAATGCATCTTTCGTAACATCAGGCAAACTTGTTTTAGATATATATAACATTGGGGCGTTTAAAACACTACCAAGAACAGCGCCTTCAGTAGCAGAAGTAAGAGATGCTCCTTCATCTTCTGAAATTCCTTGACCCCATGAATATTCGACCTTGAAATCAAAAGAACTTGAAATATCATCCAACGCAAAAACGCAGATGGAATAGCATTCTCCTTCAAGACATTCACCCAGCTGGTCAAGATGCATCTCCTGATTATCAGTACCATTAACAACAGTTAAAACTTCTTCACCTGCAGGACCGATGAGTGAAAAACCAAGGTTAACATTTGGGTTGTCCCATGTCAACCTAAACGATGCATCTCTACATCCAAACGGAGGTTTTTCTGGAACAGGAACTACAACTCCAGGATACATTGTAATATCTACCTGATATTCAACCCCGAACATCATGCCTTTGAAAATTTCTCCCCATGTTCCATAGTGGCCACTGCCTCCTTTTGTTGGAATATCTGTTATTCCAACACGCCAAGATCCATCTCTATAGACATATGATGATACTATGTCTTTATCCATGCCAAATTTTTGATTCCATTCAGATCTTACTGACGTTTGCATCCAATCCCCTTCATATCTACAGTATAACTGGATATCTTTGTCACCTGAAGGAATGGAAACATTCCCTATAGTCATCAAACCTCCCATGTCTACTTTACGATAAACACAGGGATACCATGCTCTTGCCTTAAGATATTTATACCCTTCTGGAACATTAAATTCATTGTATATTGGATTTAACTGGTTTGATTGAGGAATTCCATCAAAATGTTCGCTTTTTACTTTTTTAGCGGACATTTCCCCGTCCAGTTCTCCAAGGATTTTATAATCGGATTCTTCAAACTCTTTATCAATTACTGCAACAACTGCAGAATCAGAATAAGACCATTCGGAAAGAGCTAATTTACTTGCAAGTTCGTAAGGGTCGTCTGACTCTATAACTGTGTACTCCTTTGCTTTCCAGGAACTATCAAGTTTGTTCTTTGGAACATTTATGAGAGTCATCTGATCTGCTTTACCATTACAGTAATCCATCCAGTCTTCCATGAAATAGTCAAGTCCTTGTCTTGCGTTTAAACTCCGTTCTTTGTCTTCTTTGATGGGATATTCATCTTGGTAAAAGAGTAATGGATTTGAGAATAGTTTTTTACCATCATCAAAAACTGCAGTAGGAACAGCAGCCAAATAAGCATAATCATCAATATATGTCTCTTCATCAAAAGCAACAAAAGTAGTCTTTTTTAATGGAACGACAGATTTGTAGGATGGTCCCTTATCAAAACCTGATATGTTATCCATATTTGCCCCAAGAACGACTGGAAAAATAGTTGCACTTACCATTACTAATACTAATAGTACGGCCACTAAGCTACTTAATTCTTTTATGTTTTTTATCATTTCTTTATTTCCCCCAATTTTGTATATAATTCCATAATTTACATTAATATCTATTATTAATACCTTTTTATTTTTGTTAATTATATTTAACTTAGTGATATAAATAAGTTTCTATTATTGATAAAATAATAAAAAAAGTAAAAAAAAGAAAAAATATTTTTTATTTAAATTTATTTTTTCTTTCTAAATAGATATATAGATATTAGAGTCAAAACCAATGCAGTCATAAGTACTATTATAACCAAAGAATATTCTTCCAATAGAGTCTTTGGTTCTTTTTCATTTGGATAACTTGTTGCACCAAATGGCATATGACCATCTACTGAAAGTTCTGCATCATATCTAATGGGTTCTATATCTTCTCGTTCCCAATAATTTTTGTCACTATATTTTGTTCCTGGAACATATGGCCTGAGATCAGGATCGCCAAAGTATACTACGTTTTCTCCTATATCCCACCACCATTGAGGTGGATCTGAGATATATAAGATCCCAAGATCTGAAATTCCATTTACATAAGCTTCTCCAATGGTTTCCCCAAGTGCAAGATCACGTGGAACTGATTGGATCCAAGCACTAGAATACCATGAAGTACCCCATGGATCAATAATTTGATATGGTGAACCATGTCTAATCAAGGTAAGATGATAATATGTATTTGAAACTAGACAATTTGCAGTTATATATCCGCAAGAATGTATATTGTCAAGGACATCATCTACTTCATAGCCGGTGTTGAAATTGGAATTCATAGTACTTGGGAATACAGTGTTTACCATTCCATCATAGTAGTCCTCAGAATCTCTAATAAACTTAGGCATAAACCATTTTATTATTGGAAGTGAACCTAGAGTATCAAGCATAGGTTTTTTTGCAGGGGCCCAAGCAAGACCTGTTCTCAATAAACCAGGACCTATTGGATTTGGATTACCAAGTAAAGCAGGTATTATTCCATGGACTTCCATTGTCATCGTATCTGGATCCTCCGTGGAACCAAGCAGCCATTCATACAATCTCCAGGGATTTTCTTCTTTGACAGTTGCAGCACCAGGAATTGGAAAATTATCTACATTCCAGAAAAGACCCTGTCCACTATCAGCACAAAGACCATGTCCGTCATGTATCCACATAATTGATCCCTGGTTTAGATTATGCATTACTGCTTCAAAACTTGTTGAAAAAGCATTATCATAACCTCCACGACTTGCATAAAACGGTGTAATTTCCGAGTCAATTAGATCAGGATAGAAGCTTCCTTCTTCACCACCATATTTTACATTTACCCCATCATCAATTGGGTTAAACGAGTTTGTTTCACCAGGTATAATTTCATTTGCAAATTGATATTTTGTACCATAATATTTCTCAAACATTTCATTTAATCGATGTGCATAACAAACATAGGTATGTAGAATAGGATAGTTGTAAGTTTCTTCTCTTGACTCTCTAGTTATTCTTAATCCAAGTTTACCCCACCATGGAAACTTCCTTACACTTTTACTCCCATTTATAAGTTTTATACCATTTGGGTCCATTGCAGGGTTTTCAAAAATAAGCGCAGGATAGAACATACTACGAGCAATTATATGTGAGGTATCAACTGGTGTCCCCCATATTCTACCAGGATTTGCTCTACCGGGGAATACACGATCCCATGTAGTACCAATATCAAATTGGTCAGCAACAGTAATTATAGTTTCTGCGCCTTCTCGATCAAAACCATGACTATCTAAAAACTCATAGACTCTCATTCCAGTTATATACATCTCTGCTACAGTTGGAAGTACATCTATTCTTTTATTTGAATAATGTTTCCAAAATTCATTATGCCAGACAACAGCAGATGAAAGCTCCGGATGATTATCAACAATTAAAACTGGTGCTCCATGATGAGCCGCAATATATGCAGACGGTCCAATAAATAATGCATATTCTGCATCACCAGCAGGTTGTAATTCTGTAACATACCAATATGTCCATGGATCAATGGTAGTAAATATAACATCATTACTACCGGTTTTCTTATGTATTGCCTCATAGATATCTTCAACTTCTATGAAATGACTACTGATTGGTGCAACTTTTTCCAGACTCTTTAAAACTTCATCATTTGCGTTTGAGCCAAAGTCAACTAAATGAATTTCTTTAACACCAAGTTTGTAAAGTACTTCTGTTGTTTCATCAGAAAGTTCTGAACTAGATGAATAAAGCAACGGTGCATTTAAAATACTTGCTAGAACTGCTCCCTCAGTTGCTGATGTAAGAGCGTCTCCTTCTTCTTCAGAAATCCTTTGTTTCCATGAATATTCAACTTCAAAATTAACAGGGTTGTTTACATTATCCATCGCAAATACACATAGTTTATAGTTTTCACCATCAATGCATTGACCAAGTTCATCAAGAGACAATTCTTGATTATCATCTCTACTTTCGTTTGCAACAGATAAAATTTCTTCACCACTTGGCCCTATAAGTAAAAAACCAAGATTTACACCGGGGTTATCCCAAGTTAATTTAAAATCTACATCAGTACATTCAAATGGTATGTTATCTGGAATAACAACTTCTTTTCCAGGATACATCTTTATATCAACGTTATATGTAACTCCGCCTATTAAATTTGATAATCTTTCCCTAAGAGTACCATACTTATTTACAGGGCCTTTTGTTGGAAAATCCGTTAGTCCAAGTCTCCACGTTCCACTTTCATAAGCATATGAATATACAAGCTCTGCTTTTGCATCCATGCCAGACTGGACGTTATTTGTTGATGCAGCGGCAACTTGCATCCATTCATCTTTATGTTTACAATATAATTGAATATCTTTGTCACCCGTAGGTATTAGTATATGACAAAAAGCTGCTTTAAGATGTATATCTATTGAGGCCCACCAAGCACGTGCTGTTATATATTTGTATTCTTCAGGTACATCAAACTCACGATACTGAGGGTTCAACTTATTTGTCTGTTTGAATTTGAAGGTGTTATCTTCATTTATATTACATGCAGGAATTGTTCCTTCCAACTTGCCTGTAAATTTTTCATTGGGTCTTTCAAATTTTTCACCAATAACTGCCATTACTGCATCATCTGCATATGACCATTCACTGAGTGCTAGATCATTTGCAATGCTATATGGATCTTCGCCTTCTATTGTGGTGTATTCTTTTGCCTTCCAACTAATATCAAGTTCGCTTTCTATTACATTAATAAGCGTCATCTGATCCATTTTACCATTACAGTAGCCCATCCAGTCTTCCATAAAGTAATCAAGCCCCTGACGAGCGTTAAGTGATTTTTCTTTGTCTTCTTTTACAGGGTATTCATCTTGGTAAAAGAGTAGTGGGTTGCTGTATAGTTTTTCTCCGTTGTCAAAAACACTTGTTGGTATTGCTGCTAGATAAGCATAGTCATCAATGTAACTGTTTTCATCAAAGTTTACCATTGTTACTTTTTTCATTGGTACAACTGGTTTATAACTTGGTCCTTTGTCAAAACCATCTGCGTTATTAATTTTCTCTCCTAAAGCAACAGGTAGAACTGCTGCGCTAAGCATTATACACACTGTTGTTATTGCTAAAAAACAACTTGTTTTATTCAATTTTCTTAACATATATATTTTTCCCCCAATACAGTATAAGTATTATGGTATCGTAATATAATTCCTTGTTATATATGTTTTTCCTTAATATATATAGTTTATTATACAATTTACATTTAATATTAAAAAAATTGAAAAGAAGAGAAATTACATCTCTTCTAGTTTTAGAGTTCACTTTTTCTTTTTAGAGATAAACACTATAACTACTACTAGCAGTATGATTGCTATTGCAGTAATTATCAGCCATAGATATTGCTGTAGTAATGTCACTGGCTCTTTCTCATTTGGATAACTTGTTGCACCAAATGGCATATGACCATCAACTGAGAATTCAGCATCATATCGGAGTGATTCAAAGTATTCTCTCTCCCAATGATTACTGGCTTCTAGATCATACTTTGTACTTGGAATCCAAATATGCAGATCTGGATCTGTAAACAGTACGACGTTTTCAGCGTCATCCCACCACCAACGTTTTTCTTCGCCCTCTTCAAAGATATATTTTGGGCCAATTTCAGTTATTCCTTTGGCATAGGATTCTCCAACACTCTCACCAAGTGCAAAATCTTTTGGAATTTGCTGAAAAGTATAGCCAGACCAGTATGATGTTGGCCATGGATCCATTTCTTGTAATACTGAACCATGACGCATAAATAAGATCTGAAAATAGCTACAACCTATCAAACATGATCCTGCATGGAAATTCATTGAATGAAGATTCTCAAGTTTATCATCTACTTCAGTAGCAGGATGGCTGTAATGGAACTTACCTATCATACCAGTTATACTATAAGGTCCAACTTGACCATCATAATACCCTGCTAGATGTGAAGGTACTATATCTAAACCGATTTTGAACCAACCTTTTCCAAGTAGATCACGAACTCTCATACTATTAGTCCAACCTGGAATTACACCAATTTTTGAGTTTAAAATCGCTGAATCAGGTTCTTCAGTACTACCCCACCACATCTCATAACCTCTCCAAGGATTTGTATCTTCATAAGGTAAAGATCCTGTAGCCAATCCAAAAACTTTATCAAATAGTTTAGCTGATCCTGCAGATAGTCCTACGAGATGGCTTGGTGGTTCCCACCAAGAAAGTTGCCCCCCCTCAAAAGACATACCATGATTGATCATATACCAGCTGATTACACCCTGGTTAAGATTATCCATTGTGATATCAAAATTGGTACTATATGCATTACCATATCCTGCTTTTTCAGCATAAAATGGTGTATATACAGTTGGTGATAGGTCAGGAAGAAAACAACCTTTTTTATCTTCAAATATTTCCCGTGTTCCCAGATCTATTTCTTGTACTGAAAGATCAACTCCGGGAGTATAACCATTTCTTGTTATGTAGTTAACACCCCAATAATCAGATCCTCGCTCATTAACCCTATGGCAGTAACAACCATAGGTATGAAGCACAGGATAAATAAATTCTTCAACACGTGAAGGTTTAGTTATTTTTAAATTTGTAAGGCCGGGGCTGGCTTTCGATAACCGAGTTCTTAACTTTTCAAAAATATTTAATGGTTTACCATCAACATGAAAAGATCGAACACTTTCACTACCTGTCTCAAGTTTTACCTTTCCCTGTAGTGCTGGGTTTTGAAAGATAAGGCCCGGATAAAATATACACCTACTGATATGATTTGTTGTATCAACTGGTGTACCAATGATATTTCCAGAGTGTGCAACTCCAGCAAAAACACGAGTCCAAGTAGGACCAATTTCATATTGACCAGCGACAGTAAGAATAGACTCAGCCCCTTTCTTATCAAAACCATACTCATCTAGAAAATCATATACTTTCCTACCAGTTATAAACATACAAACGGTAGGAGGTATGGTAAATCCATTTCCATTTTTCTTCCAGAAATCACTATGCCATGTAACTGCTCCTGATAGTTCAGGATGGTTATCAACAAGAAGAAGCGGGCTTCCATGGTGTGCAGCTGCATAAGCTGCAGGTCCAAAGTAAAATGCTTTCTCAAACTCCCCAGCAGGTTTTAACTCCTTCAGCTTTGTTTTATGATGCCAGTAGCTCCATGGATCTATTGTTGAGAATACAACGTCGTTACTACCAGTTGTTTCAGTTATGGCATCATAAACATCTTTGTATTCAGTATAATGATTTTTTATTTCTGCTATGTTTGATAGTTCATCTTTTGTTTCCTTTGAGAGGTATCCACCTAGATCAACAATATTAAGTTGTTTTACACCAAGTTTATATAACGTATCTTTTGTGCATGTTGGTACTTCATCAGGTGTTATGTATAACATTGGGTTATTTTGCGTACTTCCCAGTATCGCTCCCTGACATGCTGATGCAAGAAGATCACCTTCTTTACGAGTGATGTTCTGCTGCCAGCTGTATTCAATAGTATAATCTACAGGATAAGATACATCATCAAGTGCATAAACAACAACCTTGTAATGTTCTCCCTCTAGACATTCACCTAGCATATCGAAATGTAATTCTTGTTCATCTGCATCTTCATCCATAACGGAGTCCAGTTCTTCCCCACCCGGGCC
>DAOWIZ010000027.1 GCA_030640585.1 Thermoplasmata archaeon
ATTTTATAAGGGCCTGCTTTTGCCTCAGGTGCCTGTAGAGCAAAGATGGGATAAAGAAACATTTCTTTCTCATACTTGCATGAAAGCTGGATTAACACCTGATGCATGGTTTGATAAAAACATAAAAATTTCAAAGTTCAGCGGTCAAATTTTCACAGAAATCTCTCCACGAGGGGAGATAAAGGAGAAAAAAATAGATGGATCTGAGTGTTGAAGGTAAAGCCTACATAAATGGTTCTTTTGAACAATGCTGTATAGGAGTTGAAAACGGTAAAATATCCTCTATAAAAAAAGTTTTGAAAGGCGATGTTCATCTTAATTTTGGATATAAATTAATCCTTCCGGCCGGTATAGATCTTCATGTTCATTTCCGTGATCCTGGTATGATAAATAAGGAGGATTTTGCTACTGGTTCGATGGCTGCAGCATTTGGTGGGATAACTTGCTTTTTTGATATGCCCAATACCATTCCACAGACTACAGATATAAATAGTCTTTCTGATAAAATCATGACTGCTAGTAAAAAATCATTTGTTGATTTTGGTGTTTACGCAGGAATTACAGATAATAATATTAATAATATTGAGACAATTGCAAAAAAATGTAATGGGTTTAAAATTTATCTTGGTAGTACCACAAATACACTTATGTTTAATAAACAAAACTTAAAAGAGACATTAATCAAAATCAGTTCAACAAATAAACCTGTTTTGTTTCACGCCGAAGATGATGCATGTCTAAATAAATATAAAACAATTGAGAAAAACCTTGTTGATCATCTCAATAGCCGTCCTGCTATATGTGAAGAAACTGCCATAAAGAACATATTAGAAACATCAAAAGGAGTTAATGCAAAGGTGCATATCTGCCATCTTTCATCATGTGAAGGGCTTGAATTATTGAAAAACAGATCTAAAAATATTACCTGCGGTGTAACACCTCATCATTGTCTTATTAGTGCAGGAAGAAATCTAAACCCTCAAACACACTTTAAAGTAAACCCTCCTCTCAGAACGATTTTTGATAAAGAAACATTGTTTAATGTGCTTAGAAACGGTTTTATCGATGTTTTGGAATCAGATCACGCCCCTCATACATTGGATGAAAAAGATGCAGAGTTTAACGATGCACCATCTGGTATTCCGGGTGTTGAAACAATATATCCAATGTTTTTATATCTGGTTAAACAAGAAAAACTATCATTTCAATGTCTTGTTTCATTGCTTTGTGAGAAGCCAGCAGAAATACTCAATGCCCATAAAGGTAAAATTAAGGTTGGAAATGATGCTGATTTCATAGTGGTAGATCTTAAAAAAGAATGTAAGATCAGTTCAGAGAAACTGCATTCAAAGTGCGGGTGGTCTCCCTTTAATGGTTGGCCAGCATTGTTTCCTGATGCTGTTTTTGTTCGTGGGGAAAAGGTTATAGAGAATAATGAAATCCAGGTGAGTCAAGGATTTGGTAAATTCATTGGAGAATAAGTTATGTTTGATATGTTTCCTGAATGGTTTCAAGTGTTTTTTGGATCTATGGTCCCCTGGGTTGAATCAAGATATATTATTCCATATGCTATGTGGGAGTTTGGTTGGTCATGGTGGCAGGCTTTTCCATTGGCAATTCTAGGCAACATGTTACCTATCCCTTTTGTTCTTTTGTTTTTTAGATTTGTTGAAAAATTTTTACGACGATTTAGATTTTGGACCAATATTATGGATTGGCTGTTTGAACGTACTAGGAAACGAGCAGATATTAAGATTAAAAAATACGAATATCTTGGTTTACTAGTGTTTGTTGCTATACCCTTACCATTTACTGGTGCTTGGACGGGATCACTTGTTGCTTATCTATTTAATCTGAATTTTTCTAAATCACTGCTTACTATATTGATCGGTGTTGTTATCTCTGCAACGATAACAACTGTTTTGTATTCGACAAGTGTACTTATTTGGTCTTCTATTAATGGGTAGTTTGTAGGTATGTTGTTATGGATGAGGAAATAAGAATATTGGCTCGTAAAACCGTTGATAAGATTTATCGTAAGGTTAACAGGTCTATTTTTTCGGAGTTTCACAGGTTTGGTAGTAATATTGGTATTGGTGCTGATGGCACTCCTACAAAATATATTGATAAACTTGCTGAAGATGTTGCAATTAAATTCATTAAAAAGTCAAAGGTAAAAGTAAATATTCTAAGTGAGGAAGCAGGTTTTCTAGATTTTGGTGGGGAATACACTTTTGTACTTGACCCAATTGATGGTACTAGAAATGCATATCGAGGTATTCCATTTTATTCTGTTTCACTTGCTATTGGAAAAACAGCGATTAGTGATGTAGAATATGGAATTGTTAAAAACATTCCAACTGGTGATGTATTCATTGCTGAAAAAGGCCATGGTGCTTTTTTGAACAATAAACGTATAGCTGTCCCAGAAATACCAGATAAAGAAGTTCTCTCATCATTAACTCTTGGTATAAACTGTGATGATCTCACTCTTTTACTTGCATCAAAAGATAAAGTTCGCAGTCTGGGTTCTGCATCTCTTGAAATGTGTATGGTTGCAATTGGTGCACTTGATTTTTATGTTGTTGGAAAAGAGTACATTCGTGTAATTGATATTGCTGCTTCAACTCTTATTGTAAGGGAGGCCGGGGGTATTGTGACAAATATACGTGGAGAAAATCTTGACATGTCCCTTGATTTAGATAATAGAAGTAGTGTTGTTGCTGCTTGTAATGAAGATTTAGTACGTAAGATTATTTCTTATGGGTGAACATTTAATATAGTAGTGTTGGATTTTGGGGTTTTGATGACAATATCTGAAGATATTACAAAGATGGTTGGCAAGAAAAAATTACATTTCTCTCTGTTAGATCCTGATAAACAAAAACCAGAAGATGCAGGCCTAATTGCAAAAATAGCAGAGGATGCTGGTAGTAGTGCTATCATGGTTGGTGGTTCCACTCTTCTTTCCCAGCAGCAAGTAGATGAGACAGTTAAAGCAATTAAAGAAAATACTAGTCTCCCTGTTATTTTATTTCCATCTGGTGCTAAGTTTCTTAGCAAGTATGCTGATGCAGTGTTTTTTATGAGTCTAATGAACTCCAGAAATCTTAATTATATTGTTAGAGAACATGTGAAAGGAGCACCGTTTATTAAGCAGTCAGGTATTGAACCAATTCCTATGGGTTATGTTATTGTTGAACCAGGTATGACAGCTGGAAAAGTAGGTGAGGTGGATCTTGTTAAAAAAGATGATATTGAAACAGCTGTTGGTTATGCACTTGCATCTCAATATCTTGGTATGGATTTTTTCTATCTAGAGGCTGGTTCTGGAGCGCATACCCCTGTTTCCAATAGGATGGTTGAAGCAGTTAAGAAAAACATCAACATTCCACTGCTTGTCGGTGGCGGGATAAGGAATATAAAAACTGTGAAAGAAAAAGCAAACGCTGGTGCAGATATCATTGTCACTGGTACAACCCTTGAAAAAGAGAAAAACTTGAAACAAGCACTTTGTGATATAATAAATGCTATAGAGGAATAAGTTTCATGAGAGTTTTACTTAGTATTGGGGGGGCATCTGGAAGCATCTATGGTATTAGACTTTTTGAGGAACTAATTAAGGCAAATGTAGAAGTTCATCTTGTTGTATCTAATGGCGCTAAAAAGATAATAAAGCATGAGACAAACCATATTTTTGAAGAACTTAAAAACAGAGCAAGTTTTTGTTACGGAAATGATGATTTATTTGCAGCACCAGCAAGCGGATCTTTCAA
>DAOWIZ010000044.1 GCA_030640585.1 Thermoplasmata archaeon
ATACGGTTTGATCATTTATTGGTATGTGACAAAAAAAATAATGCCACAAATATTAAGCCAAAGAAAACGTAAGAGAAGTAAAAAAACATAACTTAGTAATATCAAGGTTGAGATGATATGGAATATGAATTAAAGAAGAATGATGATATTGAAAAAAAACCTGAGTTATATGATAAAATAGATCCTTATCAACAACCAACAAACAAAAGTTCAATGCCATTAATAGCAGGAATACTGCTCATAATCTCAGGAATTATTGCTATTGCATTTTGGGGATTTGCCATGGTTGCACTTAATGCTAATCCTGAGGCAATAGATATCGCTCAACTTCAAGAAATGTCACCTGATATAACAATTGAACAAATACAAAGTATGTTTACATTATGTGGAACAATTCTTTGTGGGCTATCTATTTTTCCAATACTCGGTGGAATTTTATCAATTAAAAAGAAAATGTGGGGAATAGCACTAGTAGGCGGCATTCTAGGCTTGTTCACACTTGGATTCTTAATAATATCTCCAATATTATCAGTAGTAGGAATTATACTGATATTCATATCACGAGATGAATTCAAATAAAAAAAATTTAGAGATATGTTTCGAATTTTTTTGCACAATATGGACAAATTTCAGCATCAAAGGGTATTTTCTTTCCACAATTGGGACAGTATCTAGCCCCATGTTGTCTATTTTGCAACAACTGAGGATTATCTGCTAGGTTATTTAATTCTGTTTGCACAATCCATGGCATAATTATACCTACAAGCCAAAAAAGTATAAACCATAGTGCCGTGTCATCATCTCCTTTGACTTTTGTTACAAAACATTCAGTGTATTTATAAAGCCAATATATGTTGGCAATAGGTATTATTAGCAACCATCCTGTTGGAATGTTTGCATTAAACGCCTTGTTCATTTCATTTTTTGTTTTAATCTCCCAGTATATAAAGTAAATTCCTAGCGTAATTATGCAATATACATATATCATACCGATGCTTCTTTTCTCAAATGTCATTTTTTTGCCACTCCTTCATATTTCTCATTATAGGTATGAATCAAATTGTTTTCCACAATATGGACATGTATTTGCATCCATAGGTATTGAACGATTACAATTAGGGCAAATGCGACTTGGAGCTGTTGAAGTAACTGACGATGAAACTTGAGGAATAAGTTCCCCATTTTTAATTCTTTTATACGGAATATAAAATGCATATAAGAATAATAAACTAGGAATGACACCTAAAATTCCGATACCTCTAGTATTTTGAGTAAAAGACAAAGATGAGTAACTACTAGTTGATGAAATTGACCCAAACATTTCACCTAACAATCCAGCAATATAAACAGATGTAACTATTGAAATACCAATCGAAGAAATTATGCCAGCATATAAGATATTTTTACCTTGTTCATCTTCTAATTCAATTAGTGCAAAATAATACATTAAACCCCCTAAAATTGCACTAACAATTGATATTATAACAATTAAAATTGAAAATGGGCCCATATTAATTTCTGGTGAAGAATTTGCTATAGCTGAAAAAGTAAAAAATACTATTGCACTAGTAAGAATACTTACAACAACAATATTAATTATAAAAATAATAATAGCATTTTTAACATTATTCTGATGTTTTTCACCGAATTCTTTTCTACCGATAAAAAATAAAATTGCTCCTATAAGAATCAACATAGCCCCAATAAAAGATACAATCCCAAGAATGACAATAGTCATTGTTGCTGTAGTATCTTGTGTGAAAAAGCTAGCAATTGATGTTATAAGACCACATGTCATTGTTATAATTGAGCCTATTATTAAAAAATATAACCCTTTTTTAGTATTACAATCCATAATATATCATCTCCATTTCTAATTTGATATACGTTTTTAATCTTTTTTAATAAAAAAAAGAAGAAGAAAAGATTTTTTTATTTTCAGAAATCTTTTCCACAATATGGACAAACTTTAGCATCCATAGGTATACTTCGGCCACAGTTGGGGCATTTTCTATCGGAAGCTGTTGCTGATTTATTTCCGCCGATTGGTGGACGTACAACTAGCCATATTATCAGACCGATAATTCCTGTAAATATGATTATGATTAACCATAGCGCTCCACTACTTCCGCGTTTTTCCGCATCTTTGTATACCCATATAGCTAATACTATCGCTATTATAAAAAATATTATTGGGATAACACACATTAGACCTAGTCCAAACAGGGCCAATCCTGTTGCTTCCTCGGCACCATAACCATAATACCAATCATATTCATCTGCTGCACTTGCTACGGCTACTACTGTCAATGACAATACAATACATGCCAATGCTATTATTGTTAATTTTTTTAACATATTTTTTTCACCTCCCTTTTTCTATATAAAATCTTAATAATAAGAATAAGTAATAATTTATAATGATTTTGTTTTTTTGAAGGAACGAATTGTTTTAATCTCATCTATAATAATCCCAATAGATATCCCACAGACAATCCCAATTAACAAACCAGTTATTACGCGCATTATGTTTGTGCTTTCCCATAACATGAGAAGTTGACCAATTCCATCGACTCCTATGGGAATTAATCCAATTATTATTACAAATATGAATTTTTCATCAAGATTTATACTGTAAAAAACCATTAAGCCCAGACCTATAACTAATCCTAACCATATTGCTGTACAGCGGCTACAAAACGACATCTGATTATCATTAAGATAAAACGATCGTTCTGCTTTTTCATGACACATCCTATCTCCGCAACTATATGGAATATTCCACGGAAATGGTATATCATTTATTACTCCTTCATTTTCAGAAATAATTGTATGTCCAGATAAATCTTGAATACTTCCAGTGGGAATTGCCATTGGACCAATAAAAATTAGAAGGTTCCAAATCAGAAAAAATGCAAATAAAATTATAATGCTTTTAGAATGTTTTTCCCTTTTTTCCATCATCAAACTCTTCTTTGCATTTTAGAATAATAACAAACGCAATTATACTAATTATTGCCCCTATCGTGAAAAACCCAAATGAAAAAAGTCCTATTATTGATCCTGCCACTGCGACATCAAAATGTTTACGTTTCAAACATGATACTGCTCCAAATAATGCAAAAACTGAAAGAATTGCAAATATCAAAGAACAACCAAGAGCATCAAAAGGTATAGTTTTTTCTTCTGTTCCTTCTTCCATTTTTATCTCATGATAGGTTGTTATAACTGGTAATACTAGTATCTCATATGATAATTTGTTATATCCTTCAGCATAGATTTCTGCTGCTTGTTTTCCTAATGTAACATTTTCAAGATGAAATAAACCTTCTACAGTAATGTTACCAGTTCTACCATCAATTGTGATGTTAACATTTTCAATGGACTGATTCATTTGATCTGTAACCAGTAGTTCTACTGTTCCTTTTATGCCCATTTCTGATGCTATATCAAGACTTGTCTCTACGAATGTTTCAGAAAAAACAGCGGTTGTAAGCCCCATACAAAAAACAATTATTAGGAGAACTGCTGCAATCATTGGTTTATTAGTACGTGGTTTAATTGATGATAAAATTGTTTTTCTTGGTTCACCATGTTCTTCCCAAGAACATTCTCCTTTTTCATTAGGATCATATGATGAAATTTTAATGGTGAAATCATTATTACAATTAGGACATGTTACTTTATATGTTTCTTTATCTTTTTCCACATCCAATACAAACTCATGTTTACATTTTGGACATGTAGTCCTCCCCTTCACTATTTTTTCACCAACTGAGAAATAGATATTCATGGTTAAGAACATTTCTATAAATTTTGATTTACTAGGGGTAACTTGCTTACATTATGTTTAAATAATATAGGTTTATTCCGATACACTAAACAGGTGGTTAAAGATATGGCCAGATTTCCAGAAGCAGAAGCACGATTGTTAAACAAAAAGATATGTATGAAATGCGGAGCATCTAATGCACCAAAGGCAGAAAGATGCCGAAGATGCCGGTCTAAAGAACTACGTATGAAGGCAAAAGAAGGAAGGGGAGTCTAAGCTCTTTCTTATAATATTACCATCATCTTTAATAGTAAATTTTCTTTTTTGATTTGCAGGTTGAAAAGGTTATGCCCGAAACAAAAGTCAAAAAAACCCAGGATTTCAACGAATGGTATAATGAAATCGTTGAACTAGCAGATCTTTGTGATAAAAGATATCCAATTAAAGGTATGAATGTTTGGAGGCCTTATGGCTGGAAATTAATGAGCCATATAGATCAACTAATCCGGGATGAGATGATAAAAACAGATCATCAGGAAGTATGTTTTCCACTGTGTATACCTGAATCTTCTTTTAAGAAAGAAGAAGAGCACATAAAAGGATTTGGAAATGAAGTCTATTGGATAACACATGCAGGACTTAATAAACTTGAAGAAAAATGGCTTTTGCGTCCAACATCAGAGACAGCTATGTATCCTATGTTTTCCCTATGGATACGTTCGCATGCAGATCTGCCATTGAAAACTTATCAGATTGTTAACACTTTCCGTTATGAGACAAAACAAACACGAGCGTTCATACGGGTCAGAGAAATCCATTTCTTTGAGGCACATACTTGTCATGTTGATTTTGAGGATGCAGAAAAACAAATAACTGAAGATAAAGAAATAGCTAAAAGACTCTTTGATGATCTCTGTCTGCCATTTATTTTTTGTAAACGGCCAGAATGGGATAAATTTGCAGGAGCCTTTTATACTATTAGTATAGATGTGCTCATGCCAAGTGGTAAAACACTTCAACTTGGTTCCATTCATCAATACCAGGATAATTTTTCAAAACCATACAATATAAATTATGAAGCCGAAGATGGCACACATAAACCTTGTCATCAAACAACATATGGTATGAGCGAACGAATACTAGGTGCACTAATAGGCATACATGGAGATAACAAAGGTCTTGTGATGCCACCTATGGTTGCACCCATTCAAATAGTTATTATTCCTATTATTTTCAAAGGAAAAGAAAAAATCGTCTTTGATGCATGTGATAGTCTTTATAAAAAACTTAAAAAAGAAAACATTAGAGCCCATGTTGATAAAAGAGATACAACACCGGGAAACAAATACTATGACTGGGAGTTAAAAGGAGTACCCGTTCGTATTGAAATCGGGCCACGTGACCTTGAGAAAAAACAAGTTGTCCTGGTTAGACGTGACAATGGTGAGAAAAAATTTGTCTCACAAAATGATACTGTTAAAACCATTATAGATGAATTTGATATGATATCAAAGGATTTATTTTCTGCTGCTAAAAAACTCCTTGATGAAAACACGCACAGGGTTAAAACCATGGAAGAAGCAGAGGGTTTGAAAGGAATAATTGAACTACCTTGGTGTGGAAATGAAGATTGTGCTTTAGAAATAGAAAATATTTTAGATGGAAACACATTAGGGGAACCAATTAAAAAAGGAGAATGTAAGGATTCTTGTCCAGTATGTAGCAAACCTGCCGGTACCTGGATGAGATATGCAAAAACATATTAAAAAAGGTGGTTGAGTTAAGTATGGCTGGGAAAATAATAGGGTTTCTAAGAGAAGCAAAAATGGTCCTTAGTATAATACTAGTAGTTGTTGGTTTAATTGTTTTTTTACTAAGTCTTACTCATTATGTACTGCAAGGCTTTGAACCCGAATTTATCAAAAATACAGTGGGAAACTGGAATGCGTTTTTAATACCAATAGGTCTTATTGTCTTTGGACTTGGAATATATTACTTGTATATTTATATCAAAAACAAAAAATTCATTTTAAAAGAACTTGAGACAAATAAAAGATCAGAGCTTCTAAAAAGACACACTGAGATTAAAAATACAGTAAGACATATGCCAAAAAAATACCAAAAAATGGTAAAAGAAAAGGAAAAAGAACTAAAAATCAAATAAAAAAAGTTGACCATTTAGTGGTTGGATGGTGAAAAAGAAATCCCTGATTTTTATATTATGCTTGTGGAACCTAAATATGGGGGAAACGTTGGTGCCATAGCAAGGGCAATGGCTAATTTTGAATTTAAACATCTCTATCTTGTAAATCCATGCAATCTTGATGATGAATGCTATGCAAGATCCAAACATGCATCATATATACTTGATGATGCAAAGGTTTTTTCATCTTTTGAAGAAGCAATACAAGATGTTGATTATCTTGTTGCGACATCATCTATAGAAAGTCAGAACGATAAAAGACATCTTAGAAACTCGGTTCTTCTTGAGGAATTAACAGATAAAATATATGACGTGGATGGAAAAATAGGGCTTGTTTTTGGAAGGGAAGACTATGGCCTACTTAATGAGGAACTATCTAAATGTGATGTAATGTTAAGGATTCCAACAAGCAAGTTATATCTCTCTATGAATCTATCTCATGCTGTAAGCCTAGTTTTATATACCTTATATGTCAAACAAAGTTTTGAACCACAGGAAAAGAGAAACATTGGTAAAGTTGAAAAAGAAAAACTATACATGTTTTTTTCAAACCTGCTAGATATTATTGATCATCCTAAGCATAAAAAGGAAAAAACAGAGGTCATGTTCAGGCGGATAATGGGGCGAGCAATACTTTCAAAATGGTAGTATCATACATTTATGGGTGTGTTGAGTAAATCAATTGAAAAAATAAAAAAAAATAATAATAAAAAATAATAAAAAAATAGATGCTATTTGTTTTTTTAAGTTGTCTCAATCGTAAAATAAACCTTGGTTTCCTTCAAAGAGGCATGGACTTTATCAGCAAACCAGACTAGTTCTTCTACGCTTGTGGATTCTTCACCCCAATCATATACAAAATCATAGTTTCCCTGAGCTGCTTTAAAACCCATGTTAAGTAGTTGGTCTTTTACTTTTGATGGAGTACTTCCTTCGCTGTTGAACATTATTGTTAGATATGTTTTCATGGTTTATCACTTCAATATGGTAAAACATCATGATGGTATTAAATGATTACGATGTTTATTAACAAAATCATCCTGCATATGTAGATATTGGAAACGGGATGAAGCACAGTATTAGAATTATGAGTGCTACTATGAAAAGTAGTTTTCTACCGTTGTCAAGTTTTGTATCATCATTTAGTGGTGGTGGATGTGATGCCCCCATCAGAAAAATAATTATAAATGCAAAAAACCACCATCCTGTAAAAATCATGATGATGACTGCTAGCCATCCAATATATTTTTGTTTCTCACCAAAAACCGCTCGGAAAATATGGCCACCGTCTAGTTGACCTGCAGGTAATAGATTAATTGATGTAATTAGAAGTCCTACCCATCCAGCAAATGCGGTAAGACTCATATTGATACCTGCATTTGGTGGAATGTTTAATATCATATTAGATAAAAAAGCGAAAAGAAAAGAATTTCCAAGGACTATTTCGCCAGAAGAGATTTCAGTCATTGTTACTACTTCTGAAGTTGCAATGCCTATAATTGTAACAGGTATTGCAACAATGAAACCTGCAATTGGTCCCGATATTCCAATATCAAAAAGTGCTTTTTTATTAGGCATTGGATCTCTACTTGAAATCAATGCACCAAATGTTCCAATGTTGAAACTTTGGAATATTGGCGGTATCGGCATAAAAAATGGTAGAGATGTTTTAATGCCATGTTTTTTTGATATGAAATAATGCCCCATCTCATGGATGAATAATATACTCATAAGTGGGAATGCAAATAGAGCAGCACCGTTTACAATATTTTTAAAATAAAATACATCTGCTATATTTGGCATGCTCCATATGTCAGATTGTCCCATATAAAGAATTGACCCTGTAATTGTTGTTGTAATAATTGTTGCGATGAAAAGTACTATGTTAACCCAAACAGGTTTTTCTTTTCTCTTTGGTTTTTTAACAATGTAGATGATATGTTCTCCTTTTTCATATCGTAGTATTGGAATGTATCCATGTTCTGATAGTGATTTTCGAAGGGAGTTGAATTTTTCTTCAAGCAGGTCTTGGTCAATTCTACAGAAAAATGCAACTGTGCTAGCGTTCTGTTTGATATCATAAAATGGGAAACGTTGACTAACTTCTCGTTTCAACAGTTCCAAATCTAAGTTAGTAGTTTGGTACGTTGTTTGGAATGGATTCCATGGTTCAGGCATCTCGTCTGGCCAATATTGGATTTGTTTTATAAAGCCTTCGCAAGAAAACAAGTGTTTTTTAGGCATCATCTTTATTTATCTGTTTTCTTATGCCCTTGTTTGAGAAACAATGACAGTTAAACTAGTAGTTGGTACGCAATGGGGTGATGAAGGTAAAGGAAAAGTTGTTGATTATTTTTCTAAAGACGCTGACTATGTAGTCCGATTCCAAGGAGGGAATAATGCTGGGCATACAATCAAAGTTGGTGATGAAGTCTACAAACTTCATGTAACTCCATCTGGTGTGATACAGGGAAAAACTGGTGTGATTGGAAATGGTGTAGTATTGGATCCTGAGATTTTAATTAATGAAATAAATAATCTTAAGAAACGTGGTATTAAACCAGAACTTCTCATAAGCGATAGAACTAATATTATAATGCCTTATCATAAAATACTTGATGGTGCTGATGAGAAATATCTGGGTGATAAAAAAATAGGTACTACCAAAAGAGGTATTGGTCCTTGTTATAGTGATAAAATATCTCGTAATGGTATACGTGCAATTGACCTTATTGATAAAGAAACACTTAGCAAGAAACTTGATTTGATCCTTCCAATTAAACAAAGAATTTTTAATGCATATGAAATCAAAGAAAAACTAAATAAAAAAGAAATCTTAGAAACATATAGCAAGTATGGGGAAGAATTAAAAAGTTTTGTAACAACTACTCATATAAAGTTAAACAAAGCAATTGAACAAAATAAAAATATTCTACTCGAGGGTGCACAGGGTGTAATGCTAGATGTTGATTTTGGAACCTATCCATATACCACATCATCACATGTAATTGCTGGTGGTTCAACAATTGGTACAGGTATTGGACCGCAACACATCGATGAAATCATTGGGATAGTAAAAGCATATACAACTCGTGTAGGGGAAGGACCACTTCCAACTGAACTCTTTGATGAGATTGGTGAGCATCTTCAAAAGGTAGGACATGAATTTGGAACGACAACTAGTCGTCCACGACGTTGCGGATGGCTAGATCTAGTAGTATTAAAACATTCATGTATGATATCAGGAATTACAAAACTTGCAATAACAAAACTAGATGTATTAAATGGTCTTGATAAAGTAAAAATCTGTACACATTACAATCTTGATGGTAAGAAAATCAATTATTTCCCTGCAAACATAGAGGATGTCAAAAAATGTGAACCAGTGTATAAAGAATTCAAAGGCTGGGAAGATATTGATAATGCTTCAACTAGTTTTTCTGATCTTCCAAAACAGGCACAAGAATATCTTAAGTTCATTGAAAAAGAACTTAAAACACCAATAGCAATTGTTTCAATTGGCCCTGGTAGATCTGAAACAATAGAGGTTTAAACTGTTTTTTCTACATTAAGCGCAGTGTTAATCCAACGCAAGTATGAGTTACATGCTGCACGTAATGAACTAGTATCATTTGCCTGTATCTCAAGAGTAAAAGTCTTATCGGAAAGAGAAACCTTTACATTTGTTTTAGGTATTTTATGCTTAATTTCAGGGTCAAGGGATCTTGCAACTACTTCTGCTTCTTTTTTCGTATCAAAATTAAAAACAAAACATGCAGATCTCATAAAAAAGGAAAATGTTTATTTTGCTTTTATTTTTTTGGCAACAGTCGGTCTTTCTTTGTAAAAAGTCTTGCTACCACAGTACGGACATTGCATACCTATGTTTTTTACATCAAACTTGACGCCTTTTTTACAAAGACTGCATTTGTAACCAGTCATTGTTTTTCACCTTCAATATCTTCTGGTTCGGGTATCATCTTTGGAGCAGGTGTTGTTACTACTCCTTTAAGTGCTTTTTCAAGGTTTTGACCAGCTTCTGTACGAGGATAATATGCGCCACCTGCAAACTTTGTATCGCATTTACTACATTGCCATATGCTAGTTCCTACACGTTTTACTTTCTGATGGCCACAGCTTGGACAGATATGTTTTGCTTTCTGTACAACTTCAACGTTTCGTACACGTGAGCGTGCCCTGACCCCATAACGGGATCCATAACGCCCTGCACTTCCTACTTTCTTTGTTCTTTTTGCCATATTTATTTACCCACGCTTTTATATAATTGTTCTCGGATTTTCTTGCCGTTATC
>DAOWIZ010000100.1 GCA_030640585.1 Thermoplasmata archaeon
AGTCATCAACTAACACGACACGTTTGTTTTTAAGAACGGAACGTAAAAATGATAATCCCTCTTTAACAACTTTATCCCTATCTTCTTGAGTCTGATGGATAAAAGATCGTTCATCTTTATCCTTCATTAGTCCTTCATCCAAGGGTATACCAGATTCTAGCGAATATCCTGTAGCATAATGACGTCCAGATTCGGGAACAGGAACAACTATATCGGCATCAACAGGATGGTTTTTTGCTAGTAGACGACCCAATTCATAACGAACACCATGAACAGAGCGCTTATTTATACGTGAATCAGGTTTTGCAAAATATACATATTCAAACATACATGGTGTTTCTGTTTTTTTGACAACTTGTTTTTCAAAGATATTACCATCTGAGTCGATTACTACAACTGAACCACCAGGAATATCCTTGACATATTCGAAATGTATCTTCTTAAAAACACGAGTCTCAGAAGCAAGACAATACATACCATTAGATTTGCCAAGGACCAATGGGCGGATCTTATAAGGATCAGTCATTGCAAAAAGATATGGATGTTCTCCCGAGTCAGCAAGAAATAACGCAGAATAACTACCTTTTATATGCTTCATTATGTCCTTACAAGATTCAACGATTAAATCAGTACTAAGTTCTTTCTTATACAGCTTATCAGCCATAGGGAGAAGTAGACACTGAATATCACATTCAGTTCTAGGTTTCCTACTTGTTTTATCACCCATCTCAGTACAATTAAAAATATTACCATTATGAACAGATGCGAGAAACGGGTTGACAAGATACTCAGGTTGCGCATTACGTTTCAATGATTCAGCATCATCCATACCTGCCGTAGAATAACGTGTATGACCAAGACCTACATTACCTGGTGTATCTATTTTTTTATCATCATTAAAAACATCTCTAACAAGACCTGCATCTTTTGTTACATGAATATTACCATCATAAGTTAGTTTACCTGCAGATGACTGCCCACGATGTTGGATGGCAAACAGGCTGTGATAAATTAGACGTGAAACTGGTTTTCCCCCGATAATACCAATAATGCCGCACATGTTAAAAATTGGAATGAACAGGCAATATTTATAAGTTCTTTAATTAAAAATTAAAATGTTTCTAAATTTTCTCCCATTCTTTAAGGACAGATTGCCATTTGTATTCCTCTATAGCATCTATTTCTTCTATTTTTCTAATAATTCTTTCATATCCTTTTACAAGAGTCCTTGTTCTAATTTTAACGATAAAGTCATATGGACCTGCAACTGCTGCAACCCGTGTCACACCATGGATTTTCCATAATTTGTCCATTGTTTCTTCAATGGGATAACCTGGTTTCACGTTGATGAACACGTATGCTTTCAATAGATTAAGCGCAAATGAAACAATACCAAGGATTACTAGTATTGTACCTATTGTTTTGATTAGGATCATCACAGGATCTGTTGTAAATGGCGGGATTATATTGAAATATGATATTACTAAAGAGAACGGAATTGCAAATAGAACTGTTGATGCGCGTACTGCTTGAGTTATACTTGCTTTTCCGATTCCAAGGGCACGAATGTAAAAGACATATGAGAAGAATATTATACTCATCGATAGTGCTACCCACCAAAAGTGTTCAATTGATGCTGTTATTCCTGCAGCAAAATGATTGTTTCCTGTAGCAAGATCATAACTTCCTACTATCACAATAGTAAACATGCATGCGAAGGCAACATTCCAAAATCTGATATTTAAAGCATCGTTGGGTCTTCCATCAATTTTTAACATTTTTAGTTTCCTTTGATAAATTGAAAACAGAACCCATGCTGGGTTTATCACTAGAAAAACTATGACCATTGATTGCAAAGTGATGGTTCCAGTTAGAGAAATAGATACTAGAATAGCTCCAAATGTAACAATAAGTGATGATTGTATCTCTATGAGCGTAGGCATATTTTTTTCTGTTATAGACTCCATTATTATCAGATACAAAATAACTATTTGTGCGAAAGGAATCACTGCAGAAGGATCATTACCTAGCATGGAAAGTAAAAAGAAATATCCTATTGTGAGAACAGCATTTCCAAAACCTGCAAGTACATGATATTTTATTTCCTCTTTTCGTACTAACCTAATTCTTTTGAAAGATGGATCGATAATTTTTGATCCGAGGCTTTTACCCTTTTTTACAGGTATGGAGAAAATAAGGAGGATAAGTAGGGAAATGAAAATACCCACTATAAAACATGAAACACCAAACGCCCATGGATCAGTTATATAAAGTGAACTAATTGTAGCATCCAGAGCAGCTACTGCAGCAGAAATAATTGCAGAAGTAAACGCAAGTGCATAAAACAGGTATTTCCTTCTTATTTTCATAACGCGATTTCTTTTTCAATTACCTGAGTGGTTGTTTTTTTCACACCATCTATCATCTGAAGTTCATTAGTAACTTTTAGAAGCTTATCAAGACTTTTGACATGTACTCTAATAATAATATCATATTCTCCTGCAACCACTGAGATTTTTTCAACGTTTTCGATTTTTCTCATTTCCTTTATGGCTTTATCGGAGTTACCTGTTCGCATAACAGTTAATACATATGCATTTATCATGACTTTTTCCACCTGACTTTTCTCAGCCGCTATATGGGAGTATAATATAAAGTTATCTACCAGGGTCAATATATCAGTTTTTGTTTGAATGTGATGAAATAACAAAAAAATATCTAAAAGAGAAAATATGATTGCTTTCTCCTATTTTTATTGGAGAAAAATTGGAAAGGTTTAAATCGTAAGATATACATTCCCTATAAGGAGGTAGAATATTTATGGTCTACGAGCATGATGGTTGGACATTATATACACGTGATGTAGAACTTAAAGGCGGAAGAAACCAAACAATATATTTCTTTAGTAAGAGAACACCAAAAAGTGGTAACCCATGTGACAAACCAGATAACATGATAGTTGGTGTTAACAAGAGAACTGGTCTTCCATATCTGAAAAAGAAGTAAAAGGATAACTTTTAATTTTTTTACTTCTCTTTTTTATTTTTTTATTCGTATCCACCTATTTTAAGGCTTGGATCACCGAATAGTTCCCATTGTTGGACCATTTTTGTATCCATAATAGCTTCATCACCGAGGAAACGATGCATATATTCAGTGATTGTCTGAGCATGGTTTTCACCAAGAATGTACTTTTGTTCTGTTCCATATAGTTCAAGGAATCTAAGTTCAAGCCAGCCATCAAGTACTTCAAGATAATCCGCAACAGAATTATTATCTACATCATCGTCTCCATGTGTCCCTAGCCCAGTATTTGCAATGGTTGCTATTGCTCCACCGCCAGGTTTACTGGTAAGCCACCAAGCCCAGCAGTTTGGTGCCCAACCGTTCCACCAGAAACTTACTCCTTTTGGAATGAAATATTTAAGTCCATTTTCTTTTAACCCATTTTTAATGCTTTTTGTAATGGATATATCAAATTCGCCATTGTGACATCCACCAACAACTGTAACTGGGAGTTTACCTTTGTTGTGTAATGGTATCATATTAAGTAGATTGTATCCTGTTGTCCAGTTTTTTCCATCTGGCGGAAAATGAGTGCTCCAGCTAACAGAGCTCCCATGTCCGCAGAAATAGGCAAAACCAGCACCTTGATTCATAGCGGCGTTAACTGTTTTCCGATCAATATCCTGATTCTCACAGGCATAAACCCTAACAGGATTGAAACTGGGCATTAGTTCAACTGCTCTTTCTGATATTAGCTCCCCTTCGTTAAAACCATTAACATCAGGATAAGAATCACCAGCGACAAGAATCAGGTTTTTAAACCAACTATCAGCAGATTTTTCTTTTTCATATTTGATAATTTTATTAACCATGACCTTAACCTCAGCAATATTCCTACATGGGAGACGGCCCAGATATACATCAGGATATAAGTCCATATCCTCTTTGAAAGTTAAATTCCAAACACTAAACAGATCATCGCCATTGGAATCCCAACTACTAAAGCCTCCCTCCCCATCATAGATATCTGCATAATACAGGTCACTGATGAAACTTTGTTCAGAGTATTCTTGTTCTTCCATGGGAACAACATAGCTATATCTAGCAGGCAGGTTCCATTTAACGGTCTGCCCCTTTATACCTCCAACAAGAAGTACATGTTTAATACCCCATTCTTCAACGGCTGTTTTAATATAATATTTGATTTTTTCCTGCCTGTCACGGCCATGCCAGTACATTTCTTTGTATACTTTTTGTAAACTCTCAAGTCTTGTTTTCACACCCATATGACTTTTATGACAAACTAATGGTTGCAGATGTTTCATAAACTCACAAGGGGCTAAAATTAACAGATCATAACGGTTGTTATCATCCAATAGTGGTTCAACTGGTTCCTCATACGTTATGTTAACTGTTATGGTTTGAATGAACTGTAGTTGATCATCAGCAGGATAGTATCTAACTGGGTAAATTCTCAACACTAAAAATGTTACATGTTCATCTTGTGAAAGACCTCCGCCAGTTCTATAAGATACCCAGTCAGAGGGATATGGGTCATCGTTTTCATACACGTTTACATCCATTTTATTTTCCAATAAATAATATTGTATGTTATCATAAGATGCTTTAGCAAACGCGATTTTCGCGGGCAGGTCAATTATTTCTGGTGTGGAATGTTCATATTCGACATCTATTATTTTTGTTCCAAAGGAAAGTTCAAACACTGAAAGATTAACAGGCAATACTGGCTTACCGGGATCCATGTCGAAAAGAATCATTCTGTTATGATTTGTCTCATTTACATGTACTATGGAGTAGTTGCCATGTTGGGTTATATTTGGATCTGAGAAACTTAATTCTATTTCAAGATATTTAGTATTGTAACTGGCTGTTGTAAAAAGTTCATTTATTGACTCAGTTATAGAGTCTGCTCTTATTTGTGATCCAAAAGATGGTATACAACTTGACAAAATAAAAAATGTCAATAATAATATTACGGTTCCTTTTTTTGTAAAAGAATTTATCAATTTTCTACCCCCATATATTGTTTCATAGTTTTAATAAGTAAGTTTCCAACTTAAATACTTTTTTATATTTATATAAAAAGAATTGATTTTTATAAATCTCTACATGCATCGGCAATATATATTAAATAAGGGTTAAAAATGAGTAGAACCATTCCAATAATGATAGTCAGCATTTTAATAATAAGCAGTCTTGGAGTAGTATCTGTACTAGACAACAAAAAACCTTCTTCTGAAAAAATCAAATAAACCCCTAATATTATGCCCTCATATGCACAGGTTCTGCATTAAAATTATCTACGATCTTTGGTTCAACATGTTCCCAGATCTGCTCACATAAAAACCAATCTGTTATTTCTTCTTCATCAGTTTCTGTTACACCATATATTTCAGTTTTGTTTAAATATCCCATATATGGTAAAACAAACATTTCCATTAAAATTCCTTTATCAATAGGCCACAGATATATCTCAATTCCAATACGCTGTGATTTCTCATCTGTATAACGGAAAGAAGTTACATCTATAGAAAACAAACTGGATAACTCGTAAATTATTTCTTGAAAATGACCGAAGGGTTTCTTTTGTTTAAAAAGGTCACCAATTTTTTTATTTACACATATAATAAGTGTGCCAGCTCCCTCATTTTTTTCATCATATTTAACAATTGAAAAACCAAGTTTCTCGACAAAATCTTTCAGCTTTAATCCCAAGTCGGAAATTTCTTTGTCTTTAATCAGATATCTTCCATATGGATACGCACGTCTTCGCATATTCCTGAGATGTTACTAGTAATATTTAAGGTTTTATTTACAAAAACAGGCATAATTTCATGGAGCAATACTTTGCAAGATTCTATTTTGCATTTTTGCCACGTAACAACGTAGTTGCCTTACAAATTTTGCTGTAAATATCGTTGAATTTTGCAACGTTTTTTCTAAAATCTTTTTTTTCTTTATTTATCTTTTCCACTTAGAAATACAGTTATAAACCAACACTTGCTTTTAATATTGGAGATTTGGGGCGGTATAAAATGCAATATATAATGCTTACTTAAATATTATAAAAGTACGATCTATAGAAAAAATTTAATAGGATTTTTTAGAATTTTTATTCCTATGTCTATAATTCCTATTGTTATTATTGCTTTGATTATTACTATTATTACTCCAATGTTTGTTTTGAGAAGGTCTATTCTTATGTCTATAATTCCTATTATTATTCCAATGTCTGTTTTGAGAAGTTCTATTCCTATGATCCGTTTTTCTTGAAAAACTTACTTTTTCAAACTCTGGCATTTCCGCTTTTTCAATGTTGAGTTCTTCATTGCTTTGCACTCGTCTGAAGTTATCATGATCAGGTTCTGTGAGAAGAGTAATTGCAGTTCCATTTGCACCAGCTCGAGCGGTTCTACCGATACGATGTATATACTCAGTAGGCGTCTTTGGTACGTCGTAGTGATAGATATGAGTAACGTTTTTTATATCAAGACCTCTGGCTGCGACATCAGTTGCAACAAGAACATCTGTTTTTTGTTCCTTTAGCGCGTCAAGAGATTTCATTCTTTTACTCTGAGTCATACCTCCATGAATAGCTGATGCTTTAATGCCATGAACTCTTAGGTTTTTTTCAACAACGTCACATTCACGACGTGTTGCACAAAAAACAATCGCAAGTCCATCTGCATTACTTTTAAGGAGATGGACAAGAATTGAGAATTTGTTAGTCTGTTGGTAAATATCATAGTAGACTTGCTCAAGTTTACTACTATCTACTTGAGATTTAGTTTTAATAATCTCAGGGTTGTTGAGATGTCTGTGCATAAGTCTATCAATATTTCTTTCAATAGTTGCACTAAACATGAGAGTTTGTCTTTGTTTTGGCATGTAACGTATGATTTTTTCCACATCGTCAATGAATCCCATCTCAAGCATTTTATCAGTTTCATCAAGAACAAGAAACCTAACTCTTCCTAGGTCCATTGTTTTTCTACGTAAATGATCAAGCATTCTACCAGGTGTTCCAACTATGACTTCTGATCTTCGTATACGTTTAATTTGCGGTTCTATACTGACTCCGCCGTAGATACTGGTTGTCTTGATTTTTAGAGTTCTCCCAAATTCTTTGAATACATCTGTTACCTGTACACATAGTTCTCTTGTTGGTGTTAACACTACTGTTTGTATTCCATCACCAGGTGTTATTTTATCAAGTAATGGTAGACAAAAAGCTACAGTTTTTCCTGATCCCGTTTCTGCTTGCCCTACTACATCTTTTCCGTTGATGATTTCAGGTATGCATTTCTCTTGTATCAGTGTGAGCTCTTTGAACCCTAGTTCATTTGTTTTATCTTTAAGCTTTTCATTAATATTAAGTTCATTAAATTTCATTTTTTAATCCTTGCCTTATAAAATAATTGTTTTTTGCATGGCTTTTTTTAAATTTTTAAAAAAGATTGTATGCATTTGTTTTTGTTCATTGTTTTATTCATATTTTTTGTTTGTTTTTTGGTTTTGTACATTTTTTTTACTCCAATTCATATGTTGTTTTTTAAAGTGATAATAAAAAAACAAATAACTGTTAAATTCTAATTTCTTTTTAATTAAAGTTCTCTAGAACTCTTTATATTTTTTTATTTTATCATTTGTAATAGTATTTTACTTATTTATATAGTTTTGCATATCTCCATAGTTTACACAGATTGAACAGAGATTTTGATTTAAAATAATGAAAAACTAATTATTTTTTAATTTCATCAACGAGCCCGGCGGGATAGAAGGATTTTACAGGAGAAACACTGTATAGGATGGGGTGTTTTTTTTGTGTTTGCCTGTTCTGCCTGTTGGAAGTAATACTTAGCAATAATTTTACCTGCTGATTTTATAAAGTAGAAAATGATTCTAAAAGGTAGGTGATGGGATACGAAAAAGCAACTTTTAGTAGTAGGACTAACGCTTTTATTGATGTCTGTTGGGTTAAGTGGATGTATAAGTGAAACAGAGAATCAAGGAGAAAATGGCGATACTGCGGATAATGATCAATATACTCCTCCTGAGAATGGAAATGATGGATTCATTGATGATTTCTTGAATGTGGAGGTTATTGAAACAGGCAGTTCATATTCAAAAGTTGAAACTCCTCCATCTTCAGGTTGGTTTACAAGTGGTCAGGATGCAGACATTTTACTTAACTGGTTTGATTTTGATAACTCTGGCGGGCCTTTGCGTCTCTATCATCCTATGGGTATTTCAAACGATGGTCAACATCTGTTACTAGCTGATACATGCAACAATCGGGTTTTGATTTGGAATAGTCTCCCAACTGGCAATGTGGCTCCGGATATTGTTTTGGGTCAAAGTGATTTTGATACTAATAGTCCTGGGACTGCGCAGGATAAACTTCGTTGGCCTGTAGCGGTCTCAACTGTTAATAATAAAGTCGTTGTTGCTGATACCAGCAACAATAGAGTTCTTATCTGGAATAGTTTCCCAACTGAAAACGGACAACCTGCAGATATTGTTCTCGGTCAGGTTGATTTTCATACAGCGGTAGAGACTATAGATGAAGACTCGATAGCATGGCCCTGGGCTGTTTGGACTGATGGTACGAAATTAATAGTTACAAATACTAGGGGACGTAGTGTTTTAATATGGAATAGCTTTCCAACGGTTAATGATCAACAGCCGGATCTTATTTTGACAAATGATGATTTTGGAACACCTCGAAATATTGAATCTGATGGTGAAACATATCTGCTTATCGGTGATCATAACGCTAGGGGTACTGGTCGTGGTGGTAATCTTATTTGGAATAGTTTTCCAACTAGTAATGTAGATTATGATACTTATCTTGGTGGAGAGGTATTGTGGTGTTCCGAGGTAATTGATGATGATTTGTATGGTACTCCAGGTAGTAATGTTGTTAGAATTCCTGATTTTATAGATTTGGAAGGAGACTATGATATTCTTGAAATGGAGGGAGACGGAACTGTCGAAGTTCTTCCATATATCACCTTTCAATCAGGTGATGGATCTGGTATGACCTATGCAAATGATGGAACAACAGAGGTTAGTTATTTTTCTCTTTATAATGGTGGAAGGATAGCAGGTTATCTTGGTAAACCTGAGGGTAGGGAGCCTGATTTTGTTATAGGTTCTGATTCCAATACGAATCCACTTGTTGAAGAGTATTATTTTATGGATAACCCTTCCCCCATACGACATGGAAATAGTCTTATTGTTCTTTGTGGGTATACTCGTAGGATTGAGGTATGGAAAGACATCCCAGATGAAAGTGGTGCGACTCCGGATATTGTTTTTACGGTTAATTTTGAACTGTTAAGTGGTGCTGTTTATGATGATAAATTTTATGTTATTGGACGCGGCGGTTTTATGAATGGAGGTTTTTTAGTATGGAATTGGGATGATCTTTTGAATGGTGAGGAACCAGTTGTAATTCTTGGTGATAAACTTGGTGATATCGACATCCGTGAGGGAAATGGGATAACCTTTGATGAAACGTATGCATATATTACTTCGAATGGGAAGTTATACATTTGGGAGCAGCCTTTTGATTGGAATGAAAACCCGTTAAAAGAAGTTACTTTTGCTTATGATATTGGTAAGATAAGTAGTAATGGTGAAAAACTTGCTGCTCAATATATTGGCCCTACTAACACTATAATCTTGGTAGATGTTGATTCACTTGAAGATGATACTCCTGAGTTTGTTGAGTTGTTATCAGAACATAGTGGTGTACATTTTAACCTCCCTCAGGGCGTTTTCATCGATGATAATTACCTGTTCGTTGCTGATACAAGTTACGATAGGGTCCTTATTTGGAATGAAATCCCGTCTTCTGGAAGCGATCAGCCAGATGTTGTTATCGGTCAAAGTTCGTTTGAAAATGGGCTGCTACCAAAATTCACAAGAGATGGTCTTTTTATGCCTTCAGGTGTTTGGTTTGATGGCAGTTACCTCTGGGTTGGTGAACTTAAGTTTTCGCATAGGGTTTTACGATATTCAATTGGATAATGGAATAATACCCAGCAATTTTACTTTATTTCAACAGGAGAAAAAATAGTAATAATCACTATTTTTGATTAGATCTTAGTAGTATTATTTCACACACTTATTGCACTTAATATTATAATTGATCCATCGTTTTGCCATTCTGAATAATACATCCGGTAGGATCCATCAGATAACCTAATGATATCAGGATCAAGTAATAACTTATATTCAGAGACCGGCTCAAGGCGTTTACCACTATCAACAGTAAAATTAATGCCATCCGTGGAACTGGCGCTCATAACATACTGTGGTCCCACTCCAAACTCTGAATCAAACGAGGTAAAAAACAGTTTATAAGTCCCGTCATCAAGCCGAAAAATATCTGGGTCAATAGCTATTCTATCTAAATCTAAATTCCTTTCTTTTGTCCAGGTTAAGCCTTCATC
>DAOWIZ010000054.1 GCA_030640585.1 Thermoplasmata archaeon
ATCATCAGGTCTTCTACTCTGTGCACAAATTATGTATTCCCCTTTTGGAAGCCCATTGGTATCCCATTGGATGTCAAGAGGCTCTTGATCTAGAAAACCATCTCCTGATATTGATACAACTTTTTTAAACCAGTCTTCTTCAGAATGATCACTACTCTCATAGTTTATTATCTTGTCAACTACTGTTTTCACTTCATATTTATTTCTACATGCTAGTCTTCCAATGGCAATATCTGGGTCGAAATCTATATCTGTATCATTTTTAACAGATGGATCAGGGTATCCCCATGCAGCAAAGTAGCCATCATCGTTTGTATCCCATGTGGAAAAATTACCCTCGCCGTCATAAATATCAGCATAATACAAATCACTAATCACACCGGGATCATGTATAGACTCACTACTTAAAGGATGCTCAGGGTTATCAAAACAATTAGTATACCTTACTGGGACATACCAACCTGTTGAGCCATGGTTTGGACCATCTCTTGGTTTTGCCCATATCTGTGATTTCAACCCACCAACAAGCAAAACATATGTAATACCCCATTCTTCTATTGCATGCTTAATGAAATATTTGATCTGTTCAGGTTTGTCAACGCCTTCAAACTCTTCATATATCTCTTCAGTTGATTTAAAAAAAGTTTGAACACCTACACTGTTTTTATGATTGATTAACCGTTGAAGCCCCTTTTCAAACACATTAGGAGCAATAACTACCATATTATATGAACAAACAGATGGAAAAACATTTTCCCCTGGTGCATCATAATTTATACTTATATCAGCACTACCTGCAACATACATCTTAGCAAGAGCTGGAACATAACTAACAGGGTAAATATGAACAGATACATGAGTAACATGTTTGTTACCTGCGTTTAGACCACAACTAACACGGTAACTAAAACTAGTAGATGGAAAAGGCTCGCTACTCGCATAAATTTTTTCATTTTTCTTAGATTTAAAAACACCAACATTTTTATCAACTGTTAAAAGAACAGGTGTAGACGCAGGACGGATCTCTCTTGCAGTATCATACTCTTCAACATCCTTTGTTACAACATTAACCTTAACATTTTTTGCACCAAAAGGAAGTTCAAAAGTTTTTACAACCTTTGGTAACATAGGCTCACCAGGTCTTGTAATGTAAGATGACGTATCTGAAAGACCAACTGAAATATATTCACTATCACTATCATCAATAACCAATGATGAAAAAATCATTGTTTCTGTATCTGACATTCCAATTAATACTGCATCATCAGTTTTTTCAAAAGATATACCTGCTACTCCTAGTCCGCTAATAACTAGGAAACCTACTACCATTATTGGTAAAAATTTCTTCATATTTCTAAGCCCCCGTTTTATTTATAATCAGTTTAGATAGATATAAACCTTTTTAAAATATAAATACTTTATAAAATTAAAGAAAAATATTATTTTTGCTGAAATTTTTAAAAAGATTTATCAACCAAGCATAGTTCCAGGCTTCTCGATAAATGGATGTGATGCACAAAAATGAATTACAAAATAGATCTAGAAAACAGACTACAGCATATAGAAGAAATATGTGAAACATACTTAGATACACCTGGTTTTCCAAAAAACGTGGTAATGAAACATCTAATAGGAATAGCAAAGGGCAAAATAAACTGTGAAGAAAAATAATAAACTAAAAAAACAAATTTTTATAAATAATGACCTAATGCAGGGGAGTATGGCTCATAAAAAGAAAGACACATCAAATAAGGAAAAATTATCTTATACTTTTGAAGATGCAATGAAGATAGCAGATGAAATATTAAAATTTGGAAAAGAAAAAAACTATAATCTTGGTGCTTTTGTACATGGAATCATTTTTGCACTTGAATATACAGAACATGCCTATAAAATACCTCCGCAGCAAACAGCGAATATAAAAAGAGATTGCCGTAAGTATTTTAAAGAAATTGAAAACATGCAAAAACAGAGTACGACATCATAAAATTTGTCGTTTTGTTTTGTTAATGTGCAGGTATTAATGCATGCACAAATTATATAAAACTCAAAAACATTTTTATCCTGAAAACAGGAATCAGTAGAAAAGTGTACTGATAAATAATTTGGGATTGGTGAAAGTAGATGGGATCAGAATTCAAAACTAATGTGAGACTTGATCATATACAAGATTTTGAAATGATGTTTGAGAGGATGAAGGTAAATCGTCCTCGTGAGGCAGCTATTTATTACGTAACACTTGTAATTGATTGCCCTAATGAGTTTTCTGAGTTTTTAAAAGTAGCAGAAGAACTAGCTAATATTACAAGACGTCCACTTGAGACTGGACGTGCGTCGTTGTTGAAATATGGTCTAATAGCAAAGGTTTTATTTTCAAATGAAGCAGATGAAGATTTCGGACGGGAAAGCTATCTGCCAGTACACCCTCGTGCTATCTGGGAAGACATTAAAAGCGATATTAAAAATCTTGTAGCAGAAGATACTTATAATGCAATTGAAAATCGGTTAAAAAACTATGGTGATTATTACACTAGTAATTTTGAAAAATATGGTATTAAACTTAAACGAAATGGTAATGTAACACTTCAATATAGTGGTAAATGGATTCTTTATAATGTACTTAATAATTGTATTGAGAAGAGCAATCATTTAAAGATGCAAGTTGGCGGGGAACGATTTTTTAATGAGCCGTTCCTTAAATATTTCAAAAAATTCCTTGATCTTGATACAAAAGTTCAGCTTATAATTGATGCAAAAGCAAATAAGGAAACAGCAAAAAATCTGAAGAAACTATATGGTGATAACCTTGATATACGTTGTTTTTCAGATGATGTAAGTGGTACAATGCGTAACTTTGTTTTTGGTAAAGAAATGGCTGTAAATGGCATTAAAATTCTTCATGAGCCAACTGGTGAATCTTCATATATTGGTACGGCTTATGTTAAACTTGAAGATATAGAGATACTTGATGACAAGTTTAATAGCCTCTGGGAAATGGCAAAGCCATTAAAAGAAGAAAAAGAAAAAAAATAGTATTAAAAAGAATTTCTTTTTTTCTTTTAACGGGTTTTTATTACCAAGTATATTAAAGGTTCTATACAAACCGGATTGTTTCAAGGTTCATAGGAGCCGCCGTACTAATATTATATTTCTTATGAACTGTTGAAGAAACATCCAGACATTTTGATTCTTCGCCATGCCCGAAGATAACGCGCTCTGGTCTTGGACTCATATTGTTAATAAAGTTTAACAGCTGTCTACGATCACTATGACCACTGAAACCATCACAGGTTTCAACATTCATATTCATTTTAACATTTACAATGTTACCACCAATATTTAGTGGTATTTCTCCCCAGCCCTTTTGTATACGTCGACCAATAGTACCCTCACCCTGATAACCAACAAAAGCAATAGAGTTTCTTTTATCATTAGCCCATTCTTTGAAATATTCCATAACAGGCCCACCGTTCATCATACCGCTAGTTGCAAGGACAATACATAGATCTGATGATCCTACAATTTTCTGCCTCATCTCATGGCTATCAACACGTTCAAAAATATCAGAAAGTAACGGGTTTTCTCCTTTTTGAAAAATCTGGTTTCTAAGCTTATTATTGAGATACTCTGGGTAAGCAGTATGAATTGCTGTTGCCTCCCAAATCATACCATCAAGATATACAGGTACCTTTGGTATTTTCTTATTACGCATTAGATCCTCAAGGACAATCATAACTTCCTGGCTACGACCAACTGCAAAAACAGGTACCAATAGTTTACCTTTTTTCTTCAAACAAGTCTGTACAATATCCTTGAGACGATCAGTTGCCTCCTTACGAGTTGGCTGAAAGTCATCCCTGCCACCATATGTAGACTCAACATATATTGCTTCAAGACGTGGAAAACGATTAACAGCAGGATTAAAAAGCCATGTGCGTTCATATTTGATATCGCCACTAAAAGCAATATTGTACAATCCTTCTCCGACATGCAGATGAGCAATAGATGAACCCAATATATGACCTGCATTATGAAGTGTTAGACGAGCATCAGGTGTAATATCAGTTGTATCGCCATAATCCATTGTGATACAATGTTTAATTACATCACGAATGTTTTCCGCAGAATACGGTATTTTTTTCCCATCAGCTGCAGCGACTTTTAAATAATCCATCTGCAGAAGCGTCATCATGTCCCTTGTAGGTGGTGTACAATATATAGGTCCATCAAAACCATACTTGTACAAAAGTGGTACAAGGCCTGAATGATCCAAATGTGCATGAGTAATAACTACTGCGTCAATAGTCTCCAAAGGCAGTACTTCAGGGAGATGAATATATGGTGTAGTAGCATTATTGGATGAAACATCAACACCACAATCAATCATTATTTTACTATCCTGAGTATGTAAAAGACTGCAAGATCTGCCAACCTGACGAAAACCACCAAGACCAGTAACTCTTACAAACCGTTCACCAGAGCTAACACCACGATGAAGCTTACGTCCAACTTTACGAAGTATCTCTTTTCTTTCATCACTCATTGAACGAAGATAACCACGGATCTCCTGAACAGTCTTAGACTGAATAGGAGGAGTTCTAATGATTTTAGGAGACCAGTTAATAGTTTTCCTAATTTCGTTAAGAAGTATACCTTGTTTACCAATGGCAACGCCAGGCTTCATAACCTCAATTGTTACTTCACCAGTCTCTGGTAAAAAATAAATATTTGTCAGTTCTGCATCTTTAGGTACAATATTTTTTATCTTTCTTTCAGCTGTATCTGTATCTGTTATAACCGATGGATCTGGACGAATAGCAATACGTCTCTGCAACATTTTTGCAAGCTGACGTACGATATCCTCATTTTTTGCAAACTTATCAGGATGCTTAGTATAAATAACAACAAGCGCTCCTTCAAATTCTACATCTGAAACATCGATACTAGGCGGGATAACGCCTCTTACTTTTCCTTTGGTTTCTCTTAAAACGTCGTCGACTGTCATAATCCATTACCTTTTACAAACAAATTTTAATATGTATTTTCAAACTAAAGCATATAAGAAATATTTTTTTGATTGAATTTCTTTTTATTTTTTGTATCTTACTTTGCTATTTTCTCTAAACGTTTTTGTACTTCGTCTTGAGATATAGGTCTGAACCCATCTTTAGTAATAACTGCAACATTTGTCATACCGCCAGATGCAGAATCTCTACTTTTGGCAGATTTTATTGCTCTAATTGCTAGGTCAATTCCTTCATCAACAGTTAAATCATCTCTGAAATGATCTTCCATAACACCAAATACATATGGTGAACCTGATCCACCAGCAGTATATTTATCTGGAATAGAGCCCCCTGCTGCATCCAGAGAATAAACATGTCCACCATCATCATCGTATCCAGCGAGGATTAACTGCACATAATATGGCATAAACTTTCTTTGATTCATAATATTTGACATAAGTGTTGCAGCGCTATTAACAGGCATTTTTGTGTTTCTTTTAAGTCTGTAAAGATTAGCCTCAGCAGTTAAATAACGAGAAAGAACCTGAAGATCACCGACTAATCCTGCGGTTGCAAGTGCAAGATGTTCATCAATCTTATATAGTTTCTTTGTCTCTTTATGAGCAATAAGCGTGCCCATAGTCGCTCTTGTCTCAGTTGCTATTACTATACCTTCTTTACATACCATCCCAAGTATGGTTGTACCTGTTTTAGTTAATTTATCTTCTGTTGTCATAACTACTCCTCATAAAATTAGGAAAAATACGATTTAGAATCATACATCCTTTATATATAATTTACGCAGGTTATTCAGAGAATAACGATGCAACCTTATCTACTTGATCTTTATGTGCAAGAATGGTTACTTTATCACCTGAAAATAACTCTACATCCTCCGTTGGTATTATGAATTTATGATCTCTTTCAATTGCAACAATAAGTACTTTTTTAGGCAACCCAATTTTTTTAATAGTTTTGCCAGAAAGATTAGAATTTAAAGATATGGGTATACGAAAAATTTCGGCATAATGACCAACATTCATATATTCCTCTACATTGGGGTGCTTAATGGATTTGTAAAGATGCTCAGCCATCACAACATTAGGGCTTTTAATCATTTTCACGCCTTTTTCCATATACATAGGCTTACTTTCATCCTGATTTACAACAGAAACTAAGTGTTTAACGCCCTTATTTTTTGCTAGAGAACACACCATAAGATTTATAGCATCATCATTTGTCGTTGTTACTAGAACATCAGCTTTTTTGACCTCGCTTTCATCAAGAGTTTCTTCTTGAGTAGCATCAGCATTTATTGCGATTGCATCATACTTACGAGCAATTTCTTCGCAGCTAGCCTGATCTTTGTCAATAACTATTATGTTATGATTTCCATCTTTAAGAGCAAGTTCTGTAAGTCTTTTACCAATACCGCCGGCTCCAACAATTACTATGTACATATGTTTTATGCCCCTCTGCTAAATCAACTATTTTGTTAGTCGGGGATAATTTTTGCCTGTTATTAAAACTTTTGTGTGAATAAATTTTTATTAGTATCTATATAAATCTATTATCTGTATTGGCTTAATTAGTTAAGCACCATATTTAATATTTAAAAGATAATCATGATAGCGACTAACAATAAAAATATTTGAAAACGAAAGATAATAAAAATTTTGTAAAGTTAATACATAACCATTAATTTATAAAGTATGTTAACATACAAACTTAAATTATTAACACATAATCTTAAATCATAATACCGTGCTAAAAAATAACATGGTAAGTGTGTTACTATTTAACATTAAATTTCTATGTTAACATGTATCACAATCACTAATAACATTGATAGATAAAATCTATCCAGATCTTTCTATCACTTTTCTTTTAGCATCTGATGGAAATTCAGGTCTCTTTTTTTTCATTTAACATCACTTCAGGCCTATTAAGAATATTTCTTACAGTACTTGGATGCCAACTGCATTTGTTACCATTTCTCGTCAACCTTGTTGGAACTCTATTTTCATTAAGATGCATAGCAATCTCGCTAGGGCTCTTGTCCTCGGCCCTTAGTTGTCTCATAAGAGATATCACTTTTTGTTCTTCAGAATTTTCTACAAGTCTTGTATTCTTTTTTCTGTTTCCTACAACATCAGATACGATAGTATAACCATATGGTGCTTGTCCGAACCATTCATTTTTCATTTTTTGTTTTACGCCTACACGAATTTTAGATGCCAATTGCCCTCTAAAAAATTCACTGAAAGCAGCAAAGTTTGTAAGTATAAATCTTCCCTGCTCACTATAGATGTCTATGTGTCTCAGATTATAAATATGCAATTTTACTCCATATGAAAGAAGATCATCCATTACAGTTAATAGATCCTTTGTGGATCTTGAAAATCTGTCATTATCATACATACAAATGCCCTGAAACAGACCATTTTTGGCATCAGTGAGCATCTCCTGAAACCGTTCTCTTTGGATATCCTTACCGCTCACCTCATCTTGATAGGTTTTCATCCATTTCCATTCAGTTTCTTTTAACCAACTATCCAGAGTAGATTTTTGTCCGTCAGGACTGTATCCTTTTGCCTGCTCCTCCCGGCTAACCCTTATATAATATGCTACTTTATATTCATTTGACATGTGAATCATCTCAGGGATTTGGCTACAGCCAGATAACTGACATGTATCACATATAACGATTTTGTATATAACTTTTTGCAATTTTTGACTATTTTTTGTCTAAAAACCATAATCATGCTATACTGTGTCTAACAAATTTTTTTGAAAATTTGCATGAATGAATTTTTGTGTAACGAAACCCCCTTCTTTTTCGTCGAAAAATGTACTTTCTAGGCATTTTTGTAAATATTTGATATGAAGATTATTTTACTACTGTTAGTTGATTGATTTTTTAGTTTTTCTGTTTTGTTTTTTCTCGGAGGAATCATTCTTGCGATCTTGAATATTTTCATGCTAATTATTTTCATTCAATAATTTTATTTTGTGTGCTAGACATTTTATAGCAATATATTGTATTGGTAACATGTATCATGGTAACACAAAAATATGATTTTAAAGATGATAGTTAATAATTTAAGTTTGTTTGTTAACTAAGTTTATTTTGTTAAGGTTTATACGAAATTGATGGATTTTTTAAAAAATTTTGGTGTGCGATATGTTAACACAAAAATTGTTTGTTAATATAAAGTATTAATTAATTTGCATACTAACTTTACAATGTTAACTAAATTAATGCTATTATTAAAAAGATTACATCCTGTTAGCAATTTGTACTAAAGTCTTACTTTTAGAACCCTTTTTGTCAACTAGTATTCTTCCTTCTTTTTTCCAGGTTCTTGATGGATGAGCACAGTTTTTTTCAAGAACTGGGTTGAGTCCTAGGCTTTTTGCTGCTTTGGATATGTTTTCAGATGTTGGTTTATCCATCGCATGTTTTTTTGCAACTTTTCTACCAGACAGTCTTGAAACTGATCTATCAAAATAAATAGGCCAAACAACGTATTTGTCTTCTCCTCTGGAGACCATAAATTATCACAACGGTGTGTTTATTTGGATACTAGTACAGCATTAATGGTACCTGTTTGCCCTGGTCTGGATGTTATTTTCGCTTTTCCCAGTTTTGTCTCAATTATTGCTCCTTTGTTCATTATGTTACGTCGCACATAGTGTATGTTTGCTGCGTTTTCTTTAACTGAGAGTATTTCCGTTTTTGTTGTTTTGTTGTCTTCTGGGTTAACTACATAAGCTACATCTATAGTTTTTGCCCGTGTTTTTCTGTTATTGCCCATGGTTCTTATTTTTTTAAGCCGTGTTGGTCCAATTGTTGGTAAGAGTTGTTCACGTCCTATTTCAAATTTTCTTTTTCCACGTGCATAACGTATTCTTCGACCAGTTCTACTTCTTCTACTGTTACCTTGCCATAATGCCATTAAGAGTCGGAATAAAAGAAGTTATATATAAATGATATGGAAGGACAATGCTTAATTATTTTTAGTATTTTTTTATCATAAATTTGAAATATGAATTGTTATTGTCTTGGCATGTGAAAGGACATTCTGCTGAGACTCAAGGGGTTAAAACTCTTCTTGGAGATCCTAAAAAAGCTGTTATAAGGCTTGCTATACCAATGATTATTGCTATGTCTGCTTACACTCTTTATAATTTAGCAGATGGCCTTTGGGTTTCTGGTTTTGGGCAAGATTTTTTCACAAATGAAGTAATTACAGATGTTGGACCTGATGCATTAACTGCAGTTGGTTTTGTTTTACCGTTTTTCATGATGCTTTATGCAATATCAACAGGGGTTGGTATTGGCGGCTCATCTGCTCTATCTAGAAAAATTGGTGAGAAAGATAAGAAAGGAGCAGATAACGTTGCAATACATAGCATAATATATACTATGATTTTAGGAGTTTTATTGACATTAATACTGTTTTTTTCATCAGAAAGTATTTTTTCATTTATGGGTGCTGAAAAAACTGCAAAAATGACAGTTTCTTATGGTAAAATAATTTTTGCAGGAGGCATTTTTTTATTTTTCACAAATGTTGCATATTCAATTCTTAGAGGGGAAGGAGATGCAAAAAGAGCTATGTATGCAATGTTATTTGGATCAATGTTAAACATTTTTTTGGACCCGATTTTTATCTACACATTTAAGATGGGGGTAACGGGTGCTGCTTATGCAACAGTACTATCGATGGCTCTTACAAGCATAATCCTCTTTTATTGGTTGTTTTTAAGAAAAAATACGTATGTATCATTTAATTTCCGAGATTTTAAATTTTCAAAAAAAATATCTCTTGATATTTTCAAAGTAGGACTACCTGCATCAGTACAACAACTAAGCATGTCAATTACAATGCTTGTGATTCAGCTAATAATTATGAGAGTTACAACAGTAGGTGAAGATGGAATATCAATTTATACTGCGGGTTGGAGAGTTATTATGATTGCGATTCTTCCCCTTATTGGGATGGTAACAGCAGTCGTATCTGTAACAGGCGCTACGTATGGTGCAAAAGAATATGAGAAACTAAAGATTGCTTTTATGTATGCATTAAAAATAGGTTTAATTGGTGAGATAATAATTGCTATTTTAGTTTATATTTTTGCACCACAGATATCATATATTTTTACATCAACTCCTGAGGGAATGAGGATACAAGCAGGGCTTATTGATTTTCTTAGAATAACATGTTTATTTTATCCTGGTGCTGCTTTTGGTATGATGGCCTCCGCGATGTTTCAAGGCACTGGAAAAGGAAACTATGCACTTATTGCAACTGTACTGAGGACAATTGTGCTTGCACTACCGATTGCTTTTATATTTACATTTTATCTAAACATGGATATAACTGGAGTATGGTGGGCTCTTGTAGTTGCAAATCTGATAGGATCATTAGTTTCGTTTACCTGGTGTAAAATATACATACGCAATCTTATGCTTTGTAATGAAAAAGTTGAGAATACTGCTCTGTGAACTTATCCTATATGATCTAAGATTTTTTGTTGAAACACTATAAAAACTTATAAATTATCTTATATAGGCACCATGGGTGATGTTGACTGGTTTAAAAATGCTGTGATTTATCACATACTTATTGATAGATTTGCAGGCACGCAGGCCAATGAACTGAGAAAATCAAGATAAAGAACTATTATTTTTTAATAAAAACTTGTTAAAAGGATGTCAAGCCAATAAAAGTTTAAAAAGGCGTTTTTATTAACAATCGCAAATGTTGTGATTGTTTATGTCTAAAAGTTCGAAATATGTCAGACAACCCATTGTTAGTGTGCTTGGTCATGTTGATCATGGTAAAACTTCTGTTCTTGATTATATCAGAGGCTCTGCTGTTGTATCTCGTGAGAGTGGTGCCATTACTCAACATATAGGTGCAACAGAGGTTCCTATTGATGTTATTTATAGCATCTGTGGGGATCTATTAAAAGGAAAAAAATTTGCGCTCCCAGGTTTGTTATTCATTGATACACCAGGACATCATGCTTTTACTACATTACGTGCTCGTGGTGGAAGTCTTGCTGATCTAGCTGTTCTTGTCGTTGATATTAATGAGGGTTTTAAACCTCAGACATATGAGAGCATCAAGATTTTGAAACAGTATAAGACTCCTTTTATTGTTGCTGCTAACAAAATTGATAATATTTCTGGTTGGCAGGAAAGTAAAGACCCTGCTAAAGTTCGTATTAATAATCAGCGTGTAAATGTTAAAACAATGTTTGAGGAAAAACTCTATGATATGATTGGTACGATTTCTGAGCAGAAACTCAACTCTGATCTATATTTTAATATCGCTGATTTCAGAAAAACTGTTGGTATTATCCCAATTAGTGCCAAGACCGGTGAGGGTATACCTGAGCTTCTTATGATTCTTGTAGGTCTAGCGCAGCGTTTCCTTGAAGACAGGCTTCATATAGAAAGTGGCCCAGGTAAGGGTAGTGTTCTTGAGGTTAAAGAAGAAGTTGGTTTGGGTACAACTATTGATGCAATCATCTATAATGGTACTGTTCGCAGTAGTGATAAAATTGTGATTGGTACAAACGCTGAACCAATTGTTACGAGTATTCGCGCTCTTCTGAAGCCTAAACCTTTGGATGAGATCCGTGATCCCCGTGAACGTTTTGATAATGTAACAGAAGTTCATGCAGCATGTGGTATTAAGATTGCATCACCAGACTTAGAGGGTGTAATTCCAGGTGCACCAATACGCGTGGTTGGTGAAAAACTAGAAAAGATAATTGAAGAAATTAAAAGTCAAACAAAAATTGACTTTGAATTAGATGAACAAGGAATAATCATCAAAGCAGATACAATAGGGTCCCTTGAGGCACTTATTAAAGAATCACGTGAGAAAGGAATTAAGGTTCGCAAAGCTGAAATTGGAAACGTATCCAAAAGAGATATAGTTGAAGCAGCGGCAACACTAGACCCACTTAACAAACTTATTTTTGCATTTAACATAAAAATACTACCTGAGGCAAAAGAAGAACTAACAACTGCTGATTTAACAGTATTCAACGAAGATGTAATTTATACAATCATGGAAAACTATGATGAATGGATAGCAATTAAAAAAGCAGAACTAGAACGAGAAAGAAGACAAGATTATATACATCCAGGAATGATACGATTCATACCTGAATATGTCTTCCGCGTTAGTCATCCAGCAGTAATTGGTGTGAGAGTATTAAGTGGTAGAATCAAAAATGGTATGCGCCTGATGAAAGAAGATGGAAAAATAGTAGGATCAATAAAAGGGATACAATCCGATAACAAACCAGTAGAAGAAGCAATGCAAGGACAAGAAGTAGCAATATCAATAGATGGCATAACAGTAGGACGACAAATCAAAGGAGAAGACATATTGTTTACTGACATACCCGCTAGTGATGCAAAAAAACTCAGAGAGATGGATGTCCTAAATCTTGATGAAAGAGATGTACTAAACAAAATCTTTGAAATTAAACGTAAAACCGATAAATTCTGGGGAATGTAATAATTTACCTATAAGAACCATAATATATAGCTTATATATACGGGATATCAGCATGGCATCAAGTTCTATTAAAAGCATTAAAGAAGCAGAAAAAAAAGCAATTGAGGATATAGAATTTGCTAGAATTGATGCTGAAAAAACAGTTGAAAAAGCAAAAATTGATGCTGAGAAAGAAAAACAAAAAATGATTCAAAACACTCAAAATAAAATAAAAAAACTAATTGAGAAAGCAGAGGAATCTGCTAAAAAAGACATTGTAAAAATTAAAGATTATGGGGAAAAAGAAATTAAATCTATTAATGAGGCTGCAAATAAAAAAATTATTGAGGCTGTAGACCTGATTGTTAAGGAGATCGGAAAGGGGGAATAAACCATATTTTTTCCAGCCCTTATGAAAAAAACTTCTATTGTCATACATCAGAAATATATAGAGGATGTCATAAAAGATCTACATGAAACAGGCCTAATGGAAATAATTAATATTACTAAAGAAAAACCAGAAACCCTCAAAGATTTTGAAAAAGCAGAAATGCACCCCGAAGCACCTGTTTGTACTACTTATGATCTACGACTTACAAGACTTATTGACATTTTAGATGGCATTCGTTCTAAACCTGTTGGTATCAAAGCAATGCTTCATCCGCAACTCCCTGAAATTAAGACAGTTGAGGAATGTCCTTTGGATGAATTGTATTCTCGTGCTGAAGGTGTTCTTGGGGAAATTGAAAAAAAGATACTTACTCATGAAGAAAAACTTAAAACTCTTGATGAGCGAAGGCAAAAGATTAAATCTGATATTAGCCAGGTTGAATATCTTAAAGATTTTGATTTAGATATTTCTGATATCGGCGAATCAGAATATCTAGTTGTTAAAGCAGGAAAAACCCTAGATATTGATATCTTGACAAAAGAAGTTAACGACCTTAAAAACTCTGTGATTTACTTAAAACGTTTTGGAACTGGTAAAAAAATAGAATATGCTGTTATAGTTGCTATACATATTAGTGAAAAAGAAAAACTTGAGAAAATTTGTAGGGAACATATTACAGAGTTCAACATTGATATTGTGTTGGGAATTCCAAAAAATGTTTTAAAAACATTACGTAAAGAAGATTCTGAGATTGTAAAAGAAAAAAAGAAAATAAACTTGCAGCTGAAAAACTTTGCAAAAAACCAATTTAATGATCTTCTTGTCCTTCGTGAAGAAATTCAACTTGAAACAATTCGAAGGGAAATACCTAAGAATTTTGTAAAAACTAATTCAACATATATAATTCATGGATGGGTACTTGAGAAAAACGAGGATCAACTAAAAACCAGCATAGAAAAAGTATCAGATGGCTGTGCAGTATATGAGTCAAAAGTTCCATCACTCAATCCTGATAACCCGCCAACACATATTGAAACACCTGGGTGGGCAAATGGTTTCAGAAGCCTACTTGAAATGTTTGCGACACCAAAATATAACGAACTTAATCCAACGATTCTAATGGGTATATTTTTTGTATTGTTCTTTGGTGTAATGCTAGGCGATGCAGGATACGGATCTATTATACTAGTTCTTTCTTTGTTTGGTTATTTCAAGTTTGGAAAATATAGTGAAATGATTAAAAGCTGGGCTTTTATGGGAATATGGATGGGACTTGTAACAACCATATTTGGTATTCTTACATATAGTATATTTGGAGATCTCATCCACAGGTTTTTTTTCAATAGCCCATTAGAACCCATATATAGTTTTAATCTGCTAGGAATTCATTTTCCCGTTGAATCGCTCAATGACCCATTAGCAATTTTAACATTAGCACTTATCCTTGGTCTCATACATCTTAATGTTGGAGTAATACTGGGTATTTATCAGGCTTTTAAACAAAAAAAATACAAAGAAATGCTTACAGAATGTTTATGCTGGGTTCCACTTCAACTAGGTGGCGGGGTGCTTATTGGATATTTTGTACTTGGCTGGGAATTATCTCAAACATTGTTTTATGTAGCAGGAATAATGGTTGTTATAGGACTTATACAACTTTTCATTGCATCAGGACCAATAGGATTCTTTGATATAACAGGTTATGTTGGTGACTGGCTTTCATATGCAAGGCTTCTAGCACTAGGTCTTGCAACATCTGGTATGGCACTTGCATTTAATGTCGTCTCACAACTTCTGGGAGATATGATCCCAATTAAAATCATTGGTATGATTGTTATGGTAAGCCTGTTAGTCATCATGCATATGGTAAACCTGGGGCTTCAATCTCTTGGAGCAGGTGTCCATTCACTTAGGCTTCAATATGTTGAATTTTTCAACAGATTTTATGAAGGAGGTGGAAAAATGTTTTCACCTTTTAAAATAAATAGAAAATATACAAAAATAGAAGAAGAAAAAAATGTAGACTAAAAAAAATATTTGGAGGAAGAAAATATATGAAAATGAGAAAAGCAGCAATATTGGCACTCCTGTTTACAACAATGTTTTTGTTGTCTGTAGGAATAGCAAGTGCCGCAGAAGAAGATGAAGAAAGTAGTAATAATAAAGCCATGGTAATCCTTGGTTGTGCCCTTGCAATAGGTATCGCAGGAATATCATCAGCAATAGGTCTTTCACTAGCAGGGTCCTCAGCCATTGCAGTTACTGCTGAAAAACCAGAGTTATTTGGTAAACTACTAGTTCTACAAGTGTTGCCTATGACTCAGTCAGTATATGGCCTGTTAACTGCTATTTTACTGATGATGGGTGCAGGACTACTTGGTGCTGGTGGAGGTGCAGAAGTTACTTCACTCATGGGAATGGGTGCCATTTGGATTGGTCTTACAGTTGGATTGACAGGCATTTCTGCTATAAATCAGGGAATGGTTGCATCAAGTTCAATAAGTGCAGTGGGAAGAAACCCTGATGTTGCAGCACGCGGTATAATTTTTACTGTTATGCCTGAGACAATAGCAATTTTTGGTCTTCTTGTAGGTATTCTACTTATGACTGGGTTGAAATTCATTGGTGGATAAAAGAAAGGTAAAACATGTCAGCGGAAAAAATCATAAACCAGATAAAAAAAGATGCTCAAGATGAGATCAAACAGACACAGAGAGAAACAGAGAAACAAATTAAAACTATAGTAAACAATGCAAAACAAGAAGCAGAAGTTGAGGCTGAAAAAATACTAGCCGATGGTAAAAAACAAAGTGAAAACATCAAAAAAATACGGGTGTCAAAAGCCTCTCAGGATGTAAAACGAAACTTGCTAAAAGCAAAAGAAAAAATCATTGAGGAATGCTTTGTAAAAGCACATCATGAACTCTCAATACTACCTGAAAACAAATACAAAAAAATAGTGACAAGGCTAATGAAAGATGGAAAACAAAAACTCGGTGGAAGTTGTGCAGTACTTGTTTGCAGGGATGTTGACAAAAAAATAGCTGAAGAACTAGGATTGCCTTTATCTGGAAACATTGAAACATGCGGCGGCGTAAAAATAAAATCAGATGATGGTAGGATCATCTTGGATTATACATTTGATGGAATACTACATCGGGAGAAAGACAAAATAAGAATAAAGGTGGGAAAACTGCTTTTCTCATAAAAAATAATGGAGTGAATAAAACTTGTTTGAACTACTGTTAAACCCCAACAATGCCCTTTTCTGGGTACTTATTATAGCTATATTAGCTGGGGCTGTAATAGTTATTTCACGTCCATTTTCCACCTATGTTAAATTTGTCTACCCGAATGCCAAGTTTGAAGCAATGGGAAATCCATTTATTGGTGACAAGGAACTAGAAAGCATCATTGACGGCAAAGATATCATATCATTTAAAGAAACCATTAATACACTCAAAGATTACAACATCTCTGGTGATGATACTTATTCTATGCAGAAATCACTTGATGATACTTTTATTACAACTATCGAAATGATGAAAAATGATAGTTCAAAAAAGATGCAAAAATTCTATGATGTCTATCTTGAAAAACTTGATATGCATCTGATTAAAAACGTGCTAAAAAGAAAACTAGAAGAAAGAGAAATAGAAGAAACCAGTTTTGATCAGGCAGTTTTACCAACTACAAAGGAATTGTTGAATAAAATCGCTGGTTGTAAAAAAGAGGATCTGCCAAGTGTTTTGAGAGATTTTGGTTTTGAAGGATTTGTTATAGATAGTATTTCTGATGAAACTGTTGATTATTTAAAAATTGACACAGCAATTGATAGACATTTCATCCACAAACTCAAACAGGTTAAAGTGCCATATAAATGTGAACCAGGTAAACAAAAATTTGTTAAAACCATGCTTGACCTCGTAAATATTAAAAACGTGTTACGGGCTAAACAATTTGGATATGACCCTGAATCTTGTAAAAAACTTTTTATCAGCGAGGGTAGAGAAATTGCATCTTGGAAATATGATGAAATAAGTGAGGTTGACTCAGTTTCACAAGTAATTTCTGGTCTGGAGGGTACATCATATTTCGATGCGTTAAAAAATTCAATAGAAACATATAACAAAGACAAATCAGTGCAAGTACTTGAAACATCTCTTGACAGTCTTTTCTTAAAATTAGTGGGTGATATTTCCACTCAAAACTATGTAACTATCGGTCCAACAATACGTTTTCTTGTAAGTAAAGAGTTTGAAATACGTAACCTTAAAATTATTACAAAAGGCATCAGCGAAAATCTTTCACCGGATAACATTAAAGGATTTCTTGTAATGGAGGCAGGTCAATGAAAATCGCTGGGATATGTGATAATGATACCGCGATGGGTTTGCGACTTGCTGGTATAAAAGAACTCTTTGTACCTTCTGGTGGTGATGAGGTTAAAATTTGGAATAATCTAACTGATCGTGATGATATCGGAATTGTGTTTGTAACTGAACAAATTGTAAAAGATCTAGGCAAACATCTTCATGATTATCGTCTTAGAAACACTATCCCCATAGTTATTGAGATACCTGATAAAAAAGGACGCAAAGAAGATCATGTTGACTTTGTAAATCATCTAATAAAAAAAGCAGTAGGAATCGAAGTATCTAAAGATAAATAATGTAATTATTTGGAGGCAAAAAATAATGTCTGAAAAAACTCAAAAAGGAAGAATAATAAGAATCTCTGGCCCAGTTATCGAAGCTGATGGTATGCGTGGGGCAAAAATGTATGATGTTGTAAGGGTTGGAGAAGAAAGTCTTATCGGTGAAATCATACGTCTTAATGAAGATAATGCAATTGTTCAGGTTTATGAGGATACCAATGGTCTTAGACCTGGTGAAAAAGTAGCGAGTACTGGTATGTCTCTATCCGTGGAACTAGGACCTGGGTTATTGACAAATATTTATGATGGTATTCAACGACCACTTCCTGATATCTATAAAGTAACCGGTGATTTCATTACTCGTGGCGTTGAGGCTTTTGCTCTTGATCGTAAAAAGAAATGGCATTTCAAGCCAACTGCAAAACCAGGTGATAAACTTGAACCATGTGATGTCATTGGCGAGGTACAAGAAACCAGTATTATTACTCATAAAATCATAGTCTCACCAAATATCAATGGGAAATTATTGAGTATTGAAAAAGAAGGAGATTTTACTGTTGTTGATGATATTGCTATCGTTGCAACAGATAAAGGTGATATTAAACTTCAGATGATGCATAAATGGCCAGTTCGTAAACCACGTCCTGTTGCTAAAAAGTATGATCCTGCAGTGCCTCTTATCACTGGTCAGCGAGTAATTGATACGTTTTTCCCAGTTGCAAAAGGTGGAACTGCTGCTATACCAGGGGGGTTTGGCACTGGCAAGACGGTAGCTTTACACCAACTAGCAAAATGGAGTGACGCTCAGGTAGTTGTTTATGTTGGCTGTGGTGAACGTGGAAATGAGATGACAGATGTACTAAGGGAGTTCCCTGAACTAGTCGACCCAAAGTCTGGTGAACCATTGATGAATCGTACAGTTCTTATCGCTAATACTAGTAATATGCCTGTGGCTGCTCGTGATGCTAGTGTGTATACTGGTATTACAATCGCTGAGTACTACCGGGATATGGGCTATGACGTGGCTCTTATGGCTGATAGTACATCCAGGTGGGCAGAGGCTATGAGAGAAATATCAGGTCGTCTTGAGGAAATGCCTGGTGAAGAAGGATACCCTGCTTATCTTGCGAGTCGTCTTGCTGAGTTTTATGAACGAGCAGGACGGGTAAAACTACTAGGAACCAAAAACCGTGAAGGTTCAGTATCAGTTACAGGGGCAGTAAGTCCGCCTGGTGGTGATTTCTCAGAACCCGTGGCACAAAATACTCTCCGTATAGTCAAAGTATTCTGGGCGCTTGATGCAGACCTTGCAGATCGTCGTCATTTTCCATCTGTTAACTGGTTGAAATCTTATTCATTACATCTTGATGCGGTTAGTAGTTGGTGGCATAAAGAAATTGGTGAAGACTGGCTTAAACTACGTAACCGTGCTATGACCATTCTTCAGAAAGAGTCAGAACTTCAAGAAATTGTAAAACTCGTTGGTCCTGATGCATTACCACCAAAAGAAAGAGCAGCCCTTGAAAGCGCAAGGATGCTTCGTGAAGACTTTTTGCAGCAGAGTGCATTTCATGAAGTTGATACTTATTGTCCTAGTAAAAAACAATACAGTATGCTCAGGCTTATGCTAACTTTTTCAGATAAAATATTGGATGCTGTTGAAAAAGGTGTTCACATTGATGATATCATTGCTATGAAAACCCGTGAAAGTCTTGCAAGGATGGGAACTGTTCCAAATAAAGAGTTTGAGGGCCGTTTCGCAGAAATTGAAAAAGACCTTGAAAAAGAAATCGACAAACTTGTAAAGGAGGTTAGATAAAAATGGGTAACAAAGACATAGAATATACTACAGTTTCAGAAGTTGCAGGGCCTCTAATGATAGTTGATGGCATAAAAGATGTAGCTTATAATGAGGTTGTAAAAATAAAAACTTCATCCGGTGAGATTCGTACTGGCCAGGTACTTGAAGCGTTCATGGATAAAGCCATTGTTCAGGTTTTTGAAGGTACAAAAGGTCTTGACACGGATAAAACATCTGTACGTTTCATAGGTGAAACCATGAAACTGGGTGTATCTAAAGACATACTTGGCCGTGTTTTTGATGGAACTGGTAACCCTATTGATGATGCACCACCTATTATCCCTGATGAACGTCGTGACATCAACGGCAATCCTATAAACCCATACTCACGTGAGTACCCTAGAGAATTTATTCAAACAGGTATTTCAACAATTGACGGGCTTAATACACTCGTACGTGGTCAGAAACTACCTATTTTTTCAGGATCTGGTTTACCACATAACGAGTTAGCGGCACAGATTGCTCGTCAGGCTAAAGTACGTGGAAAAGATGAGAAGTTTGCTGTTGTTTTTTGTGCAATGGGAATTACCTCTGAAGAAGCAAACCTGTTCATACGTGATTTTGAAAACACAGGAGCCCTTGAACGTACCGTTATGTTTCTTAATCTTGCTGATGACCCTACAATTGAGCGAGTAATTCTGCCACGTATGGCACTTACATGTGCAGAATATTTAGCATTTGATCTTGGTATGCATGTACTTGTTATTCTAACTGATCTTACTAATTATGCTGAAAGTCTTCGTGAAATAGCAGCAGCTCGTGAAGAAGTACCTGGTCGTCGAGGTTACCCTGGTTATATGTATACTGATCTTGCAATGCTGTATGAACGAGCGGGTCGTATCAAAGGTAAAAAAGGAAGTATCACTCAGATTCCTATGCTTACAATGCCTGATGATGATATAACTCATCCAATCCCTGATCTTACTGGTTATATTACGGAGGGGCAAATTGTTCTTGAACGTAGCCTTCATA
>DAOWIZ010000052.1 GCA_030640585.1 Thermoplasmata archaeon
TGAGTAATTGCAAGAAGTTCAATTATTATATTTGAAATATCAACCCCTCTAAAAGGAGAGGGTTTATCCTCTGTGAAATAAACAACAGACATAAAATGTATACCACTAACAATTGGTGGGATTATTCCTTTTTCTTCTTCTGGAAAACCACATATATCTACACCAAGTATGATATGTGAAGATGGCCCATAAAGATCAAGATCCAAAAGACCAACCTTATATCCTTTTTTTACAAGATTCAATGCAAGAGAAGATGCAACAAGGCTTTTTCCAACACCACCTTTTCCACTTGCAACGGAAATAATTCTATTTATTTTTGAAAGCCTTTTATCAATAACACTAAGTCTTACATCCATAATCTTATTTCTCCCCTTTGATCTGTGTTATTGAGACGCCACGGCCAGTTGTTATTTCAAAATCAGGGCTACCACATTTTGGACAGCGGGTGTGAACAAAGGCAACCTCTGGTATGAAATGTATTGCTTCACCCTCATCCTCACTTATTTTTTTCTTCATATCACTAAAACTCCAGGTGTGATTACAGTTTTTACATTTTAAGGTACTTTTAATTGTTTCAAGTTTTATTTTCACATCTTTTAACTTATCTGCCTGGAATTTAATTATTTCATCAAGAGCAAACTCAAAAATATCTTGTTCTATCTGTTGAAGTTCACCAAGGCCTATTTTTATCTCAGTGATTCTTTTCAACTTCCCCTTATCTGACTCTTCAACCGCAGCAGTTAGTATTGACTCAGCAAGTGCCCATTCATGCATACAGACACCGGGTAAAGGAGAAACTGGTTTAAAGGTTACTGTAGAAAAATAGAAAAACTATGCATAATTACCGCTTTTTATGAAATATAATAAAAAAAATCTGTTGAAAAGAGAAATCGAGCATATCGATATTAAAAAATTCAACAGTGTTGCTTTAATTGACTCATTTGATGATATGGCTTTTCAATCAAGAAACTTAGCACGATCTGCAAAGATATATGACCAGATGGTAAAAGATAAAAATTGTACAGTAATTTTATGTTTATCTGGTTCTTTGGTTAGTGCTGGCTTGAAAAAAGTAATTATTGACTTGATTAAACACAATATGATAGATTGCATTGTATCAACTGGTGCAGTTGTTGTGGATCAGGACTTCTTTGAAGGATTAGGTTTTCATCATTACAAAGGTTTTGCAAACGCAGATGACAACCAACTCAGAGAGCTTATGATTGATAGAATTTATGATACATTCATTGATGAAGAAGATCTACGTATTTGTGATAATACCATTAAAGAAATCGCTGATGGTATGAAGCCGGGCATATATTCATCACGTGAGTTCATTGTTGAAATGGGAAAATACCTAGAAAAATATAGGAAAAACTCTGACTCTTTTGTACTTGAGGCATACAAAAAAGGTGTTCCTATTTTTTGCCCAGCTTTCTCAGATAGCAGTGCTGGTTTTGGACTTGTATTTCACCAAACTGAGAAAAAAGAACACGTTTCAATTGACTCAGTGAAAGACTTCAAAGAACTCACCGAGTTGAAAGTAATCTCAAAAGATACGGGGATTTTGGTGATTGGTGGCGGGGTTCCAAAGAATTTTGTGCAGGATACTGTTGTCGCCGCGGATATTATCGGTAAAAATACTCCTATGCATAAGTATGCAGTACAACTTACTATCGCTGATGAACGTGATGGAGCATTGTCAGGTTCGACACTTAAAGAAGCGAATTCTTGGGGAAAAGTAGATCAGGGAATGGAACAGATGGTGTTTGGCGAAGCTACAATTACTTTTCCACTTCTAGCAAGCTATGTATATCATAAGAATAGTTGGAAAAACAGGAGATCTAAGAAACTAAACCAGACATTCTGTTAGACATAGCAAAAAACATAGTTTGTGTTATGTATTTTCAGAAAAACATTATATATCATATATTTTTATCCTATATCCTGTGAAAGGGGACTACTCAGTTAAATTAGAGCAGTTAAAAACTAATCTTAAAAACTTGGGTAGCGTTGCTGTTGCTTTTTCAGGCGGGGTTGATAGTACTTTTCTACTCCATGTTGCTTACGAAACACTTGGCAATAATGTAGTTGCAGTCACTGGAGTATCGCCAACGTTTTCTCAAAAAGAAAGAGAAGAATCGAAGGCATTTACAAAAAAACTTGGTGTGAAACATTTACTAGTTGAATCAGAAGAAGTTGATATTGAAAAATTTTCAAATAATCCGCTTGATCGTTGTTATTTTTGTAAAAAAGAATTGTTTTCAAAAATAATTCATATTGCAGATGAAAATAATATAAAATATGTTCTTGATGGTTCTAATGCTGATGATCTTAATGATTACAGACCTGGCTTTAAAGCGATTCAGGAACTTGGTGTGCTTAGTCCACTTAGAGATATTGGGCTGTCTAAAAAAGAAATCAGAAAGTTATCACAAACAATGAAACTTGATACTTGGGATAAGCCAGCGTTTGCATGTCTTGCATCAAGATTTCCTTATGGTACAAAGATTACTAAATCAAGACTAGAGATGGTTGAAAAAGCAGAGGATTGTATTAGAAAATTAGGTGTTAAACAATTCCGTGTACGATTTCATGATGAAATTGCGAGAGTTGAAGTATTAAAAGATGATTTTCAAATAGTTATCAATCATTCTGACAGGATAACTGAGGAGTTCAAAGAAATTGGTTTTAAGTATGTGACATTGGATATTGAAGGATATCGAACTGGTAGTCTAAATGAGGTGCTCAAACGATGAA
>DAOWIZ010000028.1 GCA_030640585.1 Thermoplasmata archaeon
CAAATGGTAACATCGCATGGTGTTTCGCAGCAAATAATACAATTGATGATGATATTTATAACTATATTACAACAGCCGTTGTTGGTAATTGCCTTGCTGATGATGGAATGATATTTACCAGCGCAAATGGTAAGATTTATGGGTTTGACGCGCAAACCATTGAACCAGAGATTGTTACAGAAAAAATAGAAGAAATACCTCTACAAACAATACTATACATAGTCATTATTCTATTTACAACAATAGTAGTAATAGGAGCAACAATTCATCTTAATAAGACCAGGAAAACAAAAAAATAAATGTGTTTAATACTCGTTGTATTTCCATTTGCAGTGAAGCATTGCCTTAGCAACTATTTACCAATGCTTGTTTTTAAGATCAACCGGGAGGCCATGATTAAATAATGGAAGCAATGCCTGGCAGATTTTAATCAAAAGGCTATGATTAATCATTTTTTTGTTTTGTTGATATGTACATTTCCATCATTAAAAACAATCCATCGAAGTTTATCACCATCTTTAAGTTTGAGAATTTCAACTACTTCATGAGGGACAGTTATTCTTCTTCTTGATCCTCTGATTGTAATTGCTGTATCTGTTATGCATCTTACATCTTCTAAGTCAACTTTCATATGTAAAACCTAATTTGAAAAGATTAAAAGAGAATAAAAATTTTGTCATTTTAACAATATATTTTGTTACATATTCAATAATCAAATAATGTCGCATTAAATGACACTACATCTCAGTTGTTGCATTGTCAACAATATCCCCATTTTATTCGTTCCCATGCTCGTTCATGAAAATAATAAATAACCATTTGAATGGATTGGAAAACCACTACAATATAAGTCATTTGAAGAAGGTCACCTGTTATTAAATATGTTATTAAAGATAGCATAATAATACAGATGACTCGATAGCTAACTGCCTTTGCTATTGATCGTTTTCTTGCCTCATTCATAGTTATTACCTATGTTGCAGATAATCTAATCTCTCTAGTTGATTTTAGAAATAAAAGACTTTGATTAAGGTCACCAAACCAAGTACTACTGTTAATACACCTATAGCAATTTTCAAAGAGCGAGTAGGCATCTTTTTCACAATAAGTGTAGAAAAAGGTACAGACAGCATGGCACCAATTATCAGTGACGGTGCAAGATTCCAATTAATAATCTCCGGAGAAACAATGAAGATGATTACACCGACAATACATGTAAGGCCCTCTGCCAGGGAAGTAATACCAACAGCGTTATTACCCTTAACACCAGATAGGATCTGACCGCCGGTAACCACAGGACCATATCCTCCGCCGCTCATTCCTTTGTTGAATGCGGCAATAATACCCAGTCCAGTGATCTTTTTCCATGAAAATTTGTAATTTTTATTCAGTGTTAGAAGTATGATGATTCCCATTGAGAGTACAATAACACCTATGTATGTTTTTAGCCAAAGTTTTGGAATGTTTATTGCTATAAATACTGCGGCGGCTACACCTGCAATACTACATGTTGCTAAAACTAGAGCGATTTTTAAATGAAGTGATCCTCTTTTAAAGCATACATTTCCTGCTTTATGATGTGCTAGTCCAGCTGTTAGACCAGTGATAAGTTCTGATAATAGTACACAGGGAATTATTGCTAGCGGTCCAAATCCAAAAATCATCAATAAAGGAGTTAGAGTGGTTCCGTATCCCATGCCGAGAGATGAGTCGACGAGTTCGCATATGAATGCTAATATTATTATTGCTATGAATATTTGAACACCCAAGATTTCTACACTGAATAATTCAATCATTCATATTCCTCATTTTAAATTAGCAGTCTTTTGCATACTATTATGTCATCAACAGTATTTAAAATTATTGGCAATTTTCCAATATGGAATGGAATTAATCCAAACATATCCAACAAAGATAGCGGCTAAAAACAGGTGAAAACAACTCAAAAAAAACAAATCATACAATAGAATATTATCACAATACACTCAAAATATACTTGAAATCATCTAATAACAGTTTTATCTGGAATACTACCATTCTTAAAGTGCTTATCTAACCAACCTGAGACAACATTTTCCCGGCAATCAAAGTATTTCACATATGGTTTTATATCTAAAAGAGGAGTACCATCTAACATATCTACCTCTGTAAAAAATATTTTGTTATCTTTTATGTTCTTGATTTTTACAACGGAAAAACCTATATGATTAGGACGATGAGGACTTCTTATTGCAAATATTCCATGTCTATCATCTTCAAGAAATGGCTTTCCTTCAATCTCTTCTCTATCTGATTTGTGAAAAAAATATATCAGTACGGCATGGCTGAATTTATCTAAATCTTTTAAGCCTTTCACATACTCATCTTTCAGTTCTACCCAGGCCTCTACACTATCCTTAAACCTTCCCTGTATGGGAATGTCTCTACCTTCTTCATATGGCGAATGTATTATCCCAATTGGATGCAATGTTATCATGTTTTTTCTCAGTTCCCTTTTTTTATTTTTGAACACGGCAATTTTCTCATATAAAACTTCTTATCTTTATATTCTACTTCAACTAATTTATTCTCTCGTATTAGTCTCTCAACTATATTAAAATCTACCTTGGCTTTTGCTAATAAATTGTGTACACCATCTTCTCTCATTGGATGCACCGATGTAATACTTAGTAAATCTTCTTCGATGTTTCCGGTAAATGCAAAAGCATTTCCTTCATAACCAATAAGATATTCTACATCAATATCTTTCTCCTTAAAAATCTGATATGCCTTGTTTATGCTGTCTTCCCCAGCAGGTCTTACCCATTTTTCTGCAGGTGGCCTCGTTGGAATGGAAATATAACTCTTTTTAGCGTCTAACCCCTTAATGAAATCAGCAACCTTCTCTATTTCTTTAGTACCATCATTAACCTCTTGGATGAGCATAGTTTCAGTTATCAGATCACCATTAAAGATACGTGAAAAATCTGTTATTCCTTCCAAGATTTTGTCAAGTTTCAAAGATTTGTGAGGCTTATTTATTCTATGCCAGATATCATTATTTGTAGTATCTATTTTTAAAGAAACCCAGCTAGCTCTGCATAGATCATTTCTAGTATCTACATTCCATAATAGGGATGCATTTGTGATAACAGCTATTTTAATCCCAAGTGAATTAAGCATTTCTATTTCTTCACCAAGGTTAATATCTAATGTAGGTTCTCCATCAGGTACAAAAGCAAGATAGTCAATAGGTTCTTTCTTACTCTTTGCTTCTTTGACTTTATTCTTTACATCTTCCAGTATCTCTTTTGGTTTATAGAAAGCCTGCCGGTTTACATACATATTTAAGGTTCTGCCAATCTGACAATAAATACAGGAATACGTACAAATTTTTGGTGGGATATTATTTATTCCCAAACTTTGTCCTAACCGCCTTGACGGAACAGGACCATATGCTATCATCTTCGCTTCATTCACCATGTTTTTTTCCCTCCACAACATAGAGACTTGCAAGCCCTGGGTTTTTACTAGCAATTGTTTCTCCTTTTTTTATACCCAAAAAATACTCTTCGTTTTCTATAAAAAAATACTTAGAAATAAACTCCTTTATCTCCTCAACGTTGGTATGCTTTATGTTTTTCCAGATGTAAGAATTTCTGTCCATGTATTCATTTTTAAAATAATTTGATTTAGGATTTAACATTAGAACAAGAATTTTACCTTTTGGTTTAAGAACTCTATTGGTTTCTTTTACGGCTTTTTTATACTCCTTAATAAATTCTATGGATGTAACATATAAAACGGCATCAAAACTGTTGTCATCAAACTTCAAATGTTGGGCACCTCCATACTCTAAATGGATTGATTTAGAAGCCTGAACAATCATTTCTTTTGAATTATCTAAACCAGTGATATTCATCTCCGGATGAATCTGACTAAGTCTCACCTCCAACAATGCAGGGCCACAGCCAACGCTTAATACATTCTTACAGTTTTTCAACTTTGATTCAACAAACTTTGCTTCCTCTTTCAACACTTCTTTACCAAATTCGCTGTTATAGAATTTTAAATACTTTTCAATTTCGTTTTTGTTTAGCATTCTTTCACAAAATTTAAAACGTAACCTTGTTCAAGACAATTATCATGTACTAATATTTTGTAAATCATTCTTTCAAAACGAAAACGTGCAGATTCTATCTCATTTTTAACATCATCTAGCTCCATGTTCATACGTTCCTGATGGTGTTTTGGATAAACTGAAACAATGGCGTTTGGTTTTGAAACTCGGTAAATATCAGCCAGCATCTTTTTTCTATTATTTACTAAATGTATAACATCATAAAGCAAAACCACATCAACAGATTCATCTTGTAAGGGCAGATCAGATTCTTCTGATACCTTTACTA
>DAOWIZ010000070.1 GCA_030640585.1 Thermoplasmata archaeon
CCTTATGGCATTGTCAAGATCATTGAGTTGCTCTGTTATTTCTGCTTCATGTTTCTTTTTTTCAAAAAATGTTTTTTCAAGGTTTTTTGTTTTCTTGTTTTTTTCTTGATGATCTTTTTTAAATTCATCACTCTGCCAGTCAATGTCTTTTAGTTCAAATTCATATGTCGACTTGGTTTCCTGTAGTTCTGCAATTTGTAGCTCAAGTGCTTCCATTTTATCAGTAAAACGGTTTCTTTTCAGTTTTAACTCATGTATTGTGCTTTGTTTCTCATTGTATTCCTCACGCATTTTCACTAGTTCATGAGTAAGATCCATTGAATGATCATCGGTTTGGGCAATGTCTTCTTTTAATTTATCCAGGATTGTTCCTTTTTCCTTTAAAAGAGATTGTTTTTCAATTACTTCCCTTATTATTTCATCTTTCTGAGATGTGTTATCCTGTAGTTCTTTGTCAATTGCTTCTAAACTGGTTTTAAGTTCACTTTGTTCATTTTGAAGATCAAGTATTTCATCATTTGAATAATTAATTCTTTCTTCAACTTTTATTTCTTCGCTACGTATGTTGTCTATTTGGCATTTGATTTCTTTTACTTCATCTCCGCCGATATCGACAATTTTTTTCTCAATTTCTTCAAGTTGTTTTTGTACCTCACTATACTGGTTCTTGAGTTGTTTACTTTTTTCATCATATGTATCTCGTTCTTTTTCATATGACTCGATTTGTTTAGCAATCTCTGCGATTTGTGTTTCAATGTCTTGTTTCTTTTTAAACGCAATTTTTCCTTTAGTTTCGTATAGTTGGTCTTTTAGTTCTTTATATCTGTATGCTTCATCACGATCATTTTTTAGCTGCCGTATCTGAGAGGATATCTCATTAAGAATAATTCGTATGCGCTCAAGGTTGACATCAACATCTTCTTCTTCTTTCTCAGCTTTTTTAATATCATTATCAAAATTGCTAATTCCTGCAATGTCATCAATTATACGTCTGCGGTCCACAGATCCCATTTCTATGAAACTTGTCACATCACCTTGTTTAACTATGTTATATCCATCACCGCCCATACGTGCATGGGTAAGTAGGTTTACAAAATCAGAAGATGTTGAGGCTTTACCATTTACGTAAAACTTGCTATAGTAGTTATCAGGATCGTTCTTAAGAGGTGCTCTTTTTATCATACGTGTAAGTGTTACTTCGTCACTATCAACTGGCATTTTTCTTGCTTTATTATCAAAAACTAGTGATACACGGCAGTATTTAGCAGGGTTTTTATGTTTTTTACCACCGTTAAATATTAAATCAGTGAGTCGGCCTGCTCTCATCACCTTAGAACTCTTTGGACCTAGGACAAAAAGAATAGCATCTGCAATGTTGCTTTTACCTGCACCATTCGGCCCAGTTATTGCAGTAAATCCTGGAAAAAATGGTACAGTTAGTTTTTTCCCAAAGGATTTAAAATTATCCATCTGAACTTCTTTAAGATACAGATTCCATCCCTTCCTATCAACTATTTTCTATAAACCACCATTTATTTATTTGGCATCCCTATTTTTCTAAATCGGGTAAGAGTATATAAAATTTTTCAGATATTTATCAAAAAAACAGGTTTTTTTAAATGGAAATAAAAGGTTTTAATATAATTGACAAGGAAATTGATAGTGCCGCGGGAGGGACTCGAACCCTCGACATCACGGTCTTCAGCCGTGCACTCTCCCAACTGAGTTACCGCGGCAAAACAAATAAAATAAAAAAACAAAAAAAAATTGTGTTTTGTTTTTTTTATTATAATGTTTTTATTAGTTCATCAGTTGTTTTACTTATTTCACCTAAGATTTTTCTAAGCAAATCCATAGTTTTTGATACTTCATCTGTTGTAATTGCACCTTGCGGAGATGGCTCAATGAGTCCATCTTGTTCAAGTATACGTAAAGAATAGCGAACCATATGTTGTGGATAGTTAGTCAACTCAGATAGTTTTATTATACCCATTGGTTGATTTTCTTTAAGTGTTTTAAGCACATGTATATGTCTTTTAAGTATGTTCATCTCACTTTCTATCACACTTGTTAGGACACACCTTTGTTTCTTATCATTTCTCATTTTTTTAACCTCTTTGGGTTACTTGTTAACACATGTAATCTAGTTCCATTATTTAAAAATGATGAAAGGTTTTTATAAACAATTGTTATTTTGGAAGAAGTCGCTATGAGAAAGATTACCCGTTATTTATTGATATTTATAACATTGCTTTTTTTGTTCCAGTTTGTAATTCAGCCTGTTTTTGCACAGGAAAAAATTGAGGTTAAATATTATCACAGCAGTAGTTGTGGTAGTTGCAGAGTTTATACAGAGATGATGGAGGAAGTCTATCTGATTCATAGTGATAGCATTGTTATTTTGTGGAAGGATGTATCAGATAAATCTAATTGGACGGAATGGAAGAATAATGGTTTCACAGGGCATCCCTGTGCCATTGTAAACAATGAAACCAAGATTATTAAATCAAATATGAAGTTTGAGTATGTAGAAAGTGTTTTAAATTCTTATATTTCTGGTTTTGATCCTTCCAAGGTTCAAATTAAGTATTTTTATAATAGCTCTGATGATAGTATGAGTTCTCAGAAAACCACAGAGGTTGTAAAAGACATTCTTTTAGATTACTCGGAAGACATCCAGGTTAGCTGGTACGATATAACAGTTGAGGAAAACCTAACAAATGGCAACAGTTATTGCAGCTCTGTTTTTCCCTGCATCGTTGTTGATGATACAGTTATTAACGATAATTTGACTTTGGATTATGTTAGTAACATCGTTAATGCAAGTGTTGCTGAAATAAAACAAGACACAGGTGAGTTCATTGATACTCCTTTTGGCAGAATTAATCTATCTAGTCTTTCTTTACCCATTTTAACAGTTATCCTTGGAGCTGTTGACAGTCTTAACCCTTGTGCTATGTTTATTTTATTTATTCTCCTTAGTTTACTTTCCTATGTTCAGTCCAGGAGAAGAATGCTGCTAGTTGGTGGTGTCTTTATCTTTTTTTCAGGTCTTTGGTATTATGTTTTCATGTTTGTTTTATCTAAAACTCTGAATCTTTTAGAAGCTACTATTCTCGCGCTTGTCGTTGGAAGTATCTCTATTGTCTTTGGAATTTTTAATATTAAGGATTTCTTCTTTTCCAAAAAAGGTGTCTCACTTAGTATTCCTGAGAGTAAAAAACCTGGGCTTTACAGACAGATAAGGAAACTTGTAAAAACTTCATCTATTTCATATCTGATTTTTGGTACAATATTTTTTTCTGTAACAGTTAACCTTTTTGAGCTGCTATGTAGTGTCCAATGGCCTTTGTATTTTGTTACCCAGTTGGATCTTTTGAACCTGCAGGAATTTGAAAAATCACTTTATTTAGTTTTTTACTGCATAATATATGTTATTCCCCTTATCATTATTGTCCTTATTTTTGTATTTACTCTAGGTCAGAAGAAAATATCAGAGTGGCATGGTCAGGTTATGAAACTGTTCTCAGGTGTTATGATAACTTGTTTTGGTGTTATCTTTTTAATTGATTATATGATACTTGAAAACGTTGCTACACCAATTTTATTACTTTTATTTAGCCTTGTTGTAACCTTTGTTGTTTCAAGGATTTGGAAGAAAAAGTTTATTGAAGAAAACTTGGAATAATGCTCTGTTAAGACATGTAAGGTGCGGGGTGTAGGCCGTAAGTCCCTTTACAACACCTTTTTTATCTTATTTTTTCTTCTTTTTCATGAAGAAAGCAATTCCACCAACAACAAGAACTGATAATACCAATCCAACACCTAACATTAACCAAACAGAGTTGTCTAGCTCTACAAGTGTTTCAGCAGCGTATAAAGTTAATTCACCAGTATCAGGGTCGTATACATAATCAGGTTCACCATCTCCATCACTGTCCATCAAGTAGGTACCATAATCTTGTAGTTCAACATCGGTTTCTACACCAGATTCATGGAATTTATCCCAGACTTCATCATCTTAAATTTGAATATCCAACTAGAATATGCCATCAAGTTTGACAAGAATTCTTTTTCTTTATTTTTTATCCATTGTGTTTTTTACATTTCAAAATCATCAAAAAACATACAAAGCAACTGGTTTAGAATTTGTTGTAAAACGGAAAGTTCTCCCAGTTCAAAAAAAAATAGGTTATGGATCCCACTTGTACGTTGTAGGTGGCTCATTGTACCAGTGTTGTGTAAAGGTTGATGGATTTCCAATTTTTACTCCGTCAAATTACAATTTAATAACAACTTTTTCTTTAAAAAACCAATCCTAGATTTTAAAAAGGAGGTCTGGCGATAGGAGGAATAATCGAACTAACCTCTTTCACCTGGGAATAAAAATTCCGATTTTGCCCTGTTAGTTGTTGTATTTTTGCCTCCAGACCCAAATATGTTATGTGTTACCAGAATAAGTAATTTATCTCACCTGCACAATACGTTTCCTTGTTTGGGTCTTTAGGAGGATAAAAAGGTATTGAAAAACTGGTTTTTGCACTTTTATTCACGTTTACACTTAAAATCTCAGTGATATAAAAATTCTATATTATTAAATTATGAAGTATTTTTTCCATTTTGGCATTTTGACAAGATATATTTAAATAAAAGTTCAAACAAAGTGTAACTTAATAGGGGAGATAAAAGAATGCTGGATTATACTATCGAAATTTATAGGAAATTTAAAAAGGATAAAAAATTCAATAGTAAAGCAGAGATATGGGCCGAAATAAACGATATATGCAAGGGAATAACAACGAATAAGCGAATATGGTGGGAGGACGAAACTGGTATTTATCATGATGGGACATTGGAGTTACCAGTAGAGTTACGAGAAATAGTTGACAATGCCTGGATCGAGAAAAGTAGAAAATGGTAAAAGTATTCAACAAATTTCTAAACTTTGCCAAATCACATTTAGTACAGCTATAAGTGTTTATGTAGGAGCTAACAGATGACCTCTTCAGTTCTTCTACCGAAGCGCCACATATCGGGCAGGTTTTACCAGTCCTTGTTCATGGGGTAATTCTCCCAATTTTCTTTGAGTAATTTCCCAAAAGCAGTTTCTCCACTAAATCTTTTACTCGTCCCTCATCAACTGGCATCCTTTTGTCTCCTCAACAGCTACCACTTTTCACATTATCTGTTTCTTTAAAAACATATCCTAAAAAACCTATTTCTCTCTGTAAAAGTAGGAAACGACATAAAGAATTATAGAGTTGATCAGGCTCGTGTTTTATGGATCCCGCTTGAACGTTGTAGGCGGCTCATTGTACCAGTGTTGTGTGAATGTTGGTGGGTTTCCTTCTTTTACTCCTTGATCCGTGGTGGCATTGGTTTATAAAAGCAACTTAACTATCATGAGATGTTTATTTATTTTCTCTTTCGTTTAAGTTTGAACTATTTGTTTTTTTGCTCAATTTCCACTCTTTATGTTGTCTTGGGATTTCAACTTCGACATCCTTAGACTTCACCCTTATTTTAACAGTCTTTGGCATCGGTCTAAGGAGACGGCAACCAGATAATGCTAACTTACCACCGATCATAACCATAACACCATAACCACCGGTATAAAGAGCCATAACGGCAAATCTTTTAAATGCGGTGTCAAGTCCAAGGTCAAGGGACATACTGCTTTGGGTTTGCCCCTCATTAGACTCCTCATTAATAGAAGCCTTTGTCTCAGCACTATTGCTTTTTCCATTTGCATCCTCAACCTCTAATGAAACCGTATAATCCCCATAACTAGAATATTGATGACTAGGATTCTTCTCATCACTCGAAGAGCCATCTCCAAAGTCCCACTGCCAACTGGTAATCTCTCCACTCCCCTTAATAGAAGCATCATTGAAACTGACAGACATGTTATTGGAACTCCAGCCAAAAAGCGCAGTCGGATCTTTTATCTCCTCTGGCACCCATTCATCGAGTTTCTCTACTGGATTTTGAACTACCTCGTTCACACTTA
>DAOWIZ010000022.1 GCA_030640585.1 Thermoplasmata archaeon
AACTTGCCCAAGTTCTTGCTGATAATGAAACTAAGATCCTTGATGAGTTGATCGTAGCACAAGGACAATCAGTAGATATTGGTGGATACTACAAACCAAATGATGAACTAGCGACAAAAACAATGCGTCCAAGTGAAACCTTCAATGCAGCAATAGAAGCATTATCTATTTGAAAAAATGGCAAATTCTACCAATAAAAATCTATAAATAATATATGAAGCATATAAAGGCATTAGAGATGGTATGAATAATTTTAAAGATAGTGTAAAAAGATACCAGGATGGTGCCGCTATTGATCTTTTTGTTACACCTGATGTTCGCAGTTCTGTTTTTCCCGCAGGGTATAACGAATTTAGGAAAAGAATAGAGATAAAAGTTAATTCACCTGCAAAGGAAAACAAAGCAAATCTTGAGGTTATTAAAATTGTTTCAGGTTTTTTTGATAAGCACGTCAGCGATGTTTTTGTTGTTTCTGGATTTAAAAGTAAAGAAAAAACAATTTTTATAAAGGGTATGACTCCAGGAAATACTGTGAAAAAAATCCAGGAGCATTTATAGAATGGATTATAAAAAATCCATGGAAACTCTTGAAAAAACACTTGATGAGTTGTGTAAAGAAAACAAAACTGTTCCAATTATTGTAGAGGGAGATAAAGATATTGAGGCTCTTAGAAAACTAGGTGTTAATGGTGAAATAATACAGGTGAATTCAGGTAAATCTCTTATTGATTTTTGTGATCAAATTGCTCAACAGTATAGTGAGATTATTATTCTAACTGATTGGGATAGAAAAGGTGGATATCTTTGTTATACTATTACGAGGAATCTTGAGGGGCGTGTGAATTGTAACACATATTATCGTGAGGTTTTTGCTAAAAATGCTATGATTCGAACCCTTGAAGGTCTGCCTTCATGGATATTGACAATGAAAGAAAAAATAAAATTATTATGAGTTTTTTTATGGGTTTAACTTGGCAATTTCTCTGATATCTTTCTAGATTATAATAGCAAAAATATAATGTATTTTCTCCTTATAAACCTTGCTGTGGGTTAATTGAAAGTATTGCTATAAATGAAGGGGGAAATAGTGTTTTTAACTAGATTTTTTGGTATTAAATGTAAAGATTATTTTTTCTTTTTACGATTTATCACTATATCTATTACTACATAAGATACAATCAATGAAAGCAAAAAAAACGTAATTGTGCCACCTACAATCATTGTATTTATGTAAAGTTGTATTGTTGGGTCTTCACCTCTTGAAAGCAATGTCGGCACTGCTGAAGATTCCTCATAAGGGGTTGTCATTTTTGGTAATTCTACGAAAACGGTGTATGCCACCCAGATACCTACAACAATTGAAGATATTATTAGTGCCGATAAAAGAGACTTTTTATTTATTTTCATATGGCTCATCCCAATGTAAGAATCAGTTGACAGAACTTATATTTTTCCAATACAAAACTTAAAAAAAATCAGATGTAAAAACGTACATTTAATGTACGTTAAATAAGTTTTTTAAAAAATATTGGGGGAGGGGTAAGCATTTGAAGTCCGGTGAGGATGCTTCAAAAAAATATATTGCTTATCCACTCTAATAGGCTACACATTAACTACTAATTCTTAAATTTTGCCTTAAAACCTGTAGTCAATTGACGAGAAAATGATGCTGTGAATGTTGACAAATGTTGAATATATCTAAAAATTAAAAAGAAAAAAAGATGGGGTTTTTAACCTACAATAGTACTGTTGATTTTTATTTTAAACCAAATTTAATCTGAGGTGTTTTAGGCTTTATCTTCTTTGCATTAATTTTTCCTTCACGTGCAAGCCATCCAACAGCAGTATAAGCATCATTTTGAGTAACTCCTGCCAGTCGTGGGAGATATGGTGCATCAATATATCCTATTTCATTAAGTGTCTTCCAGATCTTCCCTGCGTTTCTTCCAATTTTTGTGTTTAAATTTGTAGTACCAAGAGTATATTTTGAGCCGGTTTTACATACCTTATTTTCTTTTGCTAGCCATCCAATCGCAGCATAAAAATCGTCTTCATTTAGATTTGTAGTCTTCATCAATTTATTTGGGGTTAATGACCCATGTGTCTCAAGTGTCTCCCAGATTCTACCAGCGTTCTTACCATAGGCATCTATAACATTTACCATTTTAACATCCCTTCCTGTTGAGATAATAAATATATTAGATAGTTATATAGATTGCCCTTTACAAAAAAAATTTAGGGTTTTTTGAATCTATTATTAACATATGATAACAATTTACTCCCCTCTAGTTTGACACTAGATGGACCTGTTCTAACAAAGAACTCTTCGTTGTTATCTACCTTTAAAAAAACTCCTTTATCACTAGGACTACAATCAACTTTTAAAATACTTCTATCATCAACAGAAATAATCTCAGATCTAATAAACGGCAGATGCTCATTTCCAGTATATTGCTTAACAAGATTTGTAAAATGACGATGATAATTATCCTTACCTTGGAAGTTATCCTGTTCAATTCCTAAGATGCTGCCACCATCTTCCACACCAACAAGTAGTGTCCCCCCATCAGTATTCATAAATGCAGCAACTGTTTTCATCACAGAATGTTCCATTTTTTTATCAACTTGATTTGTGTGAAGATTTGTTCGAAGTGTTGACTTAAACTCCACTGTTTTTCCTTCTCCTTTATTCAACATATGTTTAATGTATTCCATTGTATTTTCATACCCTGAAAAAAGACGAGGGTTTTTTCTCATAAAACCCATTTTTAATGTCTGTATCAAATTTGCTTTATCATATTTGATATAAATATATCCTGATATTGATACAACTAAAGCTCCAACCATTGTCAAACTCAAATTGTTAATAGTATAACTATGGCTTAACTGGCCGGTGTTAAAACCAAAAGTAGTAGTTATTTGATATCTGACAACTTCCCATATTGCACCAAGAGATACTGAAAAACAAAACGAAAACAATGAAACTAGAAGATAACTTGTTTTTACTTTGCTATTAAAATAAAGTATGAACATTAAGACAAAACCGATACATCCAAGTGACATTCCCAGGAATATCTGCAACATGGTACCCCATATTGCTCCGAGAAACACTGATGGAAGTAAAAATAGTAGGAAGAGTAGTTCAAATCCATTAGGTAACGAAATTGAAAGAGTTTTTTCCAGTATCGCCGGTAGAAATGTAGCAAATAACGCAATAACGTTGAAGAATAATATATCCCATCGACCGATTTCATATGCTCTAAAAATTAGTAAAAGTATTAGTATTCTAATTATGAAATATGTTAGAA
>DAOWIZ010000099.1 GCA_030640585.1 Thermoplasmata archaeon
AAGATAAGGCCCGGATAAAATATACACCTACTGATATGATTTGTTGTATCAACTGGTGTACCAATGATATTTCCAGAGTGCGCAACTCCAGCAAAAACACGGGTCCAAGTAGGACCAATATCATATTGACCAGCAACAGTAAGAATAGATTCAGCCCCTTTCTTATCGAAACCATACTCATCTAGAAAATCATATACTTTCCTACCCGTCATAAACATACAAACGGTAGGAGGTATGGTAAAGCCATCTCCATTTTTCCTCCAGAAATCACCATGCCATGTAACAGCACCAGATAGTTCAGGATGGTTATCAACAAGAAGAAGCGGGCTTCCATGATGTGCAGCTGCATAAGCTGCAGGTCCAAAGTAAAATGCTTTCTCAAACTCTCCAGCAGGCTTCAACTCACTCAGCTCTATTTCATGATGCCAGTAGCTCCATGGATCTATCGTTGAGAATACAACATCATTACTACCCGTTGTTTCAGTTATAGCGTCATAAACATCTTTGTATTCGGTATAATGATTTTTTATTTTTGCTATGTTTGATAGTTCATCTTTTGTTTCCTCTGAGAGATATCCGCCTAGATCAACAATACTAAGTTGATTTACACCAAGTTTATATAACGTATCTTTTGTGCATGTTGGCACTTCATCAGGTGTTATGTATAACATTGGGTTATTTTGCGTACTTCCCAGTATCGCTCCTTGACATGCTGATGCAAGAAGGTCACCCTCTTTCCGTGTAATGTTCTGCTGCCAGCTGTATTCAACTGTATACTCTATAGGGTGAGATACATCATCAAGTGCATAAACAACAACTTTGTAATGTTCTCCCTCTAGGCATTCACCTAGCATATCAAAATGTATTTCTTGTTCATCTGCATCTTCATCCATAATGGAGTCTAGTTCTTCTCCACCTGGGCCAATGATTGTTAGACCCAGAGCAGCAGTATCACTATCCCATTTTAATGTAAATGTTGCATCTCTGCATCCAAAAGGTGGAAGATCAGGTATTATTTCTTCTGCACCAGGATATTTAGTAACATAAACATTAAAACTATCTACTCCTTTAATAAGACTACTTAATGCATTTCCAAGAGAACCATATCGTTTGATGTTCCCTTTTCCAAGAGGTCCATCGGAGATAACGCCGTCCATGCCTCCTTCTGTTGGCATATTTGTTACACCAACTCTCCAATCACCAGAGGTATAAACATACGATAAACATTTTTCATGAGGACCATTTGTAATTGCCATACTGGCAGATGCACTTGTTTGCAGCCAATCACCATCGTATTTACAGAAAATCTGTAAATCAGGATCAACAGAAGGAAGAGTTATATCGCCAAAAGAACCTGGAATAGCACCAAGAATTTTAGAACTATACACAAAAGCAGGATACCAAAGATCTACCCTTACATATTTATATTCATCATCAACTGTGAAATACTCATATTCCGATGCAGGACCATATGGTCGGCCTATAGTCATATGTTCCATTCCAACTTCTCCTGAGATTTTTCCATCTATTGAACCTGTAGTTTTTGCATCTGTTGGTTTTTCATAGTCTTCTTCAATTACTGCTATTATTACTTCATCAGAGTATGACCATTCATCTAATACTATTTCACTTGCTATCTGGAATGGGTCTTCTCCATCGATTTGTGTTTGTTCTTTATATCTCCAACTGGATTCCAGGTCACCTTTGTCTACATTTATCGTGGTTAGTTTATCTAGTTGGCCATTACAGTAACTCATCCAGTCTTCCATTAGATAATGTGTACCTTGATAGTCGTTTAAAAATCGGTATTTTTCCTCATCTGGATATGTATTATCTGGTTGAAACAATAGTAACGGACTGCTGTAGATGATATTTCCATCGCTGAATACACTTGCCGGTATACTTGCAAGATATGCATAGTCATCTATCAGTGTTTCTTTGTCGAAGTTTACAAAAGTTGCCTTTTTTATTGGTTTGAATGGTTGCCAGGGTATGCCTTTTTCAAAACCTTCATCGTTTCTTTTTTCTCCGAGTACAGATGGTATTGTTGCGCTGCCTAACATTATAAAAACTATTGACACTGCTAAAAGTGTCTTCCAGAGTTTTATTTTTCTATTTATCAATATTAATCCCCCTAAACATTTTTATCGGTTGATATTAATTTAGACTATTAATATATTTCCCTCATCTATATATATATTTTGCTATTTATAATATAAAAGGTTATGAAGCAGATATATGAAAAAAAGTAGATTATGTATAAGGGATATCCTTTTATAAAAAAGCGTATTCAGGGTTAATCAGAAAACATATATGAATCCAGAATTTAAAAAAATCCTAGAAAAACAACATTATGCAGTTGTTGGAAACCATTCAGGAGTAAAACTGTGTCATTGGATGAGACAGAGTCTACTGTTTGATAGAGAATGCTACAAGCAAACATTCTATGGCATAAAATCTCATCGTTGTCTTCAAATGACACCTGCGATAAATCAGTGTAATCATATGTGTCTTTTTTGTTGGAGGTATCAGGGTTTTACTGAGAAAGAATTTACAGACGTTGATGATCCTAGTGTTATTTTAGACGGGTCCATTGAGGCTCAGCGTAGGCTTATCACTGGTTTTAAAGGAGATGAACGTTGTGATCAGAAGAAATGGAAAGAGGCCAATGATCCGAATATGGTTGCATGTTCATTGTCTGGTGAGCCGACATTGTATCCAAGACTTGGAGAGTTTTTTGAAGAATGTCATAATAGAAATATGACAACATTTTTAGTTACAAATGGTACTAATCCTGAGGCTTTGGAAAAGATGGATCCACTGCCTAAACAATTGTATGTTTCAATTGTTGCCCCCAATAAAGATGTTTATAAAAAAATCTGTTCACCATTAATCCCAAACGGTTGGGAGAAAATAATGAGAACACTTGAGTTGCTTCCATCACTTGATACACGTACTGTTATACGCCATACCCTAGTTCAAGGCTGGAATATGGAAGATAAATATATAAAGGATTATTCTAAACTTGATAAAATTGCTTCTCCTATGTTTATTGAACCTAAGGGTTATGTTTTTGTTGGTTATTCCAGGAAGAGAATGAATCTTTCCAATATGCCTTCTCATGATAATATTCGTGATTTTGGAGGTAAACTTGCAGATTCCCTTGGTTATAACTTTGCAATGGAAAAACCTAAGTCACGTGTTGTTTTGTTGTCACGGGATCAAAAAATGGTAACATTTGATAAGCAAAACTAATATATAATAAAGACAAATATATTTAATTAATGATAAATAATTATTCAAATATATTTAGAAATTATAAAATGTTATTTATAGTATTAATTGTGTTTTTAATTATAACTAGTTTTTCAGCACAAACAACTGGTTTAAAAGTTGAGAGTAACAAAGACAAAAACGTTACTTATTCATATGATCGATATATCATTCAGTTTAACGATGAGCCCATATCAGTTTTTAAAAATCATTTTGTAAACAATGTAAAAAACACTTTTTCACAATCTTCAACAAGTTTCATTAATGGGATAATTTCACAAAAAGTTTTACAACATAAAAACAAAATTTTATCAATACATAGTAGAGCAAAAGAAGAAATAATGAGTTTAATTGATGCTGATTCCGATACTATTTTCTCTTATGGTTTTAGTAATTTATTTAATGGTATAGTAATCAAAAACATTCCTGATAATATTGTTGAAAGAGTCAAGAATCTTCCATATGTAAAAAATGTTTTTCCAGATAAAAAAATAAGGATTTGTATCGATGAATCCGTCCCTATGATTAGAGCTGATGAAGTATGGGAGTTAACTGATGGACTTGGTAGAAACATAACTGGGGAGGGCATTTCAATTGCAATAATTGATACAGGTATTGATTACAATCATCCTGATCTAAAAGATAACTACGTTGATGGATTTGATTTTGTAAATAATGATAATGATCCAATGGATGATAATGGCCATGGAACTCATTGTGCTGGTATTGCCCTTGGAACGGGTAATCATTCAGGTGGTGTTTATGTTGGTACATCTCCAAATGCACAATTATATGCTTATAAAGTGTTAGACGATGAGGGTGAAGGATATGAATCATGGTTTATACAAGGTATAGAAAAGGCACAGGATCCTAACGGTGACGGCAATACTTCTGATCATATCGATATAATATCCATTAGTGCGGGTAACCCTTCTGGTTATCCTGATGATTTACTTAGCATAACTGTTGATAATGCTGTTGAGAGTGGTATTGTAGTAGTTGCTGCTGCAGGAAACAATGGTAATGAAGGATATGGTACTGTTAACTCACCGGGTTGTGCTAGAAAATCAATATGTGTTGGTGCAATTTATAAAGATAATACAATTTTTGGCCGTAGTTCTCGTGGGCCAACTTCTATTGGTACCTTGAAACCTGATGTTGTAGCACCTGGATGTTATATTGTATCAGCACTAGCAAGTGGTACAAGTTTTGGATATGATATAATTGATAATTATTATACTCATGCAGATGGTACATCCATGGCTTGTCCACATGTTGCAGGTGTAGCAGCTCTTCTATTGCAGGCTCATCCTGATTGGACGCCTGATGAAATAAAAATGGCTATAAGAAATACTGCTGCTGATGTTGGATATAATCATAGAACACAAGGATATGGTCGAGTTGATGCATATGATGCTGTTATGTTATCTGATGCTCCACCGATTGCAATACTCAATACTTCTGGTAATATCAGTCGTGGGCTTGTCAAGATAAATGGTACAGCTATATATAATGATTTTCAGAGTTATCAGTTGTATTATCAAAACGATGGTAGTTGGGAGGAAATCTTTGAGGGTACCGTAGAGGTTAATGATAGCCTACTTTTTACATGGAATGCTAGCCTGGTTAATGGTGGAACATTTAAACTAAAATTAGTTGTTGATAGTCCGACTCAGAGTAGTATAGATATTGTTTTTGTCACACTTGAACCAGGTGAAGATGAAAAACCAGATGATGAGTTTACTATTGACGAAGGTAAATATTTTACATATAACATTACAGATGATGGAAGTCTAGTAAGTGGTCTTGCTATTTTTAGGGTTCCTTGTCATCTACCACGGATTAAATTTGTATGGCAGGATGATTCTGTAGTGTTTAAAGCACCAAAAATAGTCCGCCCATTAGTTAAAAAATTAGAAGGGCAAATTATTGTTTTTAAAATACTAGGCGGGTTTAGTATCGAACGTACAAATATCACTGTGGTTAATACTAAAATTCTCTAAATTTTTTAGTCACTAGTAAGATCTTCCCCGCCTTTGAACTGTAGTTGGATATTGGCATAAAGATCTTCTATCCCCATGTATTCTTCTATGCCTGTTGGAATTAGATGTGCCTGATTTTCAAATTCTTGTATAAGATGTATTATTTTCTCACTCATCTCACGATAAATTGATGGTTCTTCATTTGAAATCGCGTTAAAAAGACATCCAGGGTCATTTGACCATTGTTCAACTTTTTCTATTTCTTCATCAGTAAGCATATCTGCTTTGCTAAGTATATTCATCTGTGGCTGGTTAAGCCTGAAACTTGTACTAGCTGAAAGTAAAAGTTGTGATGCAAAACCTGATGCTGTTCTAGCAAGAGCATGATCCAGGAGATATGCAATAATTGTTTTTTGTGGGTTTAAAAACTTTACAATATATTTACCTGCTTCACGAAATACAAATAGTTCCAATTGACCAGGGGTGTCTATTAGAATATAGTCTGTTTTGAATGACTCTATGCTTTTTTTAACATCAGAGGTGTTAAGTGCGAGCATATCTGCACATGCTATTTGCGCACCATTTGGCCCTAGTTTATATTGTTCCATTACTTCTTTAAGTGATATCCAATCTCGTATATCTACATCTGGTGTATATGGCAAGTTTTCAGCACCAGGATCAAGGTTAACAGTAATCGCATCTAATCCTTGTAATGTCGTCCATTCTTTGAAGACATGTGTAAGAGTGCTTTTACCACTACCAGCTGTTCCAATAAAATAAATGAAGATTTCTTCTTTCATGATGCCTACATTCCACGAAGTTTATTCATATGAGTTACTCGTTTCTCAATTAGTTCAGGTGTCCCTATGTCATGTCTTATAAAAATATGATCTCCTTTTACATAGTTGAGTGCTTTTTCACAGATATTTTCAGCATTTGCTAGATCATCTGCTATACCTACAACAGCAAGTGAACGAGAAGATGTCGTATGAACAAAGTCATTTTGTTTATTTACCGATGCATAAAACAACTCAGAACCAGTATTTTTAATTGCATCTTCATCAACAACGATTTTTTCACCAACCATACTTTTAACACCATATCCTTCTGGTACAACGTATTTACACACTGTTGATTTGTTCTTAATTTTAATTTTTTTACTGCTAAGAGTTCCATCTAGCATACCAGTACATATTTCAACAAAATCAGTTTCTAATAATGGAAGTACATTCATTGCCTCTGGATCGCCAAAACGTGCGTTTATTTCAATTATTTTAGGTCCATCAACTGTAATCATGAACTGGCCATAAATCGGTCCAATATACTTACATCCTTCTTTGTTTAACGCTTCTATTATTTTTTGTAGAATGCCTGCTCCTTCTTCATATTCACTTTTTGAAAGAAACGGTAAAAGTCCATTTCCACATGAATATGATCCCATACCACCGGTATTGGGTCCTGAATCGCCAGGTAGAAGTCTTTTATGGTCCTGTACTGCATGAAGGGGGAGAATTGTATTGCCATCTGAAAAAGCCTGTAGAGTGAATTCTTCACCTATTGCTTTTTCTTCAACTAAAACTTTTGATTGTCCACCAATTTTGTTATCAATTACTTCTGTTACATATTCCATTGCTTCATCTATGTTTTTAAAATGATCGCCGTATATTTTTACGCCTTTTCCACCTGTTAGTCCTATTGGTTTTATTGCAACTTCACAATCTTGTTTTTCAATATATTTTTTTGCTTTGGCAGAATCTGTAAAAGTTTCACAACGAAGTTGACCAGGTATATTGTATTTTTTTAGAAGATTTCTCATCCATTCTTTATCAGTTTCAATTCTGGCTGCTTCTTTTGTAGGTGAACATGCTTTGATGCCGTTTTCATTTAACAAATTTACAAGACCTGCCTCCAGAGGTGCTTCAGGTCCTACAATTACTATTTCAATGTTTTTTTCTTTTGCAAAGTTTACAACTTGTTCAACATTTGTTTCTTTTTCCTGTAAAAAATCTTCAGACATCTGTTTTATACCTGGATTTAGATTGTTCATGACGGAAAAAAGATTTACATTCTTTGAACGAACTATTGCATCACATATTGCATGTTCTCTTGCGCCGCCGCCAACTACCATTATATTCAACTGTTTAAGCCCCCAATTTTTTTTGTTTGAATATACTTCAAATATTTAACCTTTAATCTATTTTTTTCAAAATATCGCTAACAGACAACAGTGGAATGAAACTACAATCAAGGTTTTGAAGTTTTTCTTCTGTACTGCTCTCACGATCTACAACAACAATTACCTCATCAACAAGAGCCTTATTTCTCCTTAGTATATTAATTGTTTTAACTACTGATCCTCCACTTGTAGTTACATCCTCGACAATTAAAACTTTTTTATCTTCTACGTCATTACCTTCTATTTGTTTACTAGTTCCATGTTCCCTTTTTTCTTTTCTAACAATAACATATGGAATGCCTGTTTCAAGAGAAAGCGCTACAACCAGCGGTACAGCACCAAGTTCCATACCCGCAAGAACATCATATCCTTCTGTATATTCTACCATGGCTTCTGCGATTTTTTTAAGAATCTTTGGGTTTGTACTAGCTTTTTTAATATCAATATAATAATTGCTAATTGCTCCAGAGGTTAATACAAACTTTCCAAACTGTATAGCCCCACATTCCTTAAGAAGTTCAATTAACTTTTCTTTATCCATTATTTTACTAGAAATACAAGTTATTGATTTATAGTTTTACGTCAAAAAAGTGAAGAAAAAATAAAAATAGTAAGGATATTAGAAATATCCTCACTTAATTGTACTATTTACGTACTTGTTTAAATTCAGATGCACTGTTGTAGATATTCCATCCATCTAACTGTTGTTCTTTTATTATTGTAACTCCTCCGCCTGGTGTAACGTGTTCTACATCTCTCCAAGAGTATACTGGATAGGCATTTATTATCAGTTTTCCCTTAATTACTAGTTTATTGTTTTCAAATAATAGTATTTCTACTTTGTAGCTGTTGTTTGAAAGGATTATCGGTATTTCAATTTCAGCAGTTGAATTAGCCTCAATTATACCTATTTCTACTGTTTCTTTATAGACTGCAAAATTATTATCTGACTCTATAACATATGCAATAGCTTTTATCTCACCGGATTCTTTTTCCCATATATTTGTCAGATAAAAAGTGCATGTTATGTTAACACTTTCATTTGTTTCATCTGTTTTTAATAGATATGTGGCATCAACAAATAGATGTTCTGCAGGAAACTGCGGTCCTGCTACGATTGGTTTTACCATCATTGTAGAAAAAACTACGAGTAATACTATTGCTACAATAGATGTAGTCATTGCAAGTGCACCAGCCTTTTTGGTTTTTTTGCTTATTTTCATAAATAGTTCACCGAGTTTTATATTTGCTTTGCTGGATATATAAAGTGTCAGAAAACGTTCGGAAATTTCCGAACAAAAAACAAACACTTTTTAAATAGCCTATTAATAGATATATAGTAGAAATATGTCAAAAGTAACACTTGATATAAACACATTCAAAGCTCTTGCATCAGATACACGACTAGATATATTACGTACTCTCGATGGCAAAAAGATGAGCTTGAAAGATATTAGTAATGCTACAAGTCTTAACAAGGCAACTCTTCATGAGCATTTAACAAGACTTCATGAAGCAGGTCTTGTTAAAAGAAAAGAGCGTCAGGGTCATAAATGGGTGTATTATAAACTTTCATGGACGGGAGAATGTCTTCTACATCCTGAGAACACGCGCATTGTCATCTTGTTTAGTACTACCTTTTTTTGTTTGTTTTTTGGTGTTATAAACTTATTAAACTATGCAAAAGGTAGGATCGTTGGTGTTGCTAGTACTTTTCCTAATTCAAATATCACAGGTATTTATGCTGTAGAAGAAACTGGTAATATCTTAACTGATAGTTATTCATACTCGGATTTTTGTCTTAGAAATGTTGCCAATATTCCTACTCAGAATCAAACAATTGTTACTCTTTCACATGCTTTAAACGAAAATGCAACCTCTCAGGGTGTATGGCAAGTTGCCCGATCTTACTCTGAGATACAATGGAGAGCTGCCGAAAAATCTGATGAAATACTTGTTGCATGTAAATTACTATCTGAATCAGAAATGGATGCTGCCGAGGGTGCTAGTAATGTATATGGTTTTTCTGCAGGTGTTTCAGATACCATGGTTGCAATATCTCAAGATCCTATATTATTGTATATTGCTATTGGTTGTATTATCATCTGTACTGTTCTTTTATCAATTGGTATTTGGAGACTTTGGAAAAATAAAATACCAAAGATCTAAAACATATGTCTCCCCACGACAAAACTTTTCTGATATGGAAATACCAAACCAATTTTTTTTAGTTTAAATTGTGCGGAAATTTTTCTAAATCATCTTCATCTACAAAGTCAAATAATGTTTTCTGCAAGCGCATCACCAAAAACATGTATGTAAAACTAAGGTTATATGTTTTTCGCTGAAAATGGAATAGTAAATAAAATTAATGTAATCTAGTTTTAACTTCTTTCATAGTTTGCTGACAGTTTTTAATAGTTGTATTGTAGATTTTATCATTAATAAATCAGTATGTAGTGGGCCCGCTGAGATTTGAACTCAAGTCTATACCACCCCAAGGTACAAGGATGCCAAGCTACCCTACGGGCCCAAAGATAAAGTATGCATAACAAAATTTCATACAAAAACTTATTTGTACATTTTTGGAAAGTTTTAATACAATTTGATAGATGAAGGATGTGTTTCTATGGATTCAAACATAATTGAAATATTTGGTTTAATGGCAGGTGCCGTTACTTCAATAGGCTTTATACCTCAACTGATTAAAGGATATAAAACTAAAAAACTAGATGATATCACTTATTTTATGCCCTTGATCCTTGTTTTAGGTATGACATTGTGGCTCATATATGGTTTTTTAATAGAATCTCTAGCAGTAATGGTTGCTAACGCAGTTGGCATTGGGTGTAATTTATCTCTTGCTTTTATGAAAAAAATGTATTCCTAAACTAAAAAAGAAATAGTTTTTTTATTGTAATGTTGCATGACGTGACTGCATGGTTTTTTCAGTTTCACCCTTGCTATCCATCAGCATAGAAACTATTGCATCAAGTAACACCCATACACTAGCTTCAAATAGGGTTCCAAGGGGGGCAAGTTGTTTCTTTTCTGCATCTTGACAGGCAGCTGAAAGAATAATTACAACATCAGCAAAACGAGTGATTCTAGCATTTTTCTCCCCTGTTACAACAACTAGTTTAGCACCTACGTCATGTACAATCTCAGCAGTCATAACAGAAGGAATGGTCTCACCGGAACCGGAGACAATGAAAACCAGGTCATCTTTTTTTACTGGTGCTCCTATTGTTTCACCTATTACAAAAGTCTGAAAACCCAGGTGAACCAATCGTATTGCAAAAGCACGTGCTACAAGACCTGAACGGCCAGCACCATATACAAAAACACGTTTTGATTCGAAAAAAAGTTTTTTCACTTGATTAATATCATCTTGTAAAACGGCATTTAAAATATCTTTTATTTTATAGTTGATGTACTTAAATGATTTATTAAAAATGTCATTATCTTCTTTCATAGAATCTCCGAGAGATCCTTGTAATCTGCTTCTTCTTTACCTGTTCTTTTCATAATTGCTTTTTCAACCTGCAGACGTATATAGACTGCATCGTGTTCCATGAGTGGTGACTCAGAGATAAATGTGACATTGTAGTTGTTATCAAGAACTACATCGATTAATGGCATAAGTGGCATATCGCCCTTCTTAATTGGTAAATGATATAGCTCATTTCCATTTTCATAAAGTACTCCTGTGAGATGTATCAGGTAATGTTTTAATTTCAATGGTTTAAGTTTCTCAAAAACTCCTTCAAAATCTTCTCTTTTTTTAAGACAACCATTCCCACGAGCATGTATATGACCTAAGTCGATAACTGGTATGGTTCCTTTTACGTTACTGCAGACTTCTATTATTTCATCAAGATCTCCAAAGACTTTTTGTTTACCCATTGTTTCAAGACCTATTTTTACTTTTATTTTTTCTTTTTTAAACATGTTATGGATTTTTTTTGTGTTTTTAATGATTTTTTTCATTGTCTTTTTCTCATTATGTTCACCATAGTAACCAGGGTGAATTACTACTGTTTTAGCTCCCATTTTGTTAGCTGATTTAGCTGAAAAAAGTATTTTATCAAAGCTGAGTTCTGTTTCTTCATCACCTGCTAGGTTTATATAATATGGTGCATGGACATGCATCTCAACATCGTTTTCTTTTGAATAGTCTTTTATGAACTGCGCTTCTTCATCCCCCATGACAAATAATCCACGGACGAATTGTATTTCCATGGCATTAAGATCAAGTACTTGTTTAGTATAAACCAGTCCATCCTTATTTGTTCGACCTTTACATGACAGGGGTATCCCTGCTTGCCCGATTCTAATCATAAAATTCTTTCCCCCTAAAATATATCAAATTCAGATTTTTTTTCCTCATTATACTGTTACTCATAGGTTATAAATTTTTTCACAGGTTAATTTTTTATGCTAATTCTTCCAGACGGCTCATTATGTTCCAGATCAATGTTCTACCATGCAATGGTATATTTGGGTCATTTGCTAGTTCATCCAACCGTGATGCTGCAGATGCAACACGTACATCCAGTGGATCTGCATTGTTTTGTAAAAGGTTTTTGATTTCTTCTGCACCTCTTCTAATGTTCCTTGGAATGGAATTATCTTCATGAAGCATATTAAGCCCATCGCATACTTGTGCAATTTTATCATCTGTTGACATACGTAATCACCATTAAATCTATTTTTTTAGTAGCTTAATTTAGCAGTGTAATACAATATATAATAAAAAATTTGGGATTTAAAAAATTCAATCATTTTCAAGATATTGTTTATTTAAGATTTCAAGTAGTTCACAGGCAATGTTTTTGCCGATGCCATCTACTTGTCTCAGTTCTTCTTCTGATGCATTGACAATATCACGTATACTTTTAAAGCGATCAAGTAGTCTTTTTGCAAGAACTGATGAGACATTGGGAAGTCCTTCTATTATAAACTGTTGTCTTTCATGTGGCGACATAGCAGTTTTTTCACCACGTATTGCTACTGTTTTTTTATCTTCTCTTTGTTCACGTGTCGCAATAACTTGTAGTAGATCAGCGGTTTCCATAGCGTCCTTTGTAGAAAGAATAGGTATTCCAAAATCAACACTTATTGATGCAAGACTCCCAAAAATAGCTTTATGATTAATGTTACGCTTGGTAAGCAGTCCATCACCTTCAATTATAAGCATAGGCCTAGAATAAGCATCACGTAGTTGTGATAGTTGTCTGAAAAGTTTACCACTCATAAGAGATTCCAGGTAATCATCAACGTTTTTACGTTCAATACCAATTCTAGAAGATAACACATAGTCTCCAACATCAAGCTGTTCAGGTTCAACAAAAACACCGTTAATTGCTAAGTTTTTAACAACATTTGAACGGTATTCACGATGATCAACTTTGATTTTAATTATTTTATCTTTTTTATTATAATCATCTATTTTTTGCTGACTTTTTCCATCCATTAATCTTTTGTTATAAAGGGACTGGGCATCTTCTAATTCTTTACCAATTTTTGATCGCAACAGTTCAAGATTGCTTCGCATATGTTTTTCTTTACGTTTAGCAGCCCAATAATGCCCCTCATCAGAAGTACCCTTAGTAATTAGTATAATTACCTTACCTGGCATTTTTCTACCTGTACGGCCACGGCGTTGAATAAGCCGTATCTCAGAAGGAATCGGCTCATAAAACACTACCAGATCCGTTGAAGGAATATCAAGGCCTTCTTCAGCAACTGATGTTGCAATTAAAACATTAAAGTTTCCTTGTTTGAATTTTTTGATAACCTCTGCTTGTTGTTTCTGAGAAAGACCCTTATCCTCATCCTTTGATGTCTGACCGACAAATCTCACAGGCCTAACATTTCCAAGTTTTTTAAGTAGTTCAACTACCTGAGTTGAAGTATCGCGATAATGAGTAAAAACAATAATTTTAGACTCAGATTTTATGTCAATTTGCTGTTCAACAATTTTAACAACCTCACCAAGTTTTGGATGTTCAACGTTAATGGATTTAACATAGGCAACAGCCTCCAATATATTGTTATCACCCATGATGGATCTTGACGACTTAGTACTACCCTTTGACACTGCTTCTTTTCCCATACGTCGGAAATAGTTTTTTAAAGCATTAACACCCTGAGTTTGAAGAAGTTCAAGTGCGTAATGTATTTTCATTGCTTCACTTTGAATTTGAGCTGCTTTAAACAAACCTTTAGAAGGCTGTGATGTTGACCTGATTTCAGATTGAATCTTCCTCTGAGCCTCTAGCAACTTGGTACGATTAATAAGGGAAACAGAACTAGTATCAGTAGCACCTACATTTTTCAAAATTTTAAGCCGCTCAGATAAAGCCTTACGTAAAAGTTGTATTGTATAAGCAAAATCTTTTGGGAGTGGTATTTCCTTCCAAGTGATCTTAAGATCATGTACATAGGGTTTTACATCAGGATCATACTTAGTACGAATCTCGATGTTTTGAATATCAAGATTCTTGCAAACATCAAGTATTTTGTCAATATCATTACCTGGTGATGCAGTCATACCGAGGACAAGATGATCATTTTCTCTTTGTTTCTGGTACATCTCAGAGATGAAAACATATGCATACTCTCCAACAGCATGATGTGCCTCGTCAAAGACAATAAAAGAAACGTCAGCAAGGTTTAGCCTTTTAGAAATAAGATCATTTTCAATTACCTGTGGTGTAGAAACAATAATTCTACTTTTTTCCCACATTTTTTTCCGTTTAGCAGGAGAAATTTCTCCTGTAAACACAATAATGTTTTCCTTATCTATTGTAAGGAACTCTTTTAGATACTGTGCATGCTGGGTAACAAGTGGTTTTGTTGGTGCGAGAAACAATATCTTATTATCTTCTTTTTTCAACTCTTTTGCAATTAACAACAATGCTATGATTGTCTTTCCAAGTCCTGTTGGAAGTACCACTAGGCTATTGGAACTTGCTGATGACCGGGCTATATTAACTTGATAATCCCGCCGTTCAACACAGTTTGGCTCTATAAACTCTTGTTTAATGTACACAAAAGGAGAATATAACAACTGTTTTTATTACATTTGGGATGGGTTTATTTAAAGTATTCAAAAATGTTATAATGTATAACACCGATTTGTAAATTGTGAGATAGGATGGAGATATTTGGTTTTATATTACCATTATGGACTGTTTTTCTTGGAGCAATAGTAATTGCCATCGTTGCATGGAAACTAATAAAATTTGCGATAAAAATCCTATTAATTCTTGTGGTTTTCTTTGCAGTATTAATAGGATTAGATATATTACATGTATTTGATTTTATACAAAATTTGTTATCGGGTGTTATCTAGTTATCCCTTGTATTAAACGATATGAAAAAAATTTCTCTATCGACTAGTTCTAATTTTCCAAAACGTCTTTCGCTTAAACTTCCATCTTGATTGTATAGCATAATTTATGCCTCTCCCCAAAACGCAAAATATACATCTATTATTTAAAACCTTCTTTTTACTTAAAAACTCCTACTGGCGATAAACTCAGGAGAAGGAATGGTGAAATGGATGATTGTACCTGCTCCTTTTCCATCACTAGCTGCCCATATTTTACCGCCATGTTTTTCAACAATGGTTTTACAGATCGACAAGCCTAGTCCTGTGGAATCTAGTTTATGGCGGGAATTATCTGTTTTGTAAAATTCATCAAAGATATGATTAAGTTGATCTCGTTCCAGACCGGCACCAGTGTCTTTAATAAGTATTTCAACAAATGGTTCATCTTTTTTTGTAATGTTATGTGCATCAAAACTAAGTGTACCACCTTCAAGCATGCTGTTAACAGCATTGGATATTGTATGGTCAAATACTTCTATAAGTCGGTTTTTTTCGGTTTTAACAAAAATATCTGCATCTATGTTGTTCTGGAATTGTATATTACAACTTTTGAAAACAACGTCATATTTTTGTATAAGTTCTTTAATTAGATCTACAAGGTTTTCTTTTTTCAAAAAAAGATCTGTAGTTCCAAGATCTGCTAGTTCTTGAGCATTTCTGACGACCTGTTTAATGTATTCTGCATTACGAATGCAAGTATCTGCCATTTCTCGTAGTTTAGGATCATCTAAATTCTGTTTTATAATTGGGAGAAGAGCTATCATTGGTGTTAGAGGTGTTCCAAGATCATGGCTTAGATGATCAATGAACTTGGTTTTATGTAAGAGGAGTCTTTTTACTTCAACAGTTCGTTCAATTACTCTTTGTTCTAGACTTCTTTTAAGATTGTTTAGGTTTTGCTCAGATTCATATAGTTTTTGTTTAAGTTCTTCTATTTGTACATCTTTGTCTTTAGTTGGTTCCTCGGTGATTTTTGAATCTTCCTCAGATATTATTTCAAATTCCATGATTATTTGTCCCATCTCTCTTTTATTTATTTTTCTTAAATCAAATCATTTATTGATATTAAAACTTTTATCTAATAAATTGTTACATGTTTTATTAAAAAGTCTTATGCTGGTTGGTTAGATATGGTCGATGAAAGAGGATTAATTGAAAATTTTGATAAAAAGTTGCAAGAAAATGGTTGGAGATTTCTTGGCGCGATATTACATTATGAAAATGCTTGGAAAAATCAGGCATCTATCTATGAGAAAAATGGTAAATATGTAGTCAGTGGTCTTGACTCAACTGGTAAAAATGAGTTGAATGACTCTATTTCAAAAGAAGAGGCAGAGGAAAGACTTGATGAGAGCATTAAGGAGATCCGTAAGTTTATGTTTGGAGTTTCTGAGTAAGTTTTAATTATAATTCACTATTTTTTTGTGCTTTATAAAATAAATAATTATTAATATAATGTAAATGATATATATTACTGGTATGTCAGATCGTGAAGACTTTAAATCATTTATTCCATCTAGTAAAAAAATACCTGAATTGACAATAAAAGCATTACTTGTCGGAATTTTTTTAGCAGT
>DAOWIZ010000076.1 GCA_030640585.1 Thermoplasmata archaeon
AATGTCTGAAATGTTCAATTCTACCGTTTGTAACAAGAGCAAAAAGAAATGAAATTACCAAGGCATACATCCATCCTCTTATAAAGTTACCATTTTTTGTAAAACGAAGCCGGGGAAATCCAACAACTGTTAACCCAAAAATTAAGATTACGGGAATTGAATATAAAACCGCGAGTGGTTCAAATTTATGATCAAGTATGGGTGCATCAACAAAAGTAAAAAGAACCATTAAGGAAATAAAAAAAGCAATAGTAGAAAAGAAGAACACTTTTGAAGTTTTATTGCTGATTTCTCTTATTTTGCTGAAAACATGTAATCTACGTTTCATAACAATTAATAGAAACATAAGCAGGATTGCTGAATAAAAAAGCAGAATTATAATCGCAGGACTAGTCTTTCCAAAACCAAGATTTATTCCTCCTTTCATAAATTGATCGAACACAACAGGTGCAAAAAACCTCCAGTAAGCAAAAGTAAAGATTGTTGTTGCAAGAATGCAAATAGTGTCTTTTTTTATAGTTTTAGTCCAGGTCTTTGAACTAGCATTTTCTGAAAGTACTATAAAAACTAATGATATCATATACATATATGTTGTAAGATGATGGGATGCAATTAACAACCCTGTTGAAAGCACAAGTGGAATTAGATATTTATTATTCTGTCTGTACTTTATAAAAAATAACAGGGAAAGCATCATGAAAAAATGACCTAATGTAAGTGGTGCTGCATGTGAAGTTTGAAGTACGTGAAACGGTAAAACGGCAAAAAAAGATGCTGCAAGAAGTGCACTTCTACGATTATTTAATAGTTCATAAACAACAAAATAGAATATTCCTACAGAGAGCCCACCAAAAATCGGGATTAACCTTGGCATAATTGTAATAACATCGATACCTGTGATCCAATGGGCAATACCTGTTATAACATATAAAACTGGGAAATATTGGTAAGAAGCACCCCAGCCAAGATATGGATTATAGAAACTTTTCGTATCAATAAAAGAGTTAGTAAGCCCATAATAAATTCCAAAATCTCCCCCCCAAGCTGGGCTTGTCCAGCCAGGTAATGACCTAATTATTATCGCTACAGCTGTGATTAAGAGCAATAGAAACTTCCAGTTTTTAGACAGTGCTCTAACTCTGTTTAATATGAATGATTCCTCCATTTCCTCGCACGTTATATCCAAGTTGTATATATTATTGCCTTTAATAAAATAATCCGTTTCAATATTTATTTGAACGGCCTTTTTTATGTTGAATATATAATATTTACTATGTTTTTAACTGTTTTATTAACATCACATTCTTGTTTGATCCCTGTAGTTTTTTTAGCTTTTTCTACATCTGTTTTTAGGTCTATTTTATTTTGATCGACTGTATAAAATGTGTTTTTTTTGTTATGGTATTGTCCAAGGTACTCTTGTTCTATTTGTCCTGGTGTAGGTGTCATAAGTGCTTTGGTACCTGTTACTGCTAGATCCATTATAGTTGAATATCCACTTCGGGATATCACGAGTTTTGCACGGTTTAAATATTCTTCTCGTTTTTCTTTTGATAAAAATGAGTATGTTTTGATGTTTTCCTGGTTTAGTTTTTCTTTTTCTTCTGTTTTACCTAGTGTTATTACTATGTTACCTTTTAGTTGATCTATTTGTGATAGGAGTTTGTTTTCAAGCACAGTTCTTTGTGGTTCTGGCCCAGAAATTGATATTAGGTAGTCTATGTCTTTTGAGAGTTTTCTTTTTTTGAAATCTGATAACACCCCAACGTAGTGTATTTTGTTTTCATCTATTTTTTTAAGATTATGGGATAGATCTCCTGATAGGTTGTCCTGTTTATAGTCTGGTACTATTACTCCTGCATAGCGTTTGAAGAAAAACATGTTGAATATTTCACTACCTGTTTCAAACATACTTATGCGTAGAGGATTCATTATTCTCATTTGATGTGAGATGAAAAAACTAGGGATTTTTCTATTGTAGATTTCATACCTCCCATCAGATATAATCCGGTCATATTTTTTATGTTCTAGTATTTTTGTTAGTTTACCTAGGCCATAGTGAAGTCTTGCAATGAACTTTGGCCAATAAATTATGCTTTTTGCCATGAACTGTCGTGAGTTTTCAGATAGCAGCATTGGATAGTCTGGTATGTCTATGTATTCAAGGTTTTCACCGAGTTCTTTTCTAAGTAACTGTAGTGACCTGCAATTTGATATTATTGTTAGTTCATTGTCTTCCTGTATTAGTTTCCTGATGATTGGTAAAGACCGTGTTGCGTGGCCTAGTCCCCATGAGCAGATTCCATATATTATTTTCATAACTGTTTTGCTGTAATTCTGTGGTGTGTTAAATACCTAATGGGGAAAATGGCATCTTTTTATATGCAGAGTTCTATTCACGATTTGAGATCATATGAACTTCACTGAAAAACTAGGTAGGATAGTTGATAAAAACAATAGTATATTGTGTGTTGGTCTTGACATTGACAAGGAAAAAATGCCCAAATTTTTATTTAAAACTAGTAAAAACCCGTTTTTTGAGTTTAATAAACAGATAATTGATGCAACAAAAGACCTAGTTTGTGCATATAAAATTAATATGGCTTTTTATGAAGTACTAGGAAAAGATGGTTACAATCTTTTAGAGAAAACAATTGAGTATATTCCAAAAGACATTGTTATTATTCTTGATGGGAAAAGAAATGATATTGGTAATACAGCGCGTAAATATGCCAAGTCATTGTTTGAAATACTCAATGCTGATGCAGCAACAGTTACGCCATATCTTGGCATTGATGGAATAACACCGTTTTTGGAATACAAGGATAAGTGTAGTTTTGTCCTCTGTAGAACTTCTAATTCCTCTGCTGGTGATTTCCAAGACATTGTGTCAAATAATAAACCTCTATTTCAGAGTGTTGCAGAAAAAATACATATGTGGAATAAGTATGGAAACTGCGGTGCTGTTGTAGGTGCGACATATCCTAATGAACTTAAGATGATACGAGGTATTCTTGGAGATGATCTCCCTCTTCTTATCCCTGGTATTGGTAAGCAAGGTGGGGATGTTGAAAAAACAGTGAAATATGGTACAAACAAAGAGGGTTTGATGGCAGTTATTAACTCGTCTCGTGGGATTATTTTTGCTGGTTCAGATGAAAACTTTGCAGAAAAATCTAGAAATAAAGCAATAGAATTAAGAGATGAGATCAATAAATATCGTTAGAATATTTGGTAACCACAACATATATTAACAATGTTTTTTATAGATGTGATTTGCCTTGATCCGAAGGTCTCCATGATAAAATGATTGGAGATGCAAATTCAAGGCGACAAATTGATGCCACTTAAGGGTCCCTCTTTGATCCTTTAGACGTAAGTGTCAGATGATATGAAAAAGAGGACAACCATGGTGTCAAACATCTGTCGTGACATGTGTTACGGTTCTATTCCGCTGCTGTGCTTACCTGGAATAGTTCTTTGTAACTACGCCCAGCAATCACCTTTTTTTGGGTTGTTGGGTGACAACGACAAAAAAAAGATTTTTAAAATAAGGTATAAAAAAAACAATGATTTTAAAAAAATTAAAAAAGAAAGGTTAAGAGTTTTTTCAACTCTTAAGGTATGTCATATGTTACGTCTTTTAAGTTGACTTTCATATGGTCAACAATTTTTATGCCCTGAATTCCATTTGCATCTCCGGGCAGAAATCCCATTGTGTATATGTACATTGTCATGTTCTCTGAGACGGTATTGTTGATTTCATAGTTCATTGATATGTTTAGATATTTCTCATTGGATACATCAATTAATCCTTGTTTAGTTAATGGGTTTGGTATTATTCTTACCGGAATGAGCCTCTTTAAATAGGTAAATATTGGTGAGATTTTTACAGTTTCCGGATCTCGTATGATGAAAACTAATGCAAACATGAATCTTGGAAACATTCTGTTTTCTTTATCATCTGTTACATTTAGTTTAATGCTTAGTGTGTCATTTACATATAGGGTTCCATTATCATCTTCAACATGTAATGGTCCAAATGTTTGATTTTCTTCTAATGCGATTTTAGTGGAGACAAGACCTATAGTTTGTTTTATCTCTACATTTATTTCTCCTTCAAGTTCTTCTGCTCCACTTATAAAAGCAATGGTTATGCTTACTAGCATCATGGTTATTAGGATGGATATTGCTTTTTTCATTTATGTCCCTCATTTATTATTTACAATTATATATTTATCTTCAATGATATATATAACTTCCTATTATACCTTCCTATGTTTTTTGTGATAAGTCTTTTATGCGGGTCTGTAGTAGATGAACAGACAAATATCAGTATAGAGTTTCAATAGGTGGTATGATGGGGGCTTAATGAGAGGTTTATAAAAAGTATTAAAAAAGAAAATTAGATAAAAGGAATAAGAGAGATAGGGTAACAATACCAATGGTTGAGATTTAAGAGGAGAAAATGAGTTATATGAAAAAAATAGGTGTACTTACAGGTGGGGGGGACTGCCCAGGGCTTAATGCCGTTATTAGAGCAGTCGTTAGAAAATCAATACAGTATGACTGGGAGATAATTGGTATTAAAAATGGATGGAAAGGACTTATCAATGGTGAAATGGAATTATTAACTGATTATTCGGTTTCAGGTATCTTACCTAAGGGTGGTACAATTATTGGTACCTCTCGTACTAACCCATTTAAGAATGAGGGTGATGTAAAAAAGATTGTAAAAAACATTGAAAAATTTGGAATTGATGCCATTGTAGCAATTGGTGGAGATGATACCCTTGGTGTTGCAAGTAAACTTAATAAGATGGGTATACCAGTTGTAGGTGTTCCAAAAACAATTGATAATGATTTATCTTATACTGACTATACGTTTGGTTTTGATACAGCAGTTTCTATTGTCACTGAAGCTATTGATCGGCTTCATACAACCGCTGAATCCCATCATCGTGTTATGATTTTAGAAGTAATGGGACGTCATGCGGGATGGATTGCGACAATGAGCGGTATTGCTGGTGGTGCTGATGAGATTCTTATACCTGAAGTTCCTTTTGATATGGGGGAAGTCTGCAAATATTTAACTGAAAGACATGCTCGTGGTAAGAAATTCAGTATAGTAGTAGTTGCAGAAGGTGCTATGCCTAAAAAGGAGGATTTAACTGCTGCACAAACAACACAGGGAGATAACACTGCTCATGCATCTGGTGAAAGTACTCTTATCACTAAAACTGATACAATAGATGAATTTGGACATGTACAACTAGGTGGCATTGGGAATTTTTTGGCAAAAGAAATTGAGAGACGTATGAATGTTGAGACAAGATTTACTAGTCTGGGTCATGTACAACGTGGTGGTACTCCTACTGCTCATGACCGGGTTCTTGCAACTAGGTTTGGTGTTGCAGCTGTTGAACTTATTAAAAATGGTGATTTTGGTAAAATGGTAGCCCTTCAAGGTAATAAAATTGTTCCTGTAAATATTGAAGATGCTGTTGCTGAGCGTAAAACAGTTGATATGGAATTATATAATATAGCAAAGGTTTTCTTTGGAAGATAAAAAAATTCAACGTTTTTTCTTGTTTTATTATAGTTCGATAATTGTATCTATAAAGGTGCTGGGTGCCCCTATATCAACAGACGCGTGACCGTCATCTTTTAAAATTTTTCTTTTTCTGTTCTTTTTCGTCGGGATCTAGGTTTTATAGCAACTATAGTGTTTATTTTTAGGCACCCTAACCCTTGTTCAGATTCCACTAAAACAAAACCATCTTCATAGTCTACTTCTTCTATGGTGCCTGTTACAACGCTTGCTCTTTGTTCGCCTGGTTCTTTGGTGACAATTTTACAAAACTTTCCTTCCAGCCTTTTCATATACCTTTTTTCCATTTCTTTTCCACCTTCCTTTCGTTTCCCATGCTAACTTGCAGCATGGTAATATTCTACATGATAACTGTTCGCAAGTCATGCTATATAAAGATACTCCGTTAGAAGGTCAAAATGAAAAAAAGGCAAAAACCCCTCAGACTCTTTACTATAAACAATTAAAAAATAAGAAAAAAACAAGAATCAACATCTAAAAACCTAGAAATCCCTCGTTATAACCAATAATGTGTATCAATTGTATAATAAGGTTTATATCTATTACTCCCCCTAAAACGATACTAGAGGCAGTGATAAAAAAAACAGTTTTTTTAGAAGTACTAGACCTACCAATTAAAAAAATAATATCACTATAAAATCATATGTTTATAGGTCATCAGGATCATCATCTAGTTCTAATTTTTTTGTTTTAATATCCTGATCAGTAACATCTAACTCCATTTCATCATGTTCAATATTGTTAAGTTTTTCCTGCAGTTTCTCAACAGACATACCTGTAACAATTCCATCTGCCCTTAGTTCTTCTTGCTCTCTTCTTGTTTGAATAAGTTCATTTTGTTTACTCAATTGTTCAAACTCCGACTCTATCTGCCTCAAATCATGTGTTTTCCCCTCAATTTCTTTCCTACTCTGCCTTAACTCTTCATCTTTTAACCCCAGTTCTTCTCTCTGCTGATGTATTATATTTTCTATTTTTTCTAGTTCTTGCCCTCTTTTCATTAGTTTTTCATTACTGAACTCAAAATCTTTATTTCTACTGTCCAGTTCTTTTTGAAGGCTAGTGATGTCTTCTTTGTTTCTATTGAGATCTAGTGTTTTTGCTTCTAGTTCCAGCTGTGTTTTATTGAGTTCTGCTTGTAGTGAACCTATTTCTGTGTTTCTGTTTTCAAGTTCTGTTTTTCTTTGTTGTAATTCAGTATGTATTTGTTGTATTTCTTCATGTTTCATATTTAACTCTTGGTTTCTACTTTCTAACCCATGTTGTCTTTGCTCTAGTTCTGTTTGTATCTGTTGTATTTGATCTTCTTGTCTGGTTTTTTGTAGGTTTGTTTTTTCAATTTGTTCCTGTTTTCTTTCAAGATCCTGCTGTAACTGTGTAACAACCTGATTTTGACCTATGATTTGATCCTGCCTCTGGTTTAACTGTTTCTTCATATTCTCAATTATTACATTCCTTGCCAAGAGATCATTACTAACTGCTTCTATCTCATGTGTTTTATCTTCAAGTTCCAAACCTATCTGGTCAGCATCTCTTACTTTTTCTACCAGCATCATCTGTTTTTCATTAAGTTGATTTTTCAACTCATTTATTATAGTATTTCTTGTCTCCAGACCAATGTTCATTGCTTTATTTTTTTCAAGGTTTACATTGAGACTCAATTCAAGATCTTTAATTTCCTGCTGATGTTTCTCAATTATCTCTGTTTTTATTTCAATTTCTCCTTTCATCTGTGTTATGCCGTCGTTTTGTTTGTTAATCATTATACTCCTACTTTCCAAATCTTTACATCGATAGTCTAATTCCTTTTGTAACTGCAACAAGTCATGTTCTTTTATCTCTAGTTCCATTTTTGCCTGATAAAAATCTTGCTGGGTTTCTTCAAGAAGTTGCTCGAATGTTTCTGCATCTCTGTTTTTTTGTACAAACTTTGACCAGTTCTCCGTTATCTGATTTTTCATCTCCTCAATGATGTTATTCCTTGTTTCAAGATGTGAATCCACTGACTCAAGGTCCTGTTGTCTGTTTTCAAGTTCAACTTGTAATCTGTTTATCTCATCTGTTCTGTTTTGTACCTCTTCCTGAGCAAGAAGCAACTCTTTTGATAATTCTTTAAACTCTTTTCTTCTCGGTGTTTTTGAAGATTTTTCTTTTTCCAGATCAGTTCTAATTTTATCAATTTCGATGTTTTTTCCTTCAATTTGCTCTTCTCTTTTGTTTATCTCTTCATATAGTTTATTCACTAGTTGGTTTTTTTCTAAAGAAACCATTTTACTTTGTTCTAGTTGTGTTTTCATCTCTTGAATTATTATGTTCCTTGTATCTACTTCATTATTAACTGTTTCAAGTTCATGTGTCTTATTTTCATATCTTGATTGTATCTCAGAGATTTCTTGTATTTTATCTTGTAGTTCGTTCTGACTGGTCATCAACTCGGTTCTTGTTTCTTCAAATTCAAAACCTGTCAAACGAAGGTTTTCACTTTCATCCATCAACTCAACATTTAATCTATCTATCTCCTGGTCTCTGTTCTGTACCTCTAATTTAAAAGCAAGCATCCGCCCCAAGGTCTTTCTAAGTTCTTTATCACTTGATTCCAGTTCTTGTTGTTTTTGAAGCATCTCAGCTTTCAACTGCTTTACTTCTTCAACATTTACAGTCCACTCACTATTTTTAGATGCCAGTTTCTCCCGTAGTATGCTAATTTCTTTATTTTCCCCTTCAGTTTCTTTTAGTTTACTTTCTAGTTCTGTTTTCTTTTGATCTAATTCTGCACATGTTTGTTGTAACTCTATAGATTTATCATCAAGTTCATTAGTCTTTAATTCCAGTTCTCTTTGTCTCTCTATAAGATCTGTTTGTATCTGCTGTATTTGATCTTCTTTGTTTTCCAAAAGCATTTTTGTCATATCAAGATCTTGCAGACTTTCTTCCAAAATACCTTCAAGACGTTCCACGTCTTTATTTCTCTGCATTAGTTTTGACCAGTTCTCTATCACCTGATTTTTCATATTTTCAATAATATTGTTCCTAGCATCTAGTTCTTCACGGGTCTGTTCAATTTGTTTTTGTTTATTTTCAAGTTCAGATTGGATAATACTTATCTCCCGTTGTTTTTCTTCTAACTCAAAATGATCGTGTAAATGATCTCCTTTTAACTTATCGAGTTCTCCTTTAACAGAGATGCCGTGTTCTAACTCTGCGTTTATCCTATCGATCTCATCATTTTTTTCATCAATTTCAATTTGTCTACCATCCAGTTCTGTTTTAATATTATTGACCACATTTGTTTTCTGTAAAATCTCATTTCCACTCTGGTTTAACTCGTCATGTACAATTTCTAACTCCTGTTGTCTTTGCTCTAGTTCCGATCTCAGATGACTAATTTCAATGTTTTTTCCTTCAACTATCGCACGGTTTTTAAGTTCCATGTCTTTTTGTGTTTCCTCTAGTTGTATTTGCTGTTCTCTTAACTCTGTCTGAAGCCTTTCAATTGTATTGGTCTTTCCTTCTAATCTTACTTTACTGTTTTCTAGTTGTTCTTTAATTTCTTCAATGACATTATTTTTTACTTCAAGATCAATACCCATAGACTCTAGTTCTTTTTGAGTTTTTATGAATTTACCCTCTAGTTCATCCTGCATCCTGTCTTTTTCTTGCAATCTTCTTTCATTTTCTGGTCCAACGTCAAATAATTCCATCTTTACCTTTTCAAATTCCTCATCCTTTAGCCTTATAATTTCATCCTTTGATCTAATTTCATTAATTTTTTCTATAATATCTAGTTGTAATTGTTCTATTTGCTCTGTTTTCTCATTCAACTCTTTTTCTATGAATTCTAAATCCTTATGCTTTTCCTCAAGACTTTCTCGTATTTGTCCGATTTCATAGTTTTTTGTTTCAAGATCAGTCTGACTGGTTCTAAGATCATCTTTTATCATATGTGTCTCTTGTTTTTGCATATGTAAATCTGCATATTTTTGTTCAAGTTCTCTTTGCACTCTTTTAATATTCTCACTTTTTTCTTTTATTTTTTCAAATGCATTCAAAAGTTCGACATTTTGAAAATTTGGTTGTTTCCTTGGCTCTAGTCTTTCTTTTTTTATTTCCTTTTGTTCATTTACTGTTTTTCTAATTTTACTAATTGGTTTAATTTCTTCATGGTCTTCATTCACTGTCTTTACAATTCCTATGTCTCCAAAATTTTTACCATCCACTATATATGGTTTAGATTCAATTTCAAGTGAGATAACATCCCCGTATTTATCAAAAACATCTAAAGTATAAAATGGGGTGCTCTTCCCAATTAACCGTGATACCTGCCGGTGCATTTCTTTTTTACGACCACTCTTGGTAAGAAATTCCACTTCATTGATATATGAACCAACAATTTTTTGCTTCGACAGTCCTAGTTTTTTACAGAACGCATCGTTTACATCAACAAATTCACCTTTTTTATCAATGATAAAAACAGGGTCACTACTATCAATATTAAAAGAACTAATAGAAGACTTTCTAGATCTGTTTTCCTCCATATCCTCAGAACTATCTAACATATGATTACTCTCACCCCACCCATTAACATTTTGTCATGGTGGTTATAGCTATCTCTAATATAACCCTGGTATATTAAAGATGAGAATATATTATAAGGATATTAACCTTTTTTAATTTTTATAGCTAAAAGTAGCTGATATATCTAAAAATATTGAATTTCACTTTAGACTTTAAAATAAATCTTTCTGAATTAATTTTTCCGCTGCTACTTCTAATGTTAATTTAAGTAGTACTTTTTATGTTGTATGGACTTTTGATATACTTAATTTAATTTTTAAACCTATTTTTTCTTTTTAAGATGAAAAACATATCTGGTAGGTATTCTTTTCTTTTTACCTGTCCAATAACCACAACTTGGGCAACTAAACTCAATTGTGACCTCTCCACCCCAAATTGTTTTATTTTTCACTCTTTTAAGATCTCCTCGGCATACCGGGCATTTATTCATAATTTTTTTAGGATCGCCCTCTCGGCTATGTATTTCAAGTTTTACAAAATCAGAGTTTATAGCAATATTTCTAAGTCTCTGTGTATTAACTCCAAATTTTTCTTTAACTGTTTCCATTTCTTTAAAGACTAAGTCTTTAAGTTTATTTTGTGAGTGAACAGTTCGATACTCTTGTAACACTTTTTTAAGAGCATTTTGTATCTGTTCATCTTCAGGTATATGATATTTCATGACCGTGATATAATCAATTTTTGATTACTTAAACCCTTTTAGATCTGAATTGTCTTAATCAGATCTGTCCTTGTAACAATACCTACCATATTATTATTTTTCATTAATGGCAGGGCCCCTATATGTTTTTCCAGCATTATTTTTGCAGCAGATACTGCAGTAATGTTTGGTTCTGTCCAAATTACTGGTGATTTCATAATGTCATCTACTAATAGTTCTTCAAGTTGATGTTTTTGTCTTCCCATTGGAAAAGATCTTTTAATATTTGCAAGGGCAAATGCGATTTCAGTATCAGAAATCATGCCTGCTAGTTCCCCTTTTTCAATAACTGGTAATCTAGCAACTTTTTCATCTATCATAACTCTGCGTGCATGAATCACTCTGTCACCTGGGGAGATAACATGTAGTTTTTTCTGCATGATTTCATGTAGTTGTTTTTTACTATCGATAAGTGGCAGGAGGTCTGCTTTTGTAAGGATACCTACAAGTTTATCATTTTCAATTACATTTAACATAGTGGGTCCAGGTTCACCTACTTTTTTTAAGATATCTTCTATTTTTGTATATGGTGTTGTTGTTTCAAATTCTTTATCTGTAACAGATGAGGCATGCAATCTTGATGCAGGAATACCTTTTGTTTTAATTGACCCAAGTTTATATGAAATCATATTGTCTGTTATTACGCCGATTAGTTTTTTATCCTCAACTACTGGTATTTTTGTTATACTATGTTTTTTCATCATTTTTAAAACATATCTTAGATCTACGTCTTTATCTACTGAGATAATTTCTGTTGTCATAATGTCTTTTACTTTCATTTTTTCCCTCCTTTTTATGAAATTTAAAAATCTAAGAAATCAATTTTTTTTATTCATATTTTAATGCGTCTATACAGTCCTCACATAATAGCCGCCCGTCAACATTTCTAAGGTTAGTAGATAGTGTATTACAATCCTCACATTTACCTGAGAAAATCTGTTTTTTCAGATGAGCCTCGTCTCTTCCAACGATTTCACTCCATTCACGGTTAATTTCTAGAAGCATGGGGGACAATCTTAGAATGTCTTTTATTGTTATAATCCCAATAAGTTCATTGTTTTCAATAACCGGCAGTCTTCGTATATTACATTTGATCATAGTTCTCATAGCTTGTTGTATGTCTACATATGGATCAATTACGATAAGAGGTGTTTGCATGATTTCTCCTACTGTTACTTCGCTTGCTTTGAGATCTTCTGCGACAACCTTTTTTAAGATATCGCTCTCAGTGATAATTCCCAGGGGTTTATCTTCTACAACTATACAGTTCGCAATCTTTCTTTTTTTCATTAATTTTGCGGCTTCTCTAACTGTAGTCTTTGGTTTAACTGTAACAGGATTTGATTTCATTGCTTCTTTGACTAAGACATAACCTTTACTCATATTTTACTGCCTCCGTATAATGGGATATTATTAACTAATTCAGCCCAAACATTAAAACCTTTCGCTGTATTTTACCTTTTTTGTATGAGTGCTAGTCAATACGAGAGAGAACTGAAAGGAATACTAGGTGGAGAAAAAAAAACTATTACAAAAATCACCAAGTCATGTTCAGCACTTGAGAAAGATAATTATTTAAAAATTTATGATAAACCATTTGCTGTAGTAAGGGCTGCTGGTTCCCTTGGTGTTGATCTTGTAGCAGTACGTGGTGATATCTCTTTTCTAATGGAGGTTAAAACCAGTATTGAAAATACTCTTCATTTCAGTAGTGTAAGTGGTAAACTTCAGAAACAAGCAGAACACATGCAAGATGTATGTGAAAAAACAAAGACATTGCCAATATATGCATTTCGACTTAAAGGGCAACGTGGAGATTCTTGGAGGTTTTTCACCCTTGATATTGATGGTCTTGGTGGAAGGGCTAATATTTTACATAACAGACTTCCAAAACTGGACAAAAGTAAAACAGGTAATTTTGTAATGAGGTGGAAAGATGGTATGCCTCTTTCAGATTTTATTTCATACCTATGTAAATAATGACTGTAAAGTATTTTTTAGATAGGTTCTGTAATGGTATATAAGGGATGTAAGTTATTGGACATTATGATAAGCATGAAATGCCTTGCTCACCTGCTAATCAAATCAATATCCGTCCTATTATTTATGTCACCTACTAATAATACGAAACGTTTTTATGAACTATTCTACATTTAGGGCGTTGTTGATTACTATGAAAAAGATGCTAATTGCTTATGATGGATCTGATGCATCTAAGAAGGCATTAGATATGGTTACAAAATGTTCCAACAAAGATGATGAAGTAATAATTCTGACAGTTGTGCCCGCTGAGCTGGCTGAGTCATCTTTTACAAAAATGTTACTCCCTACAATTGACTTAAGTAGTATTGTTAAATCTGGTAGTTTTAAAGAAAAAGCTATGGAGTCGTTGTCAAAGGTTGCAAAAGAAATAGAGCATGCCGTTAACAAAGTAGATGTTGTTGTGGAATCAGGTGACCCTGCTGATGAGATACTTATGTCTGCTAAAAAACATGAGTCAGATATCATAGTTATAGGTTACAAGGGGTATGGTAAAGAAGGAAGATTCTTGCTGGGGAGCGTCACTGATAAAGTAGTACGATATGCAAGTAGATCAGTTTTAGTAGTAAGATAAATATAATATTACCTTTTTAGGGGCTTAAATGCATCCTGTTGAAGATATTCGTGGGGTTAAAAGTACAATACTTCTAAATAAAAAAATAATCCTAGGAGTTACTGGTAGTATTGCTGCTGTTGAAACTGTTAAACTTGCCCGTGAGTTAATTAGACATGGTGCAGATGTAATTCCTGTGATGACCTTTGCTGCTACAAAAATAATTCATCCTGATTCTTTGTGGTTTGCAACAGGTAACAAACCAGTTGTTGAACTCACAGGAAAAACAGAACATGTATCATTTTGTGGACGGGTAAGTGAACCTGTAGATCTGGTTTTGATATCGCCTTGTACGGCTAATACTATTTCAAAAATAAGTCATGGAATTGATGATACACCTGTTACAACCTTTGCAACGACAGCAATTGGCTCAGATATCCCAATTATTGTTGTTCCAGCGATGCATTTGTCGATGTATGATCATAAAATCGTTCAGGAAAACATACAAAAATGCAAAGAAATTGGTATCAAGTTTGTTGAACCTGCTATTGTTGGAAGTAAAGCAAAACTTGCATCAACAGAAAATATTGTTGCAAATGTTTTAAGGCATGCTGGTAGAAAAGATCTAAAAAACAAAAAAATCCTAATAATAGGTGGAGCAACCGCTGAACCAATTGATGATATTAGAATAATTACAAATCGTAGTTCAGGTAAAACTGCTGTAAATCTTGCAAAAAATGCTTTTTTTAGAGGCGCAGATGTTACACTTTGGTATGGCCTTAGCAGGGTAACTATTCCAGAATATATTAAAATAATAGGTTTTGAGACAGTTAATGATCTAGTTAAAATGGGAAAGAACATTAAAAAATATGATGTTATAATCCTCTGTGCAGCAGTTTCTGATTATATCTTGGATAAAAAGAAAGGCAAAATACCATCTGGAAAAGATAAACTTGTTTTAGAATTACGTCCTGCTCCAAAATTTATTTCAACACTTAGGAAGAACGCGCCAAAATCAAAAATAACTGGTTTCAAAGTTGAAGGAAACAAAAATAAACTAAATGAAAAAGCATTTGAACTTTTGAAGAAAAACAATCTTGATTTTGTGGTTGCTAATACAATATCTGGTTTTAACAGTGATGAGAATGAGATATGGATAATAGATAAGAAAAACAAAACAATTCATAAACAAGGTAAAAAGCAGTATCTTGCAGATCATATTTTAGACGTAATAACATAGATCAGGAGTGAGACAAGAAATGAAAGCAGTTGCGTTTGCACCAGGTCATATTTCAGGTTTTTTTGAGCCAATATATCATAGTCAGGATATGGCTCGTACTGGTTCACGTGGTGCTGGGATAAATGTTTCCCTTGGTGCACTGTCTGAAGTTGTCGCTGAAAATTCAGATAAACAAGTTTTTGAGTTTTATCTTAATGATAAAAAAATAGAGTCTTCTGTTGTACGTCTTGCTTTGGAATGTTTGCTAGGTAAAACACCAGTTCATGTGGTTGTTAAAACCGAGATTGAGTTACCTCTTGGTCAGGGTTTTGGTATGAGTAGTGCTTGTGCGCTTAGTGCAACTTATGCTCTTGCAAACATTATTGGTGTTTCGACTACTGAGGCTATGAAAGCATCTCATTTTGCTGAGGTTCAACTACGTACAGGTCTTGGTGATGTTATGGCTAGTTGTTTTGGTGGAATTGAGATAAGAAAAGAGCCTGGTCTTCCACCTTGGGGTGTTATTGAGCACATCCCTGGTAAATTTGATTTGGTATTATGTGTAATTGGTAGTAAGATGGATACTAAAAAAGTTCTTTCAGATCCAACTAAAGCAAATGGTATTGTTGAGTATGGGAAGTTTTGTACAAAGAAACTCTTGGAAAATCCTTGTATTGAAAACCTTTTTTCGCTTTCTCAGACTTTTACAGAAAAAACAAATCTTGCGGATAAACAAGTTCTTGATGCTATAAAGGCAGCGAATAATTTTGGTATGGCTAGTATGTGCATGCTGGGTAATTCTGTTTTTGCTATTGGTAAAACAAATGAACTTTGTCAGATATTATCTAAGTTTGGTAAAGTTTTTGTTTGCAATGTTGATGAATGTGGAGCTCGTTTATTGAGCAAATAATTTTTTTAAATTTTTTTTTGATATAAAAGATATGTATTTGGATGGGAAAAAAATGAATATGAAAGGTGATATAAATGAATATTAAGGGGTTGTAGATGTCTCATCCAAATACTTCTAATCCGCCAGTAATTCAGGTGGGCTATTTAAATATTTCGTATTATATCTATATATTGATACAAATAAAAGTATATCGGCTTTAAATTTCTTTGGTTTTTCCAGTTGCCAACTCTATTAAATGTTTCTCGCCGTCTTCAGGTCCCTTTGCAAAAAGAATGTCACCTGGATCAATTTTTGTATTTTTATTAGGGCCATACAACCATTTGTTTTTATGCCTCATAGCTATAACAAGCATACCTGTTTCACTACCAAGTTTTAGTTCTCCAAGTGTTTTATTACATAGTACAGATTGTTCTTTGACTTGTGTCCTGGTAAATACTACATCTGATTCACGAATACTCATCTTTAAAATAGGATGAAGTTCAACATCACGTAATTCCACATCAGCTATCTCCTGAGCTGCATCAGCAATTTGTTCACCTGCATGAGCAAGTTTCATAAGTGTAAGCGCATCATCAACGGAGAGATCTCCTTTTTGAACTGCTTCTAAAGAACCTCTTTGTAATTTTTGATAAAGATTATCGATTAGGTTTTCAAGATCATATACTTCTTTAGCAATTGTTTTATTATCATACAAAAGGGAGGAATATGCAAGATCTACCATGAGCTCTGATTTATCTTTGATTTCAAGTACCATATCTTCTGCTGTTTTTTCTTTCAATCCAGCACCTCCAGTTCTCCTTTCAAAAACTTATTGAGCTCATTATAACCTTCGTCTGTCCCACGAACAATAAGCCAGTCATCAGCCATTATTTTTGAATCTGCACGTGGATTGTAAATCCAGCAGTCTCCTCGGCGTATAGCTATAATTCTCATACCTGTCTCAGACTCAACTTTAAGACCACCGATTTCTCGTGTACAAGCTTTTGAGTTTTTTGAAACCTTAGTTCTAAAAAGTTTTTCATCAGCCTTGTTTAGAATTTTAGGTACAATTGGCCTGGTTTTATCCTCTAACATTTTTACAATATCGGCAGCGACATTTGAAATGCTCTCTGCAGCTTCAGCAACCTGTAATATACCTGCTAGTTGCTCAGCATCTTCTTTAGTTCGGGCTGCCATCATTGCCATCATACGGATATCATAGTTCAGTTTGTCCATACGTACATCAAGATATTTTACTTCCTCAGCAATTTCCTCATTGTCAAAAAGAACAGCAGAATAAGCAAGATCTATGATGAGTTCTGAGATATCTTTCATCTCAGTCATTAAATCCTTCACTGTCACGGGTTCATATTCGAGCTCAGTAAATTCTTCTTTTTTCCATTTTTCTTTCGGTGTTCTTTGAAGCCTTCCTAATATACTATGATATTTCTTTTCCTTCATATTCCTACTACTCCAATAAGTAAAAACAAAAACGTAATTCCAAGTGTATCACCAACGGTTGTAACAACTGGTGCTACTGTGTCATCCGGGTCAAGACCTTTTTTAAAAGACCAAAAAGCAGTAAAAACACTTACAAGTGAAATAACACAAACAAGCAAAATGCCTGCTCCAAGTACAATAGATACAAACTCAATCAAACCGATCATATTCTCCGTCTGTGTATTACCAAATGACGCGGTAAAATAAATAATTATCGCAAGTACAAAATATACCGTTATTCCAATTACAATTGATGTTATTAGGTTTTCATGCATTTTTTTATCACTAATATCAAGGCTGATATAACCTACATGTAGCCCTGATGCAAGACGTGCACCAAGGACGCTACCAATGTTTCCACCAACACCATTTATCACAGGAATTGAAATAAGGAAAATAGGTAGTTTAATGAGCATGTCTTGTCCACCTTGAAGTATTTGGCCTGCAATAATTTCGATAAACACACACAGTGTTAATAGCGGAATACCATGTTTGACTATTTTTTTCCAGTCATATATCACAGCATCACTCCCACAACTAGACTTGCGCTTCCAAAAATGCATAGCATTGTGACAATATCACCAAATGTTGCAAGTGCAGGACCTGTAATGTTATCAGGGTCATATCCACGTTTGAACACTAGATAAATGATTATAACTGTCATAATGGTTAGAATAATTGCAGAAATTATTCCTGCAAGAATTACAATTGTAATCAGCATTAAAAGATCTGGAGTTACACCTAATAAAACTGATGAAAAATATGCAAGTATTCCAATAAGAATAGATATTATAAAACTTAGAACAAGTGAACCTATGATGTTTTGTTTTAGTTCCTCATTCCACATATTATCTGCATCAATTACACCAAGATGGTATGCTGAGCCAAGTCGACTTCCAAAAGCAGTACTAATGTTACCTCGCATAGCAATAATTGCGGGAATTACAACAATAAGACCAGGAATTTGTTCTAAAAGATCTGCCATTACACCAAGTGTGCTACCTGCTAGTATTCCGCCTATTCCGCAGAATATTAGTAGGGGGAGGCTCTGTTTCACCATTTCCTTTGCAAGCATTAATTACAACCTCCATTTTTTACACTCCAAGTATATTCTTTATAGATAGTTTTCTCGGTATCTTTCCCATGTCTGATCCATGTGATCTTCCATGGCTTTTATCTTCTTAACATCTTTTTTTGGTTTAAAAATGTGTTTAAACCTGCCTTGTTGCACAATCCAATCCTCAATTGGTTTTCTCTGTATCTTTTTTTCAAGGATGAGTTTGCTTTTACCATTAAAAACCATTTTACCATTTTCACATTCATACAATACCCATGCACCTGTTTCTACTGCCTGTATGCCCATGTCAACGGTTTTGTCCATACCAAAACGCCAACCAGGCGGACAAGGTGCCATAATTTCAATATATTTTGGGCCCTTGATGCTTTTAGCTTTCTTAACTTTGTTATACAAATCTTCAGGGTAGCTTACACATGCTTGTGCCGAGTAGGGTATGTGATGTGCCTGGATTATCTCGCCCATTTCTTTTCTAAACTCTGTTTTACCACCAACTGTTGTTGTGGTCCATGCACCATATGGTGTAGCACCACTTCGTTGTATGCCTGTGTTTGAGTATATCTGGTTGTTGTAACAGATATAGATGAAATTAGTCTGTCGTTCAAGAGCACCGGAAAGCGCTTGAATACCAATATCATAAGTTCCACCATCGCCTGCCCATGCAACAACTGTAGTATCACCTTTACCTTGTTGCCGTAATGCTGCTTCTACACCAGTTGCACCAGCAGCAGCTGCTTCAAAAGCTATGTTCATCACAGGAATATCAAATGAGGTATTTGGATAGATACTTTCGATGACTGCTGTGCAGCATGCAGGGACAACCATGATCATGTTTTTACCAATGGCATTAAAAACAATACGAATAGCCATTGTAGCAGGGCAACCTGAACAAGCAGCACTCCCCGGAAGAATGCATTCTTCTATAGGTAAAT
>DAOWIZ010000053.1 GCA_030640585.1 Thermoplasmata archaeon
AAAGATACTCTGTGCTGTACCCTAAAAACCTATTTGTTAAGTATCTCTTTTAAAAAAGGAGAAAAGAAGAGGTGTTTTGCCGGAAATAGATGTTACCATTTGCTTTATATTGAGTTGATATCGATTAATTTAGTGAATACTTCGCCATTTCGATTACTATACTTAAGTAATTGAGATTACTGCCCTAAAGACCCATACCAATCGTAATTGCACCACCGACAATCATCCCAAGTCTCACGAATTTATCGATGTCCTTGTTTATGATCCCTCCCCCCGTCAGAAATAGACCTATGAAGACAAATCCTAGGGAGTTTAGGACTAGACCTGCGTTTGTAAGTGCACCTCCGGTACTAAATGTCCCAGCCCCAAATGTCACAGTACCCCCAGCAAATATCCCAATGATAGTTCCTACCCATGCGAGCAGGATTCCAAGTAATACCCCCATAATGATAAGATTTTTTGAGAACAGCGGTCCAAGCGTTTCATACATTGGTCGGGACGGACTTTGTATTGGTTGAGGTTGAACTGGTTGGGGCTGAACTGGCTGAGGTTGCACTAGTTGGGATGTTTCTACAGCTTTTACTGTACCACAACTCGGGCAAAACTTTGCTCCTTTTGGAATTTTAGTGCCACATTTTAAACAATTACCGTCTGTCATTTTTACCTCGCCTAAAAGTCTCAATCCAACCAACCATATATATTCTTTTCTTATTATGGGAACTTTTACCCCTATATTTTTTTTAAAAAATATTGAAAAAAATTAATTTGTAGGGGCAATATTTGTTTGAAAAACTTGCCAGATATTGCAAACTACCCCACAACCAAAACAATTAAAACTGGAAATTGAATTTATCGGTTACGCTTAAGGACACATAACCATCCTTTGCCACATAACCAACACATACGGGCGGGTAACAAAGTGGTTATGTGGCGGACTGCAGATCCGCATACGGGGGTTCAAATCCCTCCCCGCCCTCTATAAAATTGGAGGAAAATGTTTGAAATTTAATAGATATGGGGGTATTTCGTCGATGTTCTTTATTATCTTGTTTATTTTATTATTATCTATTAATCAAACAGTTGAAGCAGAAAGCCCTCCACAGATATTGATAAATGAAGTCATGTATGCACCAAATGGAGAAGAGCCAGATAACGAATGGATTGAGCTCTATAATATGCATGACAAACCAGTTCATATTGGAAACTTTTATCTTACAGATGACCCAAATTATACGAGCTCAGGAGGAGAGGGGTCTTATCAGTTCCCGAGCAATGCAACAATTGGAGAGAGAAAGTATATCGTTATTGCGTATAACGGAACCGCTTTTTTCAACACATATGGATTCTATCCAGATTATGAACTCGATAACACTACTGAAAATGTTTCAACGATGATTAAAATAAGCGCAGGATTAAAGTTAGCAAATACTGGAGATGACATACATCTCTTTAATTCCAGTGGTATAGAAATAGATAAGATGTGGTATGGAAACGGTGGCGATGAAGGATCTGAAAATGCTGCTTCAACTGTTCCAAAAGGAGATACATTATCTAGATATAATGATGTAGACACAAATAATCCCAGTATTGATTTTTATGATGGAATCACACCCACACCAGGCAGCAAGAACAAGTTGAATTTGGACATAGAGTTATATCCACTATATATACCAAAAATACAACATGATGAAGAATATAGTGTGCCTTTTGCCATTAAAGCAAATATAAGTAATCTCACATCAAATGAAAGCTATCAATTAAAATCATACATCGTAGGATTTCCTTCTGGTGTATATCCTGCAACCCAGACATGGAATGGAACCACCTGGAAATGGTCATATTATTATGTTTTCAATATAACGACCGATGAACATGGAAACTGGACTAATTGGCTTTATCTCAGATTCAAAAAAGACTACCAAGATTACCAAAAAAACATTGAGAATAACAATACAGTATATCTACACGTAAAAATAAAAAAAGATGATATCTCGCATGAAATCTTAAAAAAAGTTTACCTTCTTGATATGGATGAATCCACGTCAAATGGTACAACGGGAGGATGTGTCTTAGGAATAGCTAAGGAAAACAATACAATTTTACAAAACAAAACTATCATTGTTGAAAACCGTACAGGCACGATTACAGGTATTTATGTTACAGAAAACAATGAAATAGATGAAGGACTAATTTCAAAACCTGGGTACTACAAAATAACATCCCCAGTTAGTTCTGAAAATACTATAAAATTTCTTGATGAAAAGGGCAAAGAGATGCATACCATTGCAAATGTAACAATAAAATCTGGGAAATATGAAGTTGATATAAGCAGCCCAGACTCTTTTTATTTTGTTAAACTGCACAATACAATTGATATCCCTCTTACAATTGAAAACACAGGTGACTTCAATGATAATATAACCATATCAGTTGACCAAACATCTAACAACTGGGAAGCAACACTAGACCAAGAAAAAATATCTCTTAATCCTAAATCTACAAAAAATGTCAACTTACATGTTGTTCCACCTGAAATAAATGAATATATTACTAGTAGTATAACAATTTCTGTAACCTCTGAAAAAGACCTTGGAGAATCTGATGAAATAACAATAGGTTTTGAAATTCTAGGACCTGATTTAACAATTAAAACCATTAAAATTTATGATGAAAGTAAAAATCAGAGCACTGTTTTTGGCCATGGAGAAATAATCAAAATTAAGGCATTTCTTAAAAACTGGGGAAACGAAAACGCAACAGATGTCAATGTCAAATTTTATTATGACAAAACTGACATGGATTATTTTATTGGTAGTAAAAACTATGAGTCGGTAACAAAATATCAGAAATATCCTTCTGTTGAATGGGATACAAAAGATGCAGCACCAGGAGATCATACAATATTTGTAATCGTTGATGAAGAAAACAATATTGATGAACTGGATGAAACAAACAATCAACTCTCAGCAGATATTATGATATATGATACACATCCAACTAAAAGCGGTAAAAACATCAAGATAACCGAGGTTTATTATCATACACACACAAGTGTTAATAATGAATATATTGCAATATATAATCCTACGAATACAACAGTTGATTTATCTGGTTGGTATCTAACAAATAAACCTCTGAAAACCATTGTTGATCAGACAAAAATTGTTTTTCCAGATAATACAACACTATCATCTGAAACTTGTTTTTATATAACACAAAATGCTAGTGCATATAGTTGGGAGACAGGGAAAACAGCAGATTTTGAATACTTAGTGGATTCTGATAAAAATATTCCTCAGATGTTTGCACCAAAACAGTTCACCATGAGCAATAACGGCGGTATGATAGCGTTAAAAGATTGTTACAACCATACAATTGACCTGGTTGTTTATGGAAAAGAATATGATATTGGTTGTTGGAATGGTCCTTCTATTTCAAGTTCTGGATCTGGAGTTATATTAAAAAGAAATTTTGATCAATATGGCCTACCAGTTGATACTAATACATCAAATGACTGGGATCATCCAAGAAGATATGGCATTGGACAATCAGATTTCCCTTATGTTGATATCTCATTCTATGGTGAAATTACCACCTTTGCCTCTCCAGATTGTAGCTTTCAAACCATAGTAAATGAATTACGAAAAGCCAATGAGTCTATTTATTTCAACATCTATGAGTTTACAAACCCGTTTCTCTGCGATGAACTTATATCGGCTTTAAAGAGAAATGTGTCTGTAAACATATTCCTTGAGGGATCACCAGTAGGTGGAATACCAGATAAAGAAAAATACATACTAAACAGAATAGCAACATATGGAGGAAACATCAGACTCATCGTAAGTGATGGTGAAAACAGCATCTATAATCGGTACACCTTTGATCATGGAAAATATCTTATAATAGACAATGAAACTGTGATTGTAGAAAGCTGTAACTGGGCTAAAACAGGTATACCAAAAGATACAAGTTATGGTAATCGTGAATGGGGAATCGTTGTAAAAAGTGAAAATGTTGCTGCGTATTTCCTCAATGTTTTCTTTGATGATTGGAACCCAAATCGTTGTGATAGTTACAGTTTTGATATGATGGATTTTGCTGTTCCATCTGATTTTTTCATGGATGAAACAATTCCATATGGATGGTATGAACCTAGTTTTGAGCCGGTGACATATAAAGGAAATTTTTCTGCAATACCCGTGTTCTCACCGGATACAAGTTATCAGTCGATATGTAACATGATAGACTCAGCAACTGAAAGCATTTACATCCAACAACTATACATATATAGGGATTGGAAAGATCAGGTTAATCCTTTTGTAGAAAAACTAATAAACAAAGCAAAACAAGGAATAGATATCAAGGTTATAATGAATTACAACCCACGTTATGAGTCATCTAATGAAAAATGTAATCTGACAAAAACATATTTTGAGGAGAACGATATAGAAGTAAAGTTTATCTATACAAATTGGTCAATTTTTAGCAATATCCATAACAAAGGAATGATAGTTGATAACAACTCAGTATTGATAAGTAGTATTAATTGGAACGAGAATTCTGTTACCCGTAACCGTGAAGCAGGTATAATTATTAAAAATGAAGAAGTAGCACAATACTATACAGAGGTTTTCTTTTATGACTGGAATCTAAGTGGTTTAAAAAAACAAAACTCTGGAATAAGTGGTTCAATAGAACAAAACAAAAACACTATTTATATAGGTGCAATATTCACTATGACATTTGCACTTATTGCACGTGATTGGAGAAAAAGAAAATGGGCATAGCACTACCTCTTGAAATTGTTTCAATAGTTGCTATTTGTATAATGATTGGAGCTTTAGTTTTAGCATATCTTAAAAAATGGATGATGGCATATGCATTGATATTTGCAAATTTTATTATTTTTGTTATAACAATGATCTCCCAATACACAATCTACGAAGAATTAGGATTTAAACCCATTTATCTTTCACTGGAACTTTCACCTCAGCTTTATACCTTGTTTACCTCAATGTTCATACACGGTGGTTTTCCTCACATTCTTGGCAATATGCTAGTGTTTTTCTTCATAGGCATACCATTTGAACAAAGAGTAGGATGGAAGAAATTTATTGTAATTTATCTAATAGCCGGTGTTTGTGGCACATTAGTTCATTCGTTGATGGCATTTGCCACATATACCAATGAATTAGAATTAAAAATTCCATTAATTGGCGCTTCTGGAGCAATATTTGGAATTATGGGTGCCTTTGCAGTAGCATATCCGCGAGATGAAGTAGCAATGCCCATCCCACTAGGCATAATAATGATTATTCGCCGTGTTAAGGTAATGTATGCCGTATTGCTTTTTGCAGCGATGGAAACAATTTTTGTTTATCTTGGAGGACAAGGACACACTGCTCATTTTGCACATATTGGTGGACTAATTGGTGGGGCAGTACTCGCAGCGATTCTTATAAGAGGTAAACAGACACATACAAAGAAAGGGGAGACAATATATTATGACTCATTTGCAGCCCAACATCTACAGAAAATTGATTTTTCAACATTGAAGAAACTTGCAGATACACCTGAACTCAAAGAGATGTTTTTAAAAATTGAAAATGAAACAGTTCCACAAGTACGTGATATCTGGGTTGAACATTTCCTAGACAAAGTTGTTTGCCCGAAATGCAAAAACCGTTTGAACTATTTTGATCATAAGATATGGTGTGAAAACTGTGGTTTTAAAACCAAATATTAACAAATTTTTTTTAAAAGGATGGTAGAGTAAGACCAACTAGTTTTCCAAACAACAAATAACTTGATATTAAATATCCTGCTATTGCTCCACTACACAGAAGAGGAAGACCAGCTTGAGGTTTACCTTTTATTACAAATGTCATAAGAATTGCAAAGCCAACGAGTGTACCAGCTATAACAGATAACGATATGAGTAGGCCATCAGATGCGTTAAAATATACAGAGGCTGCAAGAATACCTGGCATTACAATATCGCCAAGCCCCATGAAAAACGCATCTCGTTCTTCATCATCTTTTAATTTCTCTTTCAAACCTTTTGTCTCTTTCAACAAGGAGTAATGTCTGATTTTTGGTACAACCAATAAAACAGGTAATCTAAGATCCATTACAGTATCGGCAAGATCAATCATATGCTTGGTTTTGTAAAC
>DAOWIZ010000024.1 GCA_030640585.1 Thermoplasmata archaeon
CTTCCTTCTATTTGTCCTCGGGGTTTGATAGTCATTTTATCAGACTCCAGACCAGAGGAAGTTACTGCTTCCTTTGGTCAATTATCTTTACATTCTAGATTATATTTATCCTAAATTATAATTGCAAAATTATAATGCATTCTCTCCTTATAAACCCTGTTGTGAGGTCAGTGAAAGTATTCCTATTGATAAGGAGGAAAATAATTTTTTGAAGAATCAATAGGAGCAGTCGTTTGGTTTTTCCCGAACGTTTTCTAGGCTTTTATATACTTTTAATGATAACATTAGGATAGATGACTTATGAGATTGAATAAAAAATTATGGATAACTGGAATAAGTTTGATGCTAGGTGCAGTTTTGATTAGTGGCTGTGTAGAAAAACAACCACTAGAAAATAAGCTACCAGTAGCAGGCTTTACATACTCCCCCAAAGAAAGTATAACAGTTAACAAGATGATAACCTTCACAGATAATTCAACAGATCCTGATGGACAAATCGTAAACTGGACATGGGATTTTGGTGATGGAAACATTTCCTATGATGAGAATCCAACACACAAATATGGATCTTCTGGAGAATATTCAGTAATACTTACAGTAACGGGTGATGATGGCGATACTGATTCAATAACGAAACCTGTTACTGTTACAGAATTAATAAATGAAAGTCTACTTGACATGCTAATATTTTTATCACCTCAATATGCAGATGATATTGAAATTAAAAATGCAATTAATAGATACATAGATGCTGTCAAAGAAGATATTGGATGGGATACCAAGATTGTAACCGTGACTCCAGAAATAAATGATTTTCAAGAAATCGATGAAATAATAGAAGGATATTACGAAACAGAAAATATCAAGGCCTGTATAATGGTTGGAGAAGATATAGATACGGCATTGGGCGGTGATGTAGAAATAAAGTATAAAGAAGGTCCCAGCACATTACCTTGGTGGACAACTCAAACAGTTTCAGGAGAGTATCAGAGGATGGATATTTGTATATCTCTTATTTACCCTACCCATTCATTGGAGTACCAAACAAAATCGTCCCAGATTGCATTCGTTTTTAATAAGTTTAGCATGAACAGAGACAAGATTTATTCAAATGATATAGTTGTATTTAGAGGAGATCCTCTAACGGAACAAGGATTGAAAGTATATCAAACCTTGGATAATTATGGTAACTTATTTTACAAAGAGAACGCGACTGATTCAGAAGTTCAGGAATCGTTGAACAAATCTTGGATGATGTATAACATCTTTGGGCATTCGTGTCCTAGCAGCACTCTTGTTGGAAAAGGTTCTTTTTATGCGGATGATCTTGATAATCTAGATACTCCATTATTTACGGCTGGTGGTTGCTCGGTTAATGATTGGTATGTTAACATCTCCTCTTTTGGTAACGATGAATTAGATTATAGCACCGACGACCCTTACGGCACAGAGTATCATCCATCATGGTATGGATCAAAGATATTAACCAGCCTCTACCTTCGAGTGATGGTGCTAGGTTTCCCAGGACAGCCAACAGGGGATCCCAGTGACCCTGTGGCAAGTCGAAAAAATTTCATTATAAATGCGATGCCCGATCTTGCAATGGGAAAAACTCTTGCAGAAGCTATGATTGGAGATATATATGATACCAAGGGCGATCAAATTATTTTTGGAGATCCAACATTCCACTATAATAAATAATTAGTTTTTTCTGTTTGCCGTCCTCGACTTCTTCTGTTGACTTCACAATCTCAGCTGCTCCAAGTATTCGTGGGGATTTAACAACGATTAATAGGTTCCACATACTTTGATTTGGTCACTAGCATCTTTATGCCAGAAAGTAGAGATTTTTTCTTTTATCCGATGGGTTGGTTTGTATCATCCTGCTTATCGTATTGCTTCAACTGTGAAAGAGGCCATGGATTCTGAAAATAAAGTAACTGTTAATGTGCTTTATTTTGATGTGGGAAAAGATACTTTGAAGAGTAAACTCAAACAACTGAATTGTGATATCGTCACTGATTACTCAGATATAATCCGTGTTTCTGTTGAACCTAATAAGATATATGATATCGCTAAACTTGATGGTGTGATGTGGATTGAAATGAGCCCAGCATACGTACTCTTTTAATGGCAGATTTGGGTAGTGATATGCAATAAATATATTCTAAAATTTGAAAATCTAGTTGATGACTATTTTTATCTACGACCTATCTACCTACTGCGAATATATAAAAATTAAAGTGATTTGGGCATTTGTCATGTTAAACATTCATAAAATAAGTTTTTTTAACTCTACTTATTCTTTGAATAAATCAATGTAAAAACCGATTATCTTTTTCGTTTCCAGAACAAAACCAATGCTATTGCACAGACAACAAGGATGAGTTCAAAACCAGGTGTTTTCGATACTTCTCCTGCTGCTATAGCACGTTCGCATTCAGCGATATATTCTTGTGCATAAGGATGGTCAGGATATAAAGCAAGAACTTCATTCATTTTGTCAATTGTTGTATAACAATCCCTGCTCCAAAATGCATTTAGTGCTTGAGCATATTTGGTGTCAAGGATACTGTGTTCATTCTCAACATTCAGTTCGTTCATGAATTCTTTTGCAAGATTTATTGGCATCAAGAACATTATATTGGCTACTCCTGTTTCGGGTCCTGCTCCAAATGTAGCAATACCAATTACTTCGCCATCATCATTATACGCTGGGCCTCCACTGTTTCCATGGTTTATTGCTGCATCAGTCTGAATTGCTTCAATCCCTGTTTTTAGTGTTTTCTTTGCGCTTATCACACCTTGTGTAACCGTTGGTTCAAGTGCCGCCTCTGGCTGGAAAAATTCTTCTACTAAACCTATGGTAGGATAGCCGATAATAAATGCAGTGTCTCCAACCTGAACTTTGCTTGAATCTCCTAAAATAACTGTCGGAAGACCGGTTTCGTCAACTTTGATGATAGCTATATCTTTTCCCCAGCTGCTTTCTCCTTCAACTTCAGTATATGCTGTACCCTGTTTTTTCACAACCGCTGACCAACTTTTTGCCGCCATGTCCTCTCCAGGAGCACCCATTCCACTAAGTACATAGTAGTTTGTTGCGACATCTGTGACATCGCCACCATTCTCCACAAAATAATCTAAAAATTTATCGAGCAGTATTTCAACAAGCTCTTCTTGGTCCTCTTGAGGGATATTATAATATTGCGAAACTTCAGACAACATTCCCTCTGCAAAAGCATATATGAACTCAATTAGAATCGTCTCTATTGGATCCTCACCAGCAAGTACTACATGAGCATTTGTAATTATATAGCCATCCGGAGATATTATGAATCCTGTCCCACTTGCTCCAGTTTCGATTTCCTCTGTTTCAATTGTCGCATCTATCCCTGTGTACCTAACGAATACGAAGTCTTCTGCAATTGCAACAATATCATCATCTGTTGTGGCACCACTAATCTTTGTATAGGCATAGCCATCAAGCGTAAGTGTATCTCCTGAGATAGATAATGTAAATTGCACTATATTAGCAACTGGAGTAATATAAGTAATTGTAAGAATATCTCCTTGGATAGTATACGTTCCACTGTAAATTAATGAAGTTGGGGTATAACTGCCGCCAAATTCTCCATTTGCATAGAAGATTACGGTATCGGTGCCATCTGTAGATTGCCATGTTCCAACAATGCTTTCATCTGCAGCCAGCTCTATGGTATAAGAGGGCCATGATACTGTCCCAGTTACAACGGATTGTATCATAACAATTGCAGCTTTATCCTTTTGTGCTGTTTGAGTTGTAATACCTGGAACCTTATCGGGTAATGAAACAGCTCCAAGAACTGAAGTTGAAGAAAATATTAATGCTCCGACAACAACTAAACTAACTAATAACTGATTTTTCATCCCATATCCACCTCATATATACTATATACACATTAAAATCCCCTTTAAAAAACTTCGTATTTCAGATGAGGAAAATAGAGTTTCTGTATAGGTTTATAAAGAGGTAATATATTTGGAAATGAGGAGATGAGGATGAAGAAAGGATTACTAATAATTATGATAACACTGGTTTTATCAGCCATTGGGTTTATTGCTTAAGAGGAGAGGAAATGTTTATATGAGCAAAAGAAAAGGTATTACTATAGGTTTGACTCTTATTTTATGCGTATTGGGCCTTTCTGGATGTCTAGAGAATTTTAACTTTGATGATTTCTCTATAACCTATTACGAAGTTACTACAAAAATCAGCTATACAATTAGCTATGGGTATGAGATAAACTGTAGTGGCATTGGGGAGTATATAATAAAATATAATTGTGATAAACCAGAAGTTGTCCTTGGATTAGCGACGATTACAGATATATTATATGACTACAATTATGACAATATAACATCGGCAAATAATAGTAGAATATGTTGGAATATAAGTGGAACTGGAGATAATATTTATAGACTTGGAATAACGGCCAGTGTCGAGGCTGAAAGTTTTTTAGTTTCTAATCTGAATGGCGCTGGGGCGTTAACGTTACAAGAAATTAAAACCGACTTTCCTGACATCTTTAGCCAGTATTGCCGGGAGCAGTCGATAGAAAATATGGTTTATATTGGTCCAGATGATCCTAATATTAAATCAACTGCTCAAGCAATATTAAACCAGGCAAATAGCACCAACTCTTTTAACATAGCGAAAGAACTTTTTATTTGGCTTAAACAAAATATTGCATATCAAGCACATACGGTTGATAGCCGCGTTCAACCTGCAAATATGACTTATCAGTTAGGAATGGGGGATTGTGATGATCTTTCATTTCTATACATATCTCTCTGCCGCTCAATAGGTATACCTGCACGGTTTATAAGTGGATTTGTAGTGGAGGGAAATAGCGATATTTTAGATCCTGAGGCTCATGGATGGGCTGAGGTTTTTGTTGGGAAGAATATTAGCAGTGACGGATGGATTCCAGTAGAATGTGCCTCTTCGTCTTCAGATATGGATTTTCAAATTGTTTTCGATTTTGGTGTTGAAGGTGCAGATAATCTACGCTTGTTTAAGGACGATGGTAGCAATGAATCCTTGAACGCGTCTATATATGGAGCATGGCTACAATATGGCGAAGGCATGCATATTAATATGACTTCATTTATAGAAGTTGATAACTACAGTGTTTTGGAATCGAGAGAATTTGTCATCGATGAAAGTAGTAACAGAGTATTCGGAGAGTATATTTGAAAAAATAATTTCTCTTCCCTCTTTTTTTCTCCTAAAAATATCAAAGGATGTTTTAGACTATGTACAGTTACACAGTAACACCTTTTTGATAATTAAATTGCAAGATCAGCATCTATAATTGCTTATAAGAGAAATAAATTTTTTACTTATCCCATGCTGTCAATCTAAATACCTGTGTTTCTACCTTTTGATTATTCTCACATCCATCAGGTAAATACCACTTTTCTATCTTTATGAGGTTGTCAAAAAGAAATACATGTTAAAATTACCATGCGTAATAATATTACGCCCGCATCGGGATTCGAACCCAAGTAGAAGGCTCCGCAAGCCTTCAGGATATCCAAGCTACCTCATGCGGGCTTATTTGATGATGTCAACCATTGCGACCTTTTCCAGAATCAGATCCCCATATTTATTTTTGCTGACTGTTTTCAACTCGGTTTTATTAATTCCAAAAATTTTTAGTGTTTCTTTATCTCCATCAATAACACTATCATCACGAGCAAGTGAAAAAAGGTTTAACATTTCATTAACAATTTTATCAGAAATTTCTCCTTTTTCTTTTACAAGTGTTAATACTATTTTTGCTCTTCCTGTTTTTACACCCATCTTAGGAATTGCCAGTTTCAGTTGTCTTTCACCAGATGCATATAGCAGTATTTCCATTCCAAGAGAGTTTGTAGTATTTGTCTTGTTTTTCATTGATCGTTGTGCATGCTCTACTGCTGATATAAGATGGTTTTTCCCAAAGATCATGTTTGCATTAAAAACCTGGATGCAGACATTGTTTTTTTGTGAAAAACTTTGAATTTGTTCTAATAAACCATCAATGTTTTGAATATTTCCCTTAGCCCCAACAATTTTAATCATGATTATTCACAAATTTTTTTATAACTCAGTATACTCAGATAGTTCTTTATCTTCTCCTTTAACACTTTCACCTATTTGACTTTTGATATTCTTAGCAATACCCTCACCGATAGTTTTTATCTGAGCAAGACGTTTAAGTGGTACTCCTCGAAGATCATTAACTGTTTTAAAACCTTCATTAAACATAGCACGGGCTCTAACTCGTCCAATGCCCTTAAGAGATACAAGATTAAGCAGTTCCTTTTTACAGCCATACTGGACACGTAACATCAGATCACTAATATCTGATACACATTCAAAATTATACATACGGGCAAACTCTCGAGATGCATGTAGTAGCCAACTTGTCATTTCAACAATGTTATGAATATCACCAGGTCCAACATTATACTTGTTGACAATTCCATCCTCATGTATTTCATCTATCCAGTCTTCAACAAGTGATGCTGTTTTGACATCACTAAGGAACCATTCATATTCTTCACTAGAAACATTTGGTGGCATAAGTAGAAACATATCACTATTTTTTGCTGCTTTTTCCTCAACCCACGTATCCTGTTTTCTGAGATACAACGAACGAACATCAGGTGTGGAACACACTGCATGAAGAAAAGATAAATCTGAGGTTTTTTTACTACAAGAAGTTTCAAGCGCTTCTTTCAATTTAAGAGCAGACAAAGGATCAATATATAGAGAAGAAGTCCGATTTCCAAACAAAGTAGACATAAGCTGGTCATTGTTTATCTGTTCAATAAAACCATTTTCTGTTAGAAACTCAATGGCTTGGTCAATGTCATCGCGTAGGGCAAAAACATCTGATTGATAAGCATAAAAAGTACTATCAATGAACTTGTAAACCCCGTCCTTATCATTTATAAAGTTGGTAGCAATGGATGAAAGAAGATGCATTCTAAGAGCTGCTTGACTACCTAGTTTGGAAAAAATCGGTTCAGTATCTGCAAGGATGTAATTATTGAAAATCTGGTCTTTTTGACTCTTATTTTTAGCAATTGAGATAGCCTCACCACTCTTATCATATCTTGGTCTACCTGCTCGGCCTGCTTGTTGTTTATACTCCAATATGGGAATTGGATACATCCCAAAATTTGGATCATAACGCCAGAGATCCCGAATAATAACTCTTTTAGCAGGGATGTTTACACCAGCGGCAAGAGTAGGTGTTGCAACAATACATTTTATAATACGATCTTTAAACCCTTTTTCTACAACCCGTCGTTGAATGCTGGAAAGACCAGCATTATGAAACGCTACACCCTTCTTAATACACAAAAATAGTTTTTGATCAACAGAGGTCAACTCAGTTACTTCTTTTTTTGAAATATCTAATAGATTCTCCAAATCATCTTTTTCTTTTTTTGACAAATTTTTTTCAATAATTGTACCTAGATTACTTGCAACACTAATAGTTGACCGCCGAGTATTTACAAAAACAAGAACCTGTCCACTATTAACAACTGAGTTTTCAACAAGTCTTTCAAGAGATTTACTTTCAGTTCCCTCAACTTTTACAACTTTACCATCATCAAATTTAACCTCATTTTTAAAACAAACACCCTCACGAAGTGGTACAGGTCTCCAATCAGATTGAATGAGTTTACCATCAAGCCAAATAGAAAGTTCAGTAGCATTTTTTATCGTAGCTGAAAGAGCGATAATTTGAGTTTTAGGATTAAGTGCTTTAAAACGAGAAATAATTACTTCCAGAGTTGGACCACGCCCAGAGTCATGAATAAGATGAATCTCATCAATAACTAGTACTTTTACCTCATCAACCCATTTAACACCATGTCGTAGGAGAGAATCAGCTTTTTCAGATGTACAAACAATAATATCATAACGGAAAAGACGCAGATCAGAATCATCAAGATCACCAGTAGAAATTCCAACTTTGAGGCCTAGTTTTTCAAAAAGTTTGAGTTCCTCATATTTCTCATGAGCAAGAGCCTTCAATGGTACAACATAAAGAGCCTTACCACCCTCATTAACTAATCTGTTTACCATTGCAATATAAGCAACAAGGCTTTTTCCACTAGCAGTAGGAATAGAAAGAACCAAGTTTTCTCCATTTAAAACATGAGGAATTGCTTCTGCCTGCGGTGGATAAAAACTTGTTATTCCATGCTCTCTGAGTACATTGATTATGTTATCGTTAACTTGTAATTCGTCTAGATTCATTTTTTACCTATATAATGAAAGAGTTTAAAAAACAAAAGCCTTATTCAGGTGTAACAAAATAACTTGCGTGATATCATGGGCCGAAGACAAACAATGATGGAAAAATACAAGCAGCAAATGAAAGCATACCGTAAAAAAAGAATGCAATTAGACAACACACCATTTCTACCACCAGATGGAAACGTGCATGTCATGGATTCACTTGATGCAACAAAAAAAGTAAAAGCCGAAGTCCTTAAAACAGTTACAAAGCAACACCGTGAAATAATCACTAGTCTAGCATGTCCTATATGTACAAATCCTATGAGCTGGGATTCCAAATGGGAAGCTTTTATCTGTGTAAAACATGGAAAAAAAGCAATTTATGAAATAGTTGATAATGATTAAAAAAACGATGTGATATCTTTTAAGTATATCCTTTCATATTAGTAATATTGGTGAAATAAGATATGGTTGAAGAAAAAATAGGAATAATTGAGCATTTCTTTACAAACGTAAGTGTAGCAGCCATTAAAATCACTGCAGGTGAACTTAAAATAGGAGATACCATCCACGTTGTTGGTGCACATACTGATTTTAAACAAAAAATTGATAGTATGCAAATAGAAAGAGTCCCTGTTGAAGTTGTTAAAGCAGGTGATGCAGTAGGCATCAAAGTAAAAGACAGGGTTCGCGAACACGATGTAGTATATAAAATGCCTGAGGAATGAAAAATGAAACAATTAGCAGAAGTAAGAACACTACGAGTAAATAGATATATGATAATTGATGATGAACCATGTAAAATCATGAGTATATCAACTTCTAAACCTGGGAAGCACGGAGAAGCAAAGGCACGAATTGAGGCGATAGGTATTTTTGATGGCCAGAAAAGAAGTGTTGTTCATCCTGTTAAACATAAAGTGCATGTTCCAATGATTGACAAAAGAACTGCACAAATACTAGCACTTATGGGTGATAACGTTCAACTTATGGATCTTGAAACCTATGAAACCTTTGAAATGCAAATATCTGAAGAATATAAAGGTAAACTTGAACCAGGTAAAGAAATATCTTATTTAGAGGCCCTTGGCAGAAAAAAAATTACACGGGCATAAAAACAATAAACCCGCCCTATTGATTTATATGAATTTCCCTAATTATTTTGCTGATGCTGAAGCTAGTTTTGATGAAGCTCAGTTTGTTATATTTGGTGTGCCTTATGACAAAACTTCTTCTTTTAGACGTGGTGCTAGTCAGGCACCAAAAGAAATAAGACAAGCAAGTTGGAATTTTGAAACATTTAACATTAGAACTGGTATAGATCTTAGAGATATCAAATTCCATGATTATGGTGATCTTGAGGTAACAAAAGATTCACCTCGTGAAATGTTTGAAAAAGTCAAAAAGCTCACATCGATGCTTCTTTCAAAAAATAAATTCCCAATAGCTATTGGTGGTGAGCATTCTATCACGCCAGGAATTGTCCATGCGTTTCAAAAGGATATTGCAGTTTTGTCACTTGATGCTCATATTGATTTCAGGCAACAATATGAAAACGAGTCATATAATCATGCGTGTGCAGCTCGTCGCATCGCAGATCATATTGACATAAATAATATTGCAGTTTTAGGTATTAGATCTGCTGAAAAAGAAGAATATATAGATGCAAAAAAACAAGGTCTTTTCCATATTGACTCTTTTGACATCAGGCGTGACGGAATTAAAAAAGCGTTAGAACGAACAAAAAAACATCTTGGTAATAAAAAAATTTATCTAACATTTGATATTGATGTTATCGATCCAGCTTATGCACCTGGGGTAAGTACCCCTGAGCCTTTTGGGATTACACCTTTTGATGTTCTTGAAATTTTTGATTTTTTTTCTTCTCATCTGGTTGGATTTGACATTGTAGAAGTATGTCCATTATATGACAACGGTGTGACATCTATCCTTGCAGCTAAATTTGTAAGATATATCATGGAAAAATCTTTTTCAAAGATATAATTAATCTTATATATGATAACTTTATTCAATCTGTTTCATGCAAACAGAAAAATTAGCTCTAGTTGGATTAGTAATTGTAATAATTGTAGCATTGACTGGTTTTTTATATGTTAACTACGGTGATGAATTATTCAAAGCAGAACCATTAATTGAAATTGGTGATTGTGCTGATGTAAGTTATATCGGAAGATGTACCGATGATGACACTGTTTTTGACTCTTCATATTCTGATGTAGAAAACAAGACGGGTAGCACACCATTAAATGTGTATGTTTTTTTAGATGTAGCAAACTATACAGGTTCCCCTGAAGGATATGAGACTTATTCGCCAGGTTTACTAGAAGGTTTTATGAATGGCATTATTGGAATGAAAGAAGGTGAGACTAAAACTATTCACATAGATGCAAAGGATGCCTATGGTGCTAATAAGCTGGGAGTTGGTGATAGTTTTACTACGGGATCGCTTGCCATTGAGATGAATCAAACAGTGGAAGTTACTGATTTCAACGATGAAAACATGAGTCTTAAATGGATAGATGTTGGAGATATCGATAAATTTACAATGCCTCAAGCAATTTTCAGAGATTTAACAAGTACGGATCCAAATGAAATGGTCATTATACCACCACCATTCTATTTATGGGGCGACTCCACTGAAATAATAGATATACAAGATGAAGAAGTAACTGTGAAACTTACACCTACAAAAAGTGAGAATCTGACTGAAGATATTGAGCAAGTTCAGTATACAACCGATGAACTAATATTTATCTTCCCAGATGCAACAAATGCTACTTGGGATAATGATACTGTAACGCTTACCAGTTCACCAGAAATAGGTGCAGAATATCCATTTAGTTTCGAATATTATGGTCAGGTAATGAGCATAACTTTCATAGTTGAGAGTTACAATGGAAGTAAAATAAATATTTCTGTTACATATGAAGGATCTGAAGAGAAATCCTATGAAGAATTCGAAAGCACAATAACATTCAATAGAACTTTTACCCTGCCTAGATTATACAACAACATTCCGTCGATGTATATGGAATATTTCTTTGGACAAGATCTTGAAGATGCAGGATATAGTTTACATGAATTAGCTGGTGAAGATTTAACCTTTGAAATAACAGTAGAAAATATATATAAGACATCTCAAACAGACGAAGAAAGCTGAGTTTTAATTTCTTGTTCAAGTATATCTAAAAACTCTTCTTCTTTTCCTTTTGGAATAGTTGCACCTGCAGCAATGTTATGTCCACCACCAACACCATCTAGTTGTTTTGCTGCTTTTCTCATAGCTGACGAAAGATCAAGCCCTTTATCTACTAGTTCTTGTGTTGCACGTGCAGAGGCTTTTACCTCATTGTTTCCTTTGTCTGCAAATCCTATTAGTGGTAGGGTATTGCTGGTTTCCTCTGAGTTAAGGAGCATGTTTGCAACAATTCCAACAATTGTATCACGTATCCCTGTGCCTGCATGGAAAAACTGAAGATAATCTCTTTTGAATATTCCTTCTTCTTTTGCAAATCGAAGTCCTTCTACAAGGTTATGTCGATGACCTCTTAGAAGATTTAAAGCCTCTTTAAGATATTTATCCCTATCACCTAGACATACTTCTAATCCTACATCATATTGGCCATACCGTGCAGTTGAGTTTAGAAGTGTGGCATATTCTTTTACATCATGAAGTTCTGTTCCTTCTTTTTCCTGGCTAAGAATGTAGATTTCTCCAATTATTCTTTTTGTAATTTTATGTCCAAAACCTTTTGTTAGAAGTATTTGTGATATATTTGATATTATTTTCTTTCGTTCATCTTTGCTGAGATCCACCCATCGTCTCCAGTTATCCCCATCTTTCATCTTTATACCTGTTTCCTGTAAAAAGGAAATACAACTGGATTCACGTCCACTAATCCCTGGTATTAAAGGATCACTTGAAAATTGTAATAGTTTGTAAACCGGGCGGGTTTCTCTACCAAAGAACTGTATATCCATCTTTGAACTAATCACACCAATTTTTTCCCCATCGCTAAGGATTTTACGGTTCAAACCATGTAATTTACCATATCTCCTGTTCTGCAGATCTCCACATGCCCCAACGATCGCAAGACTTGACAAATCCATATTGTTTTTATCAATAGTTTTTGAAACTAGATAAGTAGTACCCGCACCACTAATTTCAGTGCTACCATCCAGCCCAAAAAGATGTGGGTTTAAATGAAAATTATAATCTGAGTTCTTCGGACATTTATGGTGATCAGTGATTATCTTGTTGATATCTGAATAATTTGTACTAATATTGCTCCCTAGATCTGTGAACCAGACAAGTTCATGGTTTTCATTTCCCAGTTTTTCTAATACCTGATTGTCAAGTTGTTTTACAAACTCAATGGAATGTTCTTTACCTAGTCTTTTAAGTGTCTGAAGTGCTATTGCCCCCGCAGTTATACCATCTGCATCGATATGGCTTACAATATGAATTTCTTTAGAATTACGAATAATATTTCCTATCTCTCTTGCTCTTTTTAACAAAACTTGTGCACCAACAAATTATGGTAATATAAACTGGGTAAAAAAGGCCTTGTAAAAAAAAATATAAAGAAAGAAAAAAAGAGCAGATTATTGCTCTGCCATATCTTTGTATTTTTTGTACCGTGCGTTTACATTTTGCTCTAGTTTCTTATGAAGGCGTTTTGCTTCATCTGGGAATGTCATTGTTAGAACGTTGTATCGTACTTCACCCATGATGAAATCATGAAGTGCCCCATTTGGTTCTTTATAGTCAAGTTGGAATGGGTTCTTTCCTTCTTGTGCAAGTCTTGGATCATATCTGTAAAGTGGCCAGTATCCGCATTCAACTGCTAGTTTTTCCTCGGTTTGGGATTTACCCATACCTGCTTTGATTCCATGGTTAATACATGGCGCATAAGCAATAATTAGTGAAGGTCCCGGATAAGACTCTGCTTCTTTCAATGCTTTCATGAGTTGATTTTTGTTTGCACCCATTGCAACTGAGGTAACATAGACATATCCATATGTCATTGCGATAAGCCCTAGGTCTTTTTTCTTTGTTTTTTTACCACTTGCTGCAAATTTAGCAACAGAACCAATAGGCGTAGCCTTAGATGCCTGTCCACCAGTATTTGAATATACTTCTGTGTCAAAAACAAGGATGTTTATATCCTCACCCATCGCTAAAACATGATCAAGACCACCATATCCAATGTCATATGCCCAGCCGTCTCCACCAACAGCCCAGATGCTTTTCTTGGTAAGCATTGTTTTATCTTCCCATATCTGATTTAAAATCTCATCATCATGGGCATTTTTCAACAATGATTTTATCTTGTCACCATACTCTTTTGAGCCATCTGCATCATCCTTATTTTCTAGCCAGCCTGCAAATGCTTCTTTTGCTTCACCAAATACCTTGTTTTCATCAATTGCTTGTTTAATTAGATCTGCTAGTTTTGCCCTACGTTGAAGTGTACCTAGTACCATACCAAAACCATACTCGGCATTATCTTCAAACAAACTGTTTGCCCATGCAGGACCATGACCATTTTTGTTTACTGCAAATGGTACAGCTGGTGCACTTCCCCCCCAAATAGATGAGCAGCCAGTTGCATTTGCAATGATCATACGATCACCGAATAGTTGTGTAATTACCTTTAGATATGGTGTTTCTCCGCAACCAGCACAAGCACCAGAAAACTCAAGTAATGGTTGCTGAAACTGTGATCCTTTCACAGTATATTTATCAAAACCACCATCACGTATTGGTATTTTCTCAGAATACTGTTGTAACGGTATCTGGTTAATCTGAGAATTAAATGGTTTCATAACAAGTGCTTTTTCTTTTGATGGGCAGATATCTACACAGTTACCGCAACCAACACAGTCTTCAGGATATACCTGTATTCTAAATGATAGACCTTCTGCATCTTTGCCTACTGCTTTTTTAGTTTCAAAGCCTTCAGGGGCGTCTTTGAGTTCTTTGTCGTTTGCAAGCACTGGTCGGATTGCTGCATGTGGACATACCATGGCACATTGATTACACTGAATACAGCTGTCTATCTGCCATTCAGGTATACTAATTGCAACCCCTCGTTTTTCATACCTGGTAGTATTTGTTGGGAAAAAACCTGCAGGTGTAAACTTACTCACAGGTAGTTTATCACCTTGTTGCGCAATCATTGGCTGCATCACATTTTTAACAAAATCCGGTTCATCAGACTCTTTGGGTGTTTCAGGTGTTAGATTTGCCCATGATTCAGGATATCTAATTTCTTCAATTTTATCGAGAGCAGCATCTACTGCTTTCCAGTTCATCTCAACAACGTTACGTCCTTTTTTACCATAGGTTTTCTCAATTGCTTTTTTAAGATAATCTATTGCTTGGTCAACAGGTAATACATTTGCTAGTTTGAAAAACGTGGTTTGCATAACCATGTTGATACGTCCGCCAAGACCTACTTCTTCAGCGATTTTTACTGCATTAATGGTGTAGAATTTCAAATGTTTTTCAGCAATTGTTTTCTTCAAAGAATTAGGCAGTTTTGTTTCCATTTCTTCA